>JACTMZ010000003.1 GCA_014584375.1 Verrucomicrobiota bacterium | reverse complement strand
CTCCGCATAATTTCCAATTTCCGCCAAGGCCGAGCACATCACCTTGTATTGCGGGCAATCCCGATCGGCGGGAACGACGCCTATGTGTGTCGTGACGATTTTACAACCCAATGCGTTGGTGACGTCAATCACCCGGCGCATCTGCGGAATGCGCGTCGCATTTTCATCGGGCCGCTCAAATCCATGTCCTCCCAAATCACCGCAGGTTGCGGAAATTTCGACGCCCAACGACCTGCATTTTTCCCGCAGGCGGGCAATCCCGGTATCGGTCATTTCCCAAATCGGATTTTTGCCGGCGGCCACGTGCATTTGAACGCCGTCCAATCCCAGCTCGGCGGCTTTCTCCAAGCCTTCTTCAAGCGGAAGTTGCAATGAATCAACAAGAGCTCCAATTTTCATGTCGTTTTTAATTTTTAAAATCAGCAGTCAAAAATTTACAGCGAGGCACACGCCCTATACAGTGTCCTTATTGGTGTAACAACTGATTAATTAACAGTGCCGCCTGCGGAATATTGTCGGAGCCAAACATTTCATAGCCGCCGGACATTCCCAAATCGGAGCTTGTCAGCACAATGACGCCCTTCCCATAGGTTTTGGATAGGAGGTAGGGAAACTCCTCTCCGTTTGCCATGCGCATTTTCGCAAAAACAGTCCAACCATCGGAAAGAGGGTCATAGCCGGATGACGGCGAAATTCCATTGGAAAAAATTTTCCCCATGCTATTGGGGAGTCGGAGCCAATCACCCTCCTTTACAAAAGTGGATTTGCGTTCTTCATCCACATCCCATCCGCTCCAACGCACCGCACAATCCTCATCGGGAAAATACGTGGACAAATTCAGTTCTCCGTGTGACGAAATAAAAACCGTTCCACCCCTTCGCACATAGGCGGCGATTTCCCGCGTCCATTCATCCGCAGGAATGTCATTGCTCTCCGGGCTCCAAATACAAAGCGCCTTGGGGCGATCCTTCAGCAATTTACCCAGGTTTTCACCACGCGGAGCACTGTCAACAACCGGCGTCCAACCTTCCTTCTTCAAAGCATCCGCCAAATTCGCCGTCTTTGACAGCGGATCATAAAAAACAACGGTTTTCTGCGGACTCGCCGCTGTGGCGGTGCAAAGTGATCCCGCAAAACCGGCGGCAAGGATCGTCAGGAGCCGAATGAATACAAATTTCATGTTCATAAATTTTCAAGGTCGGAACGGAAACCAAATATTGCGACTGGTATCCCTGATTTTTTGAGCCAGCTCTGCGGGAGACATGGTTTCGATATGCCCGTCCGCATAGAGATAATTGCCGCTCCCATCATGGCGTCGGGCCTGATAGGGGTGATTCTCAGCATTATAGAGAAAGCGGTGCTGCCAGTCGGCGGCTCCCATGCCATCGTCCGCCGATTCCCCGATAATCAAAACCTTCGAAGGTTCCTGCACCTGGGAAGGGCGAACATGCCAATAAATTTTCATATAGGAATTGCCCGGTTCATCCCATCGTTGCCCGGGAGGCTGATCACCAAACCCGGCATAATTGTAACCATAGGAAACCGCTCCCACAAAGGTGTTCTCCGGACATCCCCTGCGCGACGGACAACGCAGCCAATTGGGCGGCGGATTAATTTGATCATAGGGATTTCCCGGTTGAATATAATCCGCCAGCACATTCTCCCAGGAGTTGCCTTCCTCCGGACTGGCGCCGGGATAGTACCCTTTGTCGGCTATATACATTTGAAGTCCGGTGGAGATGGTGCGCAGATTCCCCAGACATTTGGCATTTTGACCCTTTTGCACAAATCCACTTGCCGCCGGGAGAAATATCGCCAGCAAAACTCCCGCTATTGCAAGTACGACAAGAAGTTCAATCAGGGAAAAAGCCGATGCGGTCGCAGCGCCGTGAAATCGCCTGCATGGCGGTGCGGCGGTCAAATGACACCCCGGACTTGTCGCATTCTCATGCATGAATTTCTCGACCACGCGGCTTTGTCCCGGCATCGGCGTCCACAACCGAATTCCGCTCAAAAAGTTTGGGGCCGATTTCAATTTTACGGCAGGATCGCTTGGGATTTTGCAAACGATCCTCCATCAACGACATCGCGCTTTGCATGACCTCCTCGTAATTTCCATCCACAGACGTCAGGGTTGGATGACTGAAATCACACGCCGAAATATTGTCTATTCCCACAATGCTCAAATCGTCCGGCAAGGCGCCTCCACGCTGCAACAACCCGCTCTGGATCAGCAGCGCATAGGCATCCGGCGCGATCAAAGCCGTGGGGCGTTGGCCATGGGTGGATGCAAATATTTCCACCAATTGATCAAGGCGCCCGATGTCCGCCCCCAACTGGGAACTGTAATCATACGATTCCAATCCGGCCGACTCCACAAAGTCCGCATAGGCGCGGATGCGTTTTACGGACAAGGCATCACCCAGCGGAGTTTTTGACAGAAATGCGATCCGGCGATGTCCTTTGGCGACCAGGTGCCTCATTGCCAGCTTGATCATATCCGCCTGATCGGTCATCACCGAATCCGCCCCTTCAATCAGATTTCGATCAATCTGCACCAGCGGCAGCCGCTTATGGATCCACTCCCCCAAATTCTTGGCCTCATCATTCCAAAACACGCCCTTGATATCCCACTCGCTCAACCACTCGGTGAGCTTTTGCGGATGCGAGGAGTCATAGGACATCAAAGCATAACCGCGCGACTGGGCGGCCTCCTCGAGCCGCAGTCGCATGCGGTTATAAAAATCTTCACTGGATTTAAACAGCCATTCGTTGTGATGTCCGATCCGCTTGACTTCGGGATAAATAAACGCCAGCAAATTGCTCCGCTGACGTTGATCCTTGCGGGTGCGGTAGCCCAGGCGTTCCGCCACTTCCGTAATCCGCGCCCGGCTTTCCTCCGAAACCTGATCACTCGCCTTTTTTCCCAAAACCAATGAAACCAATGCTTGGGACACTCCGGATGCACGAGCGACATCTTTCTGAGTCACCTTACGGGGAAATGAAGTCGTCATAATATTGCTTAATATTTCTAATTTATTTTATATTTTAATCAGCGTCAAGTTCGGTCTAAAATTCATCTGCAAAAAATACGTGTGTTTGATCGGGATGCGGTGCCGTCATGATTTTGAAATCGGAGAGATCGAAAACTCGAATTCCACCGGATCTGTCCGCACCCAGTCGCGCTCCATGGGCGGCGGTCCGCAGCTTGCCCCGCCAATGCCCAGTTGTTTTGCATCGAGGCTTAAAACGGTTTTGTCAGGCGTCGGTAGTTTGTGCGCATGAGAGGTCGTCATGAGTTCCATCTGCGAATAAGGCAGGACTGATGCAAAAAGGGGCGTGGCGGCGTCAATGCGGAGTCCGTTTCCCCGGCTTCCAAAAATCTCGATCCATCGAACATCCCCGCGATTTCCACAGTCCTGCGGCTTGGCATAGGGCGTCAACATGCCGGCGACGGAGCTTTCATGGACACCCGGATGCGCGGCGCTTTTGCGATCCGCACAATTTTCCCGGGGGCCAAGTCCAAAATATCGCACACGGTCAAAATCCACGGGCAAAACAAAGGCAACGCCCATGCGGGGCAGGATGACATTGGAGCCGATGGGAACAATGCGTTGATTCATGCGAATCACTCCCGGAGAGGCAATGCGGATTTTGTTTTCAATACGGAATCGCAAAGGAAACTCCGGAGGTGGCTGCGGAATGAGTTCGGGTGA
>JACTMZ010000007.1 GCA_014584375.1 Verrucomicrobiota bacterium | reverse complement strand
GCGAGAACCTCCCGTGGATCAGGCAATGACACAACCTGCGAACTCATCATTTTGCAATTCTTCACCGAACCCGCTGTTTTTGCAATTGCAAGACAGGCCCCGTGTCGCCGAACCTTGCCTCCTCATGTCCCACGACAAATTTGAAATGAAACTGCTCGCCGGATCGGCCCACCCGGAACTTGCGCGGGAAATCGCGGGCTACACGGGCGTCTCGCTGGTGGACACAACCGTCACCACATTTCCCGACGGGGAAAGCTTCGTGCGAATCAATGAAAACATTCGCGGACGCGATGTGTTCATCATCCAACCCACCTGCCCGCCCGCCAATCACAACCTCATGGAGTTGCTGATCATGGTGGACGCCGCCCGCCGCGCCAGCGCCGCTCGCATCACGGCAGTCATCCCATTTTTCGGCTACGCACGACAGGACCGCAAGGATCAGCCCCGGGTGCCCATCACGGCCAAACTGGTGGCCAACCTGCTCGTGGCGGCCGGAGTCAATCGCGTCCTCACCATGGATCTGCATGCCCAGCAGTTGCAGGGATTTTTTGACATCCCGATGGATCATCTTTACGCCGCCCCGGTGCTTATCAAATACCTTCGAACGAAAAAGCTCGACGATCTTGTCGTCGTCTCACCCGATGTCGGCGGCGTCAAAATGGCCTCGGCTTACGCACAAGCCATGAAGGCGAACCTCGCCATCGTGGTCAAACGCCGGATCAGCGCAAGCGAGACCGAAGCAAAATACGTCATCGGCGAAGTGCAGGGGAAAAATGTTCTCATTGTTGATGACATCACCGAAACGGCGGGAACCTTGCTTGCCGCCGCCAAGATTCTGCGCTCCGCCGGCGCGGCGGACATCTACGCGATGGTGTCGCATGCCGTTCTCACCGACATCGCCGCCGAGCGCCTCCGGGATTCGGAAATCAAGGAATTGATCACCACCGACAGCGTGCCCCGCCCCCTCCTGGCGGGCTGTCCGCTCCAGGTCTGCTCGGTGGCCGCTCTCATGGGCGAAGGCATCAAACGCATCCATGACGACGAATCCGTGACTTCTTTGTTTGAAATCAACGGACAATCCGCGTAATGTCTCCGCCCCTATGTCGAAACATGTCAGTTTGAAGGTGGCGAGCCGGATCGCCACAGGTCGCAACGCCGTTAAAAAAGTGCGCGCGGAGCAAGCCGTGCCAGCCATCCTCTACGGCGGCGACGCCGAACCCTCCCTTTTGCAGGTGGAACGCCGCGCCATTGACGGATTGCTCTCACACGCCGTCGGTGAAAACATTTTGGTCAATCTCGAAATCGAGGGCGACAAAAAGGGCGCTGGGCGCCTCGCCCTCATCAACGAGGTTCAACGCCACCCGGTCAGCCGCGCCATCCTGCACGTGGATTTCCACGCGGTTTCAACCAACCGGAAGCTCGTTGCCGAAGTCGTCATCGAACCAATCGGCGAAGCCAATGGCGTGAAAAACTTCGGCGGACTTTTGGAGCAAAGCCTTCGTTCCATCGAGGTGGAATGTCTTCCCAAGGATCTTCCCGAAATTATTCGCGTGGAAATCAGCCACCTCGAAATCGGTGCCTCCCTGCACGTGAAGGATCTTCCCGTGCTCCCGGGTGTCGAATACCGGGCCGAAGGCGACATCACCGTCTTCCTGGTTTCCGAACCCAAAACTTCGGTGGAAACGCCCGCAACGGAAGGTGCCACTGCGGAACCCGAGGTCATTCGCGAGAAGAAGGCCGAGGAAGGCGCGTCCGACGCACCCGCCAAGAAGGACTAGGAGGCGCAGCGCAGCGCGGTGGGCACCGAATCCGCTCCCTGGCTGGTCACGGGCCTCGGCAATCCGGGCGCACGCTACGCCCGCACCCGGCACAATGCCGGGTTTCGCGCCTTGGATGCCCTGCGTCCGGAACAGCCGTTTCATGAGGAAAAACGCTTCGATGGCGCCGTGTCAAAAATCGCCGGAGCCTGGCTGCTCAAGCCGCTTTCCTTCATGAATCTCAGCGGTATCCCGGCGCGCGCCATGGCGGACTTTTACAAAATCCCCGCCGGGTGTGTACTGGCTGTGTTTGATGATGCCTCGCTTCCGTTCGGACGGCTGCGCCTGCGCCCCGGCGGCGGCCCGGGAGCCCACAATGGAATGGAATCCCTGATCGTTCATTTCGGAACGGAAGCCATCCCGCGCCTGCGAATCGGCATCGGCCAGCCACCGCCGCCCGTCAGCCTCCACGATCACGTCCTGGGCGTTTTCACCCCGGATGAGGAGGACGTGCTGCCGTCGGTTTTCGATCGTGCGGCCGCCGCAATTTCCTGTATTTTAAAAAATGGGCTTGCCGTGGCGATGAATGAATTCAATAAAGGAGGATTATGACCAAACGACGCTATGAAGTGCTCCTCGTTCTCAACACGAAGGGCAAGGAAGAATCGGCCAATGACATCATTGAGGCAATCGAGAAGCAGATCAAAGCCGCCAAGGCGGATATTGAGCAGGTGCAGCGCCTTGAGAAGCGTCAATTTGCCTATCCCAGCCGCAAACTAACATCGGGATTCTATGTGAATTTCCTGGTGCAGGCGACGCCGGAGCAGATTGACGGTCTGCGTGCGACTTGGAAGCTTGATCCGGCTATTCATCTTCAGCATTATGAGCGGCTCAAGCCCGCCGCCAAGGCAGCCTGATTTCACCCTCAACCCTCCCTCATCATGGCATCATACAATCGCGTCATTCTTCTTGGTAATTGCACCCGGGATCCGGAAGTCAAATACACCCCCAAAGGCACCGCCGTCACGGAACTCGGCCTCGCCGTCAATCGCTATTACACGACGGAAGGCGGGGAAAAGCGCGAGGAGACGACTTTTGTGGATGTCACGTTTTGGGGACGTCCGGCGGAAATCGCCGGCGAATACATTAAAAAAGGGCGTCCGGTTATGATCGAAGGTCGCTTGCAGCTCGACACATGGGATGACAAGCAGACCGGCCAGAAGCGCTCGAAGCTCAAGGTTGTGGGTGAAAACCTGCAACTGCTCGGCGGCGGTCGCGGCGATTCAGGTGCCGGCGAAGAAGGCGCAGGAAGTCGGCCTGCGGCCAGACCCGCCCGCCACGCGGCACCCGCCACGCAACAGCCTGCGGAAACTGCGGAAGAGGACGACATCCCATTTTAAGCGCGTCCAGTAAAAGGCGTCCGCACAGCTACCACCCCCGCTGCTCCACCGAATCAAGAAAACGCGAAACCGCATCGTTTCGCGCCGGTTTTTTTTGCCCGACAGGCTGCGGCAGCAAATCCGGATCAATTTTTACGTCTCCCTCATGATCCGCCTGCCGTGAGTCCATGAAAGCAGTGATTTCCCTGCTTCGGGAATCCAAGGCATGACGCAAATCCTCGGCTTCGGTAAACTTCGCGGCAAATCCCCTCCGCTTCTTCCGCCCCAGCGCATCGAACATGGTCTGATATTCCTGCACCAATGCGGCGTAGAGCGGATGCGCTCGAAATCCAAGTCGCTGCAAATCCACCGCAGCCTTTTCGATTAAAAAACGCCCGTCAGGCCGACGTCCAAGCTCCAACAACGCCCGGGCCGGATCCGCCTCGTCACCCGGTTCCCGCAGGGAACGAATCGCGCTTTGCAATGCGTCGGATGTCTCGCGGGCAGAGAGCATTTCCACCTTCTGCGGCGAAGAAAGGCGGGCAACACCGAGAGCCCAGACGCGCGCCAAGCGCTGCGGATCCGACACAAGCTCAGGCCAGGTCTGACCAAAACGCTCGACGGCATCCGCCGAAGGTTCAACCAGCGTCAGATTTTCCACAACCTTGGCACGTCCGCCAGCCTCATCCACAAGGCTCTGAAAAAGCGCCATGCTTTGCGCCGCGTGAAGATCGCGGGCCCGTCCGCGCAATGTCTCCGAATTTTGCTCCAAAAATTTTTCAAACTTCGGCATTCCCTTCGTTTCCAAAAGGGCTGCATAGAGCTGTGCCAATTCCGCAGGATCACGACGAGACAACGCGACGGACATCGCAGCCACAAGCCATCCAGGCGGTTCGATGAATCGGTCGCCCGCAAATTTCTGACGCCGCAAAGCCCACTCCAACAAAAGTGCGTGTAAAATCCCGGTGTCCACCTTCGCCGGCTCCGCCAACGCCGCCGGCGCGATATCCACCTGAATTTTTTTCCCGGCCTCCCCTGCATTAAAGACCTGCAAAAACACGGTGGGTTGCCGCAGGCGCCGTCCATCTTCCGGCGTCAAAATCAACAAAATGGGCGTGCGCCACAAATCCCTTGATTCAAGCTCCCGCAACAGACCGGTCTTGAGTTCCTCCGCCCGCCGGGCCAATTTTGATCTTTCCTCCCGCGTTCCGCCGAAAACAAGAAACTGTTTGGAAACACTGCTAAGCCGATTCTCCGGTTTTAGAAGTTCATGATTGGCCGCCTGCCCATAAGCCCCGCAAACCGGCTGCAAGGACAGCACCAGCGCACAAAGTAAAATGCGCCTCACGGCTTGTCGCCCGGCCAACGAACCTTGACAGAATCCGGCTGTATCTGAATATCGGAAGCCTTTGACAGAAGCGAGAAGGGGGACTCCAAAGCGTCGGCCAGCCCCTTAAACTGCGCCTGAGCGGGCAGCCCCAAAAAGGGCGGCAAAATCAGCCGACCGATTGTATAGCGCGTCGGTTTCAATATATATCCGCTGGATTTGCGCACCGGCTCGTATTGCGCTGTAAAATACACGGATATTTCCCCGATGGGAAACAGTGTTTCCAAGCCGACATTCAAAACACCGTCTCCCAGCTGCGCATAGGTGCTGATGGGGCGCAGGGAAAAACTCCATTGTGGATCCTTGAATTTTACGGACGAAACAAACCACCGTGCCACATCATCGGCGGAAAATTGAAAGGTTACGGCTCCCGGCGAGTCAGCGGCCGTATTCAACACTTCCGTAAGACGCTTGGCGCGGGTGGCGTCCGCCATCGCAGGCTCCGGCCAATCCTCCGGGGCACGGAACGCCTGTACAAGCATCAAGACCAAAGCCGCCAAAACAAGCATCTTTACCAGCGCGTAAAGACGCCCGGCCCACAGCCCGAACAACGCACCCCACATGATCTTCCTTCGCGGAGCGACCTGTACTTGCGGTGGCGTAAATCCGCCCGGAAGCGCCGTGGATGCCTCCTCTTCGGCCCGCTCCAGCTTTTCGCCGCAGTTGTGGCAATAGACGCGTGTTGGATCATTCTCGAAGCCGCAATGTGCGCAGGGATGTGACATAATTTCTTAGGATTTGGTCGCCGGGGAGGAGGAGCCAGAGGAGCTGTTGGAAGCCGATGAGGATTTCTTTTCCGCAGGTTTGGATTCTCCGCCACCGCTGTCCTTTTTCGCCGCCCGCTTGTATCCCTCGCTGCGGTAGTCGGTGATATAAAATCCGCTTCCCTTAAAAATCAGCCCGGCACCCGTTCCCAAAAGTCTTTTCACCGCGCCATGCCCCCAAGGCTGTATCTGGCACTTTGACTCCGGACACTCCGTCAGCGCCGCATCCTTCATGGATTGAAACAGCTCAAAATTTTTCCCGCATTTGGAGCAGGCGTACTCGTAAGTGGGCATAAAGAAGGTTGGATATTATCCGCAAAATTTCATGTTTCCGCAAGCGTCCCTTCACGGAGAAAATTTTTCAAATCATCCGGCAAGCCGCATTCCACGCGCAGTTTTTCCCCATCACACTCAAATTCAAGCGCGGCGGCATGCAGCGCGTGACGCGGCAGCAAAAGCTCCGCCGCCAAACGGGGCGTCCATCCTGTTTCAATAAATTCCAAATAAGCACTCTCCCGCCCCGCATAAATTTTATCGCCAACCAGGGGATGTCCGTCATGCGCCAAATGCACCCGAATTTGATGCGTACGTCCGGTCCTGGGACGCACCCGCACAAGCGCAAATTTTTCTCCATGAAAATAAAATCGCTTCTCCACTTCCGCTTCCGTCACGGAAGGCGCGCCACGCGCATCAACACAGCGCTTCAACCAGATGGACGAGGACGCCACCTCCCCCTGTCTGATAATCGGCTCGTCAATAATCGCCCTTTCCCACGACGGCCATCCGCGCACCACCGCAAGGTATTCCTTGGTAATGCGGCCCTCCGCCATGGCGCGCCCGAACAAACGTGCACGATCCCGGGTTAACGCCAGAAGAACCAGGCCGCTGGTTTCACGATCAAGCCGCGTAATGATGGAAAGCTGCATTTTGTTCTCAAGCTCATAGGCGAGCAGCCTGCGCAGGCCGCCCCACAGCGTGGGCGCACCGTCCGGACGCGTCGGATGCGTCAACAACCCGGCCGGTTTGTCCACCACAATCCAATCCCTCCCCTCGGCGACGACTTGAAAACGATCCTGAGCCAGCCAGGCGGAAGACATTTCGCTGTCCGCTTTTTCTCCGCTCTCCTTCTGCATTTTTGCCCCGCCAACTCAAGCGTCCTCCGTGCTTTCCGCCTCCTCCAGCTTGCGCAAAAACGCAGACAGCTCTCCTGGGGAATGAAGCAGTGCATCGGGATTTTGAGCCGCGAGCACCCTGGCTCCGCCATATCCCCAGGTGGCAGCGGCGATTCGAATCCCAACCTTGCGGCAAGCCTCAATGTCACGCACCTCGTCACCAATATACAGCGCCTCATCCCGCGTCAGCCCCTCCCGCCGCAGCGTGGCGCGAATCACCCTCGCCTTGCCCGTCAGTTTTGAGGAACACCGGACAAAATCAAACATATCGAGCTTGTGATTTTCCAAAAACGTGCGGACGTTTTCATCGGTGTTTGAAGTGATGATGCCCATGCGGCGTCCGCTTTGCTTGAGATTCACAAGCAGCTCGGTCATTCCGGGAAACGGTTGAATTTCATGAATCCGGCGCCGCAACTCGCTGGCACCGCGTTTGGAAATCCGTGGCACCTTCGTTTTCGGAATACCAAGGAAGGCAAGAAACTGGCCGACCCGCATCTCGCGGGCGCGGGGAACATCCTTCAAATCCAGCCTGCGAAATCCAAACTCCGTGGAAAGCTGATTTAGAATTTCCAATCCTACTTGGAATGTGTCTCCGATGGTGCCGTCGAAATCAAAAATGAGGGCGCGCGGCGCCATTCGTCGCCGTCGCCGCCATCCGCCAAACCAGCGAGCCATCACCGGATGTAATTCCGTTTAATCAGCATGAAATTTCATTTGCGGGGATGCCGAGAGCGGCGGCCACGCCCTTTCCATAATCCGGGTCGGCCTTGCAACAATTGGCGATATGCCGGAGCTGAACCTCCTTGGTTGTTCCCTGCATGGCGCGGGCGGTGTTTTCAAACAACACCTTTTTCTGTGTGGCGGTCATCAGCCGAAACAGATTCCCCGGCTGGGAATAATAATCGTCGTCCTCCCGGTGATTCCAATGATCGGCGGCGCCTTCAATCGAAAGCGGCGGCTCGCGAAAATCGGGCTGCTCCCGCCATTTCCCGCTGCTGTTGGGTTCATAGCCGATGGTGCTTCCAAAATTGCCGTCCACCCGCATGGCTCCGTCGCGATGATAGTAGTTGGCGGGACAACGCGGGGCGTTGACCGGAATTTGATGATGGTTCACCCCAAGCCGGTAGCGCTGGGCGTCACCATAGGAAAACAGCCGACCCTGCAGCATTTTATCCGGAGAAAACCCAATGCCGGGCACAACATTGGCGGGATTAAACGCCGCCTGTTCCACATCGGCAAAATAGTTTTCCGGATTGCGGTTCAACTCCAGGACGCCAACCTCAATGAGCGGATAATCGCCATGAGGCCAGACCTTCGTCAGATCAAACGGATTGTAAGGCGTCCGGGATGCCTCTTTCTCCGGCATGATCTGCACATACATGCGCCACTGCGGAAACTCCCCGCGTTCGATGGATTCGTAAAGATCGCGCTGATGACTCTCGCGATCCCTTCCCGCAAGCTCCGTCGCCTCGGCATCGGTCAAATTTTTTATCCCCTGCAGGGATTTCATGTGAAACTTGACCCAAAAACGCTCGTTTTGTGCATTGATCAGGCTAAAGGTGTGAGAGCCGAAGCCGTGCATGTGGCGATAGGTTGCCGGAAGGCCGCGGTCGGACATGACGATGGTGACCTGATGCAGCGCCTCGGGCAGGGAGGACCAGAAATCCCAGTTGTTTTGAGCCGACCGCATGTTGGTGCGCGGATCACGTTTCACGGCGTGATTGAGGTCGGGAAACTTCAGCGGATCACGCAGGAAAAAAACCGGAGTATTGTTGCCCGCGAGATCCCAGTTGCCCTCCTCGGTGTAAAACTTGACGGCAAACCCGCGAATATCGCGCTCGGCATCCGCCGCGCCCCTCTCCCCGGCAACCGTGGAAAAACGAATGAAAAGATCCGTTTTTTTCCCGACTGCGGAAAAAATTTTGGCCCGTGTGTATTTCGTAATGTCATGCGTGACGACAAAAGTTCCAAAGGCACCGGAACCCTTTGCGTGCATGCGGCGCTCGGGAATCACCTCGCGGTCGAAATGAGCGAGTTTTTCAAGAAACCAAACGTCCTGCAAAAGCATCGGTCCGCGCGGACCGGCGGTCATGACGTTCTGATTGTCCGGCACCGGCGCACCGGCCACTGTTGTCAAAGGAGTGTCTTTTTTCATGGATAATCCAAAGTTTTAGTCCGCCATTGAACACCAGGCGCACGGGTTATCAAAGCTCCATTACACGACGAATCCGCACAAACGCCGCCGCAACCCGATGTCACAGCCGTCCGGCGACAAATTCCACCGTCTGACGCGCGGCGGCGGGTTGACTGACCCGCAGAAGATTCTCCCTCCAGCGCCCCCATTCCGCTCCGTCATTTTCCAACAGCGCGCGTCTGACTGCGGCAACGATGGCTCCCGGCGTTGTGGCTAGGCAACCGGATTGCAAATCCGACAGCAAGTCCACATTGCCCTCTTCCTGCCCGGCGACGACATGACTGATGATCATTGGGCGCGCAATGGCCAGGGTCTCCTGCACAATGGCGCCGCCGGCTTTTCCAATAAAGAGATGACTCTCCGCCAAAAGCTCCGGCATCCGATCGGTCCACCCCAACAATTGAAACGTCCCCGCCGACCCATCCAATCCTTTCAAAAATTCATGCAGGTGTTTGTGCCGCCCGGTCACCACGGTCAAATCAACCCCGGGCAAAGCCGCAAGCCCCTTCACCACCTCCGCCACACGACGACGGCTCCCCGACGGGAGATACAGCACCTTCCACGGCGGTCCCGGCGGAAGCGACATGCGCGCCAATTCCTCAAAACGCGGACTCACCGGAAATCCGAGCACCTGAATTTTCGACTCCTCGACACCCCCGCGAATCATCGCCGCACGCGTGGGCTCGTTGGCCACGAGAACCCAGTCCGCCGGAGCGCGATTCCACACGCGATTGATGACAATGGAATCGGTGACCACCATGAAATGCGGACACCGGGGAACATCACCCCGGATCATCAGCCGGTGCAGCAGATAGCTGTAAACCGGATAAGTCGTCACCACGGCAGACGGCTTCTTTTCCTCCAACAGCCGCTTCATCGCCGCCTCCAATTTCCCCAGCGTCGGCATCATCCAGTCAAACAGCGGCGTTTTGTCATAGACTTGAAAAATGGCCTTCCACGAGGCGGGAACACGCTGAATGGAAAGATTGTAGCCAAACTGCAAAAGGGCCGCCGCCCGCGGGCTCACCTCGGCATAAGTGTCGTGAACCTCTGCGTCAAATCCACCCGCGCTCACAAACGCATCACGCACATTCCGTGCTGCCGAATTATGACCGTCGCCAAACCCTGTCGTGAAAATTAAAATTTTTTTCGCATCCATACAATTGTTTCGTCCGGGGGCGAAGAACACTCATTCCTCCGGCAAACCGAACTGTTGCAGCAGGCGCTCCAAATCGTCATTGCCGTAATACTCGATGAGGATATGCCCCTTTTGATCACCCGCCCGAATTTCCACCCGTGTGGCAAAATGCCGCTGAAGGCGGTTTTCCAAATGACGCACCGCCGCCGACGTCTCGGCCCCGCCCTGCCCGCGCCTCCCCTTGCGCTGCCCGCCCTCCCTGACAATCCGCTCATGAACCGCCTTTTCCGCAGCCCGAACCGAAAGATTTTTTCGCAAAATCAACGCCGCGATTTCCTCCTGCTCCCGCTGCTTGGAAAGCCCCAACAAAGCCTTGGCATGTCCCACGCTGAGCCGCCCCTGCACCAAATGAACCTGCACTTCATCGGACAAATCCAGCAGCCGCATGGTGTTGGCGACCGCAGCCCGACTCTTGCCCACCTTTTTGGCTATGTCCTCCTGCTTCAGCTTAAATTCCCCCGCCAGCCGCGCATAGGCCCGCGCCTCCTCAATCGGATTCAAATCCTCGCGCTGCAAATTCTCCACCAACGCCCATTCCAACACCTCGAGATCCGTGGCCTGACGCACAATGACCGGAACCTCCTTCAATCCGGCCTCCCCAGCCGCCCGCCACCGACGTTCACCCGCAATCAGCTCAAATTGCCCGCCGACCTTGCGAACAATCAACGGCTGAATGATACCGTTTTCACGAATGGACTCCACCAACTCCGCCAAATTCTCCGCCGGAAACACCGCGCGCGGCTGCAGCGGACTGGCTTCGACCTTGGACAATGCAACGGAACGCACGGACTCGCCGTCCGCCGCGTCGGAGGAAACAGCGGCCTTCGTCGGGGCAATCAACGCGCCGAGGCCGCGTCCTAATGCAGGTTTGGACATAAGTCGGGCACTCTAACGAATCTGCACGCAGCTTGCAAAGCGTTCGCTGCTCAAATACACGCCGACTTCCGGCCTAGGCCCTGCCCTTTTAAAAACAACGGCCTCCCACCTTGAAACAGAACATGATGCACGGTAGGGTTTCGACTTCTGCTGCAGCATCCTAATTTTTCACAGACCTTTTCAACGACAAACACCATGAAAGCAGGAACATCAAAAATTGACATTACTTGCCGCGATGTGGGCGCCCCCGCCTATTGCGTTTCCGATGAAACCAAAGAGCACATCCCCAAGGAACTCTGGGACAAAAAAATCACCGTTGATGATCCGCTGTATTTGAAGGCGCTCGTTTTGGACGACGGACAAAGAAAAATTGCGCTGATCACCATGGATGTGACGGCGGTCGGCAGTCGCACAATCACCCAAAATTTGCTCAATGACAGCGCCGATGATTTCATGCCCCGGTTACGTAAACGTCTACACGCGGATCATGGTCTGTCGCCCAATTGTGTCACCGTGTGCGCCAGTCACACGCATCCGCCCGGACGCCTGCTTTGCAGCGATGATGAGCAGATTGACCTTGCGGCGGAAGCTGTTGGCAAGGCCATCGAAAATCTGGTTCCCGTAAAAATTGGCTCCGCCTCTGCATACAACCGGAGTCTGACGGTCAATCGCACGCTCATGATGAAGGATGGCAGCGACTATACACTGCGCGCATGCAATCCGCTGCCGCCCGACGAGGAGGTCGAGCAACTACGGCCCGTGGATGCGGAAGTGGGCGTACTCCGGGTGGACAGGCTCGACGGCTCGCCGCTCGCCGTCGTTTACAACTTTGCCTCCCATCTGCTCATTGGAACCCCGGGATGGAACATCACAGCGGACTTTCCCGGCGTAACCTCCAATTTTCTCGAAACAATGCTTGGGTCAAATGCAATGGCCTTTTTCATTCAGGGAGCCGGAGGCGATGCACAGGAGGCAATGGAGGCCGACATCGAACATCCCCGATGGGGACGCGCTTTCGGTGTGTCGCTTGGGGAAAGCGTTCTTGAGGCATTTCGCAAGGCACATCCCGGCGACGCCCGCATCGCCCTGGCGACCGAAACGGTTGATTTTCCGCTCCGCAAGGACATTCCCGAAGTGATCGCCGCATTGAGAAAAGAGCAGGCTGCGCTCATGGCCTCAACGCGATACACAAGCCTGAATTTCAAGGCGTTTCTGCCCCTTTACCTGAAATACTCGCTGAATCCGGACGCACCGCTAATTCACGCTTACCGATACCTCCACGCGCAGGAATGCGGGAACCCCGGGTTTCAGGCCCTCGATGAACGGAATCGCCTGGCAGTTGAAAAATATCTTTCGAGCATCAGAGCCATGGAACGCATGGCGAGAAATGAGGAGAAAATTGCGACACTGCTGCGTCACGAGGAAATCATCAACACCCTCGGCACGGACAAACTTTCGGCTGAGATTCAGGGAATCCGCATCGGAGACTGCGTGCTGATCACCGCCCCCATGGAAGTCCTCTCCGAAACCGGACTCCAACTAAAACGGATCTCTCCGTTTCCCCACACTCTCATCGCCTCCAACACAAACGGATATTTTCACTACGCCCCGCCCGCCTCGTATTATGCACGGGGCGGATATGAAAGCACGGAATGCCTGCTTGCACCGGAGTGGGAGGTGGCTTACTTCGATGCTGTGGAACGGATATTGCACAGCGAAGGCTTCGGGAACAAATGACGCGCCGACAACCGACCCCGGATAATCCAAACAAACCTTCAACAGCAAAGTTGGAAAAAATTTTCGCCATCCTCAATCTGTGGATGGACGAAACACCACGCGGAGGTCCGGCGCAAATGGCGTGCGACGAGGCTCTGCTCCGGCTGACAGACCGCCCGGTGCTCCGCGTTTTCCGTTGGGCAAATCCGTGGATCAGCGCAGGCTATTTCGTCCCTTTCGATGAAGCGCAGGCCGCCCGCCCCGACCTGCCCGTCTGCCGACGCTGGACCGGCGGGGGAATTGTCATTCATGACAACGATTTCACCTTTTCCCTCATCGCGCCGCGCGGGGAGGTTTTTGCCGCGCAGAGACCGGCGGACAGCTACCGCCTTCTTCATGAAGCGCTGGCGGCGGCTCTCGCCCTAACCGGTTGTGCATCTTCGCTCGCAGACGATCGTTCCTCAGCCGGCCGCGAATGCTTCGCAGCCCCCGTCCAGCACGACATTTTGTGCGATGGAAAAAAAATCGCCGGAGGTGCCCAACGCCGAAGCAAACACGGCCTGCTTCATCAGGGCTCCGTCCAATCCACAAATCTCGGCCCGGAAGGAGGAAAACTCGTCGCGCACGCCATGGCGGAGAAAGTGGCGGTTTTAACGCAGGCACCGGAAGAAGTGGAGCGGGAGGCGGAGCGCCTGACGCTGACAAAATACGCGGACGAAAGCTTTCTGCGGCGGGTGTGAATTTGTAAAAACGCCGGATTGATTTCCTTCGGCATACGATGCGGGATAAGATCAAAAACGTGCCCAACTCCCACACTCCCCTCATCCGCTCCTATCTCGATTTTCTAAAAAACGAACGCAATGCCTCGCCGCGCACGGTGGACAATTATCGCCGCGCGCTCAATGCGGCCGCCGAGTTTCTCGGCGAGAAAAGCTGGCGGGCGGCGCAGGCGGACGACTTTCGCGCCTTTCTTTTCAAGCTGATGAAGGGTGATTGCTCCCGCGCCACCATTCGGCTGGAATTTGCGGCGTTGCGGAGTTTTTACCGGTTTCTCTGCGAACGTGAAGGCCTCGCCGCCAATCCGCTTCCCGCCGTCTCACTGCCAAAACCGGAAAAATCCCTGCCCGTTTTTTTGACCACCCTCCAAGTGGACTCCCTTTTGCGTGCTCCGCACAAATCCAAGTTGGAAAAACAGGCACCGGCGTGGATGCCATGGCGCGATGCGGCCATCCTCGAACTTTTCTACTCCAGCGGACTGCGCCTCGCCGAACTGACCGCCCTTAATGTACGCGACATAGATCCCTACAATGAAACGGTGCGCGTGCTTGGCAAGGGCGCCAAGGAACGCGTCGTTCCCGTGGGAGAACCGGCCCTCGAAGCCATTCAACACTACCGCCAGCGCGCCGGCGTCCAAACCGGCCCGCTCTTCATCAACAAACTCCGAAAACGCCTTAGCCCCACCTCAATCTGGAGCCTGGTGAAAAAATATCTGCGCGAGGCAGAAATCCCGATTCCCGCCAGTCCCCACAAACTGCGGCATTCCTTCGCCACCCATATGCTCGACGCCGGAGCCGATCTGCGAAGCGTCCAAACCCTTCTCGGTCACGCCAGCCTCTCCACCACGCAAATCTACACCCACGTCACCACCGAACGACTCAAGCGCGCCTACGACAAGGCGCATCCACGGGCGTAACCCGGACGCCGTATCAATTCACCACGCGCACGGGAGTGCCATGGGAAATATTCATGAAAAATGTCTGCGCCATTTTTTCCGGCATCCGAATGCAGCCGTGTGAAGCCGGAAATCCCGGCAAAAATCCCGCGTGCATGCCGACACCGGATGACGTGATGCGCATAAAATAAGGCATCGGCGCTCCGCGAAATCTCGTTCCAGCCGGCATCGGATCCGATTTTACGCCGACATTGGACACGACGACATTGCCCGCCGCGTCCACATAATCCCCATAAAGGTTCGACACATGATCCTTGCTTTTTTGAATGATTTTAAAATTACCCGAAGGCGTCGAATAGCCCTCGCGCCCGGAGGAAATCATGGACACGCCGACCAGACGCCCGCCCTTGTAAAAAAGCGCCTTCTGCTCACGCAAATCAATGGTGATGGACGGGCTGCCCGACACGCCATCGCCATCCCAGTAAGACACGGTGTCGGGAAAACCCGCTGACGATTTCTTCTCCACAATCCCCCCGCCCGCTCCAAGATACTGCGTCGTCGAACTCGTCAATCGCGAATCATAACCCGCGCATCCCGTCAATACCGCCACCGCCGCCAAGGAAATGAAATTTATAGGAAGCTTCATTACAAAATTCCTATTAAACCGCGAATATTGCACCGGTCAAACGGAAATCACGCAGCCTCCACAGGCAAAAGACGCTGTTGCCGACGGGCAAATGCGCCTCTATCTTGTACCCTCACAAAAATTGTGCGTCTGAATACAACCAGCACGACTTTTGAAAACATTTGATTTTCCCTCATGATTGACGGCGATTCCTCCATTCGTAAAAACTCCGGCGCATCGCCCGCCTCTTTTCGGCATCCAATGGATATCACCACGATTCTCCCCCGGGACGGATGGGGCGGGGCGGTGCGGCATGTTTTGCGGCAGCCATGGTTCACCAGCATTGGACTGTTGACGGCAGATTTGCTGCTGATCAGCGGCGCCTATTTCATCAGCCGCGAAATTCGCGTCAGCCAGCAGTTGAATATGTCGGCCGCCTATTTTCTGCAAATCAGCGCCTTTTTTGCCTGCATCCTCATCGCAGTCGCCCTCATCGGTGGATACCGGGAACGACGGACCTTCCAATTGCTCCACTTTTCGGCAGAATTCGGCCTGGCGGTTCTCATCGGCGCGGCGGCTGGAACATTTGTTCTCTTCGTCTTCTTTTCAGCCGGTGATTTTTACAGCGCCCAAAGTCGCGTCGTCCTTTTTTACACCGCCATCGGCTACGCCATCCCCGCCCTGGGACTTCGAATACTCGCGGCCTCCATGTGGACGCACCGCGCCCGCCGCATTCCCTTCCTGGCCATCGGCTCATTGGCCGAGCTGGACAAATTCGAGCGGTACTGCCGCCTGATGAATTTTGACAGCCCTTTGGTTCTCACCGACACAAACCTGCACGTCATTCGCGAATCCACCCGCGATCAAACGCATGTTTCCCACGCCTCCGCGTATCAAATTTTTCGGGACACCATTCTTTCCACCGACGCACCCACAACCGCTGAAACTTCCGGAGCGGCGATGGATTTTGAAGGAATCATCCTGACCGATCCTCCCGAGAACTATCCGCCGGAATTTTTGGAAAAGCTGGCCCGCATGCACTTTCTTCGCATTCCCGTCTATACCGAGGAAACATTTTTCAGCGAAGTCTGGCACAAGGAGTACCTGCACCGCCTCGATCACTCGTGGGCCATCCGCCAAAACTTCCAACTCGCCCGCCATTCGGTCTATCGCTACCTGAAAATTTGGATGGATTTCGCCCTCGCCCTCGCGCTTCTTCCGATGGCCCTGCCCATCCTGTTTCTCACGGGGCTCGGCATTGTCATCGACAGCGGATTCCCCGTGTTTTATCGCCAGGAACGCATTGGGCGCGGGGAGCGCCGTTTCACCCTCCTCAAGCTGCGCAGCATGCACGTGCGGGACGATGAGGACGATCCTTACACAAGGCATCATGACGAACGCATCACCCGCATGGGACGTTTTATGAGAGTGACCCGGCTCGATGAGCTCCCGCAAATTTTCAATGTTCTTCGCGGCGACATGAGCTTTGTGGGACCACGCGCCGAATGGTCGCGCATCGTTGCCGATTACGAGAAAAAAATCCCGAGCTATCATCTGCGGCATCTTGTCAAACCCGGCATCACTGGCTGGGCACAGGTCAATTACCGCTACGGGGCGAACTTGGATGATGCGGTCGAAAAACTTCGCTACGACCTCTATTATATTAAAAACTGCTCCCTGGTTCTCGACATCGAAATTCTTTTTAAAACAATCCTCAAAGTCTGTTCCTTCGGAGGCCGATGAATTCGCGAAGGACGCAAACGAAGTAAAGCATGGCCCTCTGTCCGCCGCTTGCCTTGTTCCGGCGGTTCACGCACGATCACCCGCGCTGTGTCACACCGTTTTTCCATCATCTGGCCCTGGGCGTCCGCCGCACTCAGCGGCGCGCTTCTCGTGTTTTGCTTTGCCCCGTTCGATCAGGAATGGCTCGCATGGATTGCACCCGCTCCGCTTTTTGCCGCCATTTGGTTCGGACGCCCCGCCCAAAGACGTCCGCTTCTCGGAAAAGCCGCCCTCGGCTATGTCACCGGCCTTGTTTATTTTCTCGGCTCGCTTTTTTGGCTCACCACCGTCACCGCCGTCGGCTGGTTCATCCTCTGCCTCTACCTCGCCCTCTATCCCGCCGTGTGGGCCGGCTTTGTTTTTGTGGCGGCAACTCCGCGTGAGCGACCGGACGTCCGTTCGATCTGGCTCTCCTCGCGCAACAATCTCCAAGTGTGCCTGATCGCCGCCGCTGGCTGGGTCTCACTGGAATTTCTGCGCGGACACGTTTTCACCGGGTTCGGATGGAACGCTCTCGGCGTCGCCCTGCATGGCAATATTCCGCTCCTCCAGCTCTCCTCCCTCACCGGTGTCGGCGGCCTGTCATTTCTCGCCGTCCTTTCCGCAGGCATTGCGGTCGCCACGGTCCGACGGCTGATCATCGAGGCGCGGGGAGGAAAAATCCGGGCGCACTTCGACTTCACCCTTACGCTGGCTCTCATTGTTTTGTCCTTTGTCCATGGACTGCGCCAACTTCAGGATTC
>JACTMZ010000098.1 GCA_014584375.1 Verrucomicrobiota bacterium | reverse complement strand
GTGCCCCAGCCATCATCCCCGCCTTCGCCATCCCATGTAAAATTGGCGGCGTGTGCGGCGGGCGTCAGGAGCAGCAGGGCGGAGGCAAGGGCGAGGCCTTGCATGAATTTTGTTGCGAGAGGATGGAGCGTTGTCATGGTTTTTTAGAGCATGTTGTTGCGTTGCGTCAGGCAGTGCCAGGCACTGCGAGGGTGAAGCACAGCCCAAACACTGCCTGCCGAAGCGGAAACTCGGAATGACAGAAAGCTGAACATGCCGAAAACTTAAATGATCGGAAGCTGCACCGTCAATGTCTGATATTAGCAACTAAGGTCTTATATTGATATTTTCTCCATTTTTTACCATGATGAAGCGAATTAGGCGCATAGAGGCAACACATGGAGACGCAGCACTGGATTTTTTCGGATTTGCAATTTGGTCAGGCCGGGAGCGACGGGGGGACGCTTGCGCGGGCGGTGGACGACATTCTCGGTGAGGGAATCAAGCTGGATTCGGCATGGCTGCTGGGCGACATCGCCTACGGGCCAAACCCGGAGATCATGCACCGGGCGGCGGAGGAAATCCCGGCGCAGATGGAGCGGCTGGGGGTTGCGGTCTATTATGTGATGGGCAATCACGAAATGGATCATCTGCGCGGGGAAGGACGGGTGCTTTTTCCGCTGCACGCGCAGGCGCGGGCCAATCCGCGCTGGCACGCGGCGGCGGTGGACGAATTTTATTTCACCGAAAACTTCGGAGGGACGCTGGTGGTTTTCATGGGGGATCACGCGGCGAAGGACGGAAGCTGGCTGGTCTCGCACGGCGGGCCGTCGGATGCCGGAGTCTATCCGCACACCGCCGGAGCCTATGCGGCGCTGCGCAAAAAAATCATCGAGCACGGCGGGCCGGTCGTCACAGCCTCGCATTACGCGCTGGACGGCGGGGGTCAGCGCCCAAGCGAACTGCTGGACGCGCTCCTGCCGCTGCCGGCCAATGTGATGCTGCATGTACACGGGCACGCACACATCGGCGACACGATCTGGAACAAGGACAATCCATGGCGGCGAAACAATCCGATCCGGGATTCGGCGGTGCGGCAAATCAACATCTCGGCGATGGAGGAGGAGCGGTCGCCCGGGAGTCATTCCGCCGTATTGACCCTCGGGCCCCAGGGGCCGGAGCGCCTGCGCATTCGCTGCAGCGGAGAAAAACGCTGGGTGGAGGATTACGCCTTTCCACTCACCGCCGACTGACCATATGGGACGCGTCATACGAGCTGCAAAGAATCTGATTCCGCCCTTCCACACGATCGAGGAGTGGACGGTGCCGATTTCGCCCGGGCAATTTATCGAGGCGAAGGATCCCGATTTTCACCTGGTGTTCATCCTGGAGGGGGAGTCCCTGCTGGAAATACCGGGGCATCCAGTCATGCGTTTGAGCAAGGGGGACGCGCATTCGGTGAGTTTCGCCTCATCCTGCACGATGCGCTCGCCCCATCCGGAGCGGGAAATGCGGCTGCAATTTCTGCGGCTGAAATTCCGGTGGGCGCCGACCAGTCAGGCAGGCAAACGTCGGGTGCCAAACGCCCCCGAGAAGCGGTTTGAGGAGGCACTGCGTCAAAAGTTGATCGGGTTCCAGCATTTTCCCAACATCCTCACCGGAGAGCGCTATCTCATCGCGCGACACATGCTGGCCGAGATGGAAAAGCCGACGGAAAGCGCAACCTGGGTGATCAGCGGTCTGCTGCAAGCGCTCACCGCCGGACTCCTCACCGACGCAAAACCCGCCGCGATTCGGGCGCCCCGGCGTCACCGCCACAAGGACGCCATCATCGGACGCACCCTGCAATACCTCGAGGAAAACTGTCACGAAGCGCTCACGCTCAACTCGATTGCCTGGCACATGCAATTGAGCGGCGAACACCTCGCCCGGCTGTTTAAAAAGGAAACCAAGCGCACCGTTTTTTCGTGGCTTGATTCCTTTCGGGTGGAAAAGGCGCGAAATTTGCTGACTGCCACCGAGCAGTCCCTGACGCAGATTGCGCGCGCCTGCGGCTACTCCTCGTCCAATTTGTTCATTCGGCATTTCAAAAAAAACATCGGCATCCCACCCGTCGCCTACCGCATCAAAGCGCAGAAAAAGGAAGCGTTTTCCCCCAGCAAAATGGCACCCATTCCCGAGGAGCCGCAAACCGAACCGGGAGAAAATCAGCCGCCGCCGGAGAGCCTGCGATAAAACCGCAGTGCCTCAATCGGACTACCGAAATCCGAGAGGCGACGAATTTTTCCGGAGAAACCCGCGCCGGGATCGCGAACAAGATATTCAAAACCGGACTTGCCGACGACCAGGACGAAATGCGTGACGCCATTGGGATGACGAATGCGCACGATGACGGGATTGCCCCGGAGCAAATTCCAATCCATGAGGAAATGCGAGGCGTCATCCTCATAAACATGCTCCGCGACCGCCGGCGGATACTCCGCCGCCTTTTCCCAGCGAATCCACCCGCGCCCGGCATAGCCGTCATGGGTGCGAAGGAAGGCATTGAGACGACCGGGGTCAACATCGGCGCCGTAAAAACCCAGCGCCATGGCCGCCGAAGCAACCGCACAGCCCTCCTCGCCCAAAGTCGCCGGCGTGGAACCAAGGAAATCCCGACCCCAACGCGGGTCAGCCTGGGAAAAATGCGGGGTGTCGAGCAGCACAGCGCGCGGAAACCACAGTCCGCCACGCGACGCCAGGGCGGGGCTTTTGGCCGCCCATGCAAAAACCAGCCAACCCACGGCAACCAGCACGATGACAACCGGCAAAACAAAACGCATTCTCCGCATGACCGCACAGGAAACCCGAAATGGACGAAGCGCAAAACATTATTCGATGCAATGTGACCGGCGGAGATTTGCTCGCCGTACGACGGGAACATGACAATATCCCTCCCCGAATGACACCGCCGCGCCTCATGATAGCAGCGATTGCGCTCCTCGCCGCACCGCCGTTTTTGCACGCCGAAGAACCGGCGCCCGCCACGCGACAAATCGAAGTGCGTTTCGCGCCGCCGGGCGACAGCGGCACCATCAGCCTCGGCATTTACGACTCCTCGGGAAAACTCCGACGCACGCTCTGCGACGAATGGCCCCTCGACCGCTTCCAACAAGGCCGCGACGCCCTCGGGGTTGTGTGGGACGGATTGGACGACGCCGGGAATCCCGTGCCAGCGGGAACCTA
>JACTMZ010000065.1 GCA_014584375.1 Verrucomicrobiota bacterium | reverse complement strand
AACACCCGTCAGCAAAGCGGGAACAAAATCCGGCCCCCAATGCGCCAGGCCGAAAAGCACCGTCACCGAGCTGAAGGAAAAGACGGTGAATGTTCCAAATGGAACTTTGGCGAAATCTTCATCAATGAGATAACGCAATAAAAACCCGCGCCAAAAAATTTCCTCCAGCAGAGGCACGACAATGACCAGGCGCAGAAACCGCATCAACACGGTCGCCCACCACAATGTCCGTGATTCCTCAAAAACTTCGGGATTAAAACCGCTTGTTCTCGGAGGCTCGCCAAAAATCCATTGCGGCGAAATCCATAAAGCCAAAACAAACAGCCCCACTGCAATTCCGGTGAAAACACGCCACGACTTTCCCCAGTCGTAATATTTCCAAAACCAAATCAACAGCACGCTGCAAACAATCGTTTGCAGGGGATAAACCCAATATACTGGGTCGGTGAGCCAAAACGGAGCGCCTTCGGATGGTGTAAAAATGCCGACGAAGGAAACAAGCGCCATTGCTGCCATGAATGCGCCAAAAGGAAAAAAATATGCCCGCAGCATATTGTTCAGGGAGGGAAGCACTGACGCGGAATGAGACACGAACTTCTTTTGTGCCGTAAAACCGCCTTGACGCGCAAGCCTTCACCGAGAATTCTTTATGAATTCGCGGGCATAGTTTAGTGGTAAAACTCCAGCCTTCCAAGCTGGCTATGCGGGTTCGATTCCCGCTGCCCGCTTTTTTTCAAAAGCAAATCGGATCGTTCGTCCCGCATCATTGTACGTCACCGTTTTATTTTGCCGGATCAACATGGCCCGCGTTTTGAAAAGCTTCGCGTCGCTCGACGCAGGTTCCACATTCACCGCAGGGAATTTCTCCGCCGACATAGCATGACCACGTGTGGCTGAAATCCACGCCGAGTTCCACACCGCGCCGAATAATCGCCGTCTTATCCATGGCAATGAATGGTCGCAGCACTTCCACTTGCGCGTAAGTTCCCAAGCGAATTGCTTCCGCCTGGGCATCCATAAAAGCGGGACGGCAATCGGGATAAATCGCATGATCTCCCGCGTGCGCGGCGATCACAATGGCGTTTGCACCGCGGCTTTCCGCAAAGCCGGCGGCAATGGAAAGCATGATGCCATTGCGAAACGGAACCACCGTTTTTTTCATCACGTCATCCTCATAACGCCCGACAGGAATTGGTCCGCCTTTTTTTAAAAGATTCGATGCAAAATACTCTCCAATGAAATCCAGGGACAAAATTGCGTGTGGTATTCCGAGTTTGTCCGCATGCCATTTGGCAAAAGTCAGCTCCCGATCATTGTGCTTTGCGCTGTAATGGAAGGAAAGCGCGACCAAAACATCATGCGATTGATGCGCATCATAGAGCGCGGTAACGGAATCCGTTCCGCCGCTGAGCAAAACAACGGTTTTTTTGGATTTCACGCCGCCGGATGCTCCACGGCTATGTTTAATTTAATGCCGCCACGAGGGGAATATTGCGCAACAACGGTCAAACGTCGCGGGTTTAAGACGGAGATTAAATCGTCAGCAATGCGATTGATCACGTCCTCCCCGAAATCATGGCAGGCGCGAAAGGATGACAAATAAAATTTGAGCGACTTTGTTTCGATGCACAATTTGTCCGGAACATAGCGAATAACAATAGTGCCAAAATCCGGCTGTCCGGTCACCGGACACAAAACGGTAAATTCCATACACTCCAAAGTAATCCAATAATCACGTCGGGCGTTGCGATTGGGAAACGTTTCGAGAATTTTTTGATCAGGATTTTGTGGCAATTTGGATTTGCCACGCCCCAAAAGACGCAATTTGTCAGCGCGTTTTTGTTTCGACATGAAAGCAAGTATAACTCACCGAATGTTCAAAGCGACGCGAATCAATCGGCGTGAAAAGGCTGTCGGCAAGTTGTGAAAAGAATTCGGGTTTCGTGAACAACTGGATGTTCCACAATGTTCCTCAAAATGCGCTGACAGAAATTCGGGTATTATTCACATCATTGATCCGACGTGGAACAGCGACAAATCCAGCGAAGAACACGATCCAACCGGGTTGTTCACACGCTTAATGTTATGAAATATTTTTCCTTTAAAAAATTTCAATCCATAAGCCGTGTGAACAACTTCACTTCGCATGGTCGTTGAACGTCGGCACGCTTTAATTTTACCGCGTTTTAAATATGTATGGCATGACCAAGCGCCTGTTCGGCGGCTTCATGGACGGCTTCGCTCAATGTCGGATGTGCGTGAATCGTGGAAATCAATTCATCATGCGTCGCTTCCATTTCGATGGCCAATCCAAGCTCGGCAATCATTTCCGTGGCATCGGCGCCGAGAATGTGTGCGCCGAGAATTTCCCCGTGTGGTTCGCCGAAAATGATTTTGACGAAGCCTTCGCTTTCGCCGACGGCGAGCGCTTTGCCGCTGGCCATAAATGGGAATTTGCCGACTTTGTATTTCAAGCCCTTTTCCTTTGCGGCACGCTCGGTGAGCCCGACGCTGGCGACCTGTGGTTGACAGTAAGTGCAACCGGGAAAAACGCCCACCTTGCGGGATGTTTTGCCGGCAAACATACCTTCAACGGCCTGGATGGCCTCAAAGCTGGCAACATGCGCAAGCCACGGCGGCCCGATGATGTCCCCTGCTGCGTAAATGCCGCGAATGGACGTTTCGTATTTGTCGTTGGTTTGAATCCAGCTTTTGGCATCGAGTTTGACATTGAGGTCGGCGGGCAAAAGCGGAGAAACGCCGATGGCCACCAGCGCGATGGGCGCTTCCAACGTTTCGTTGGCCTTGCCGCTGACGGTAAGTTTCACGCCTTTGTGCGTTATTTCCGTTTTGTCCACCTTGGTTCCGGTGAGCAATCGTATGCCCTGCTTGGTAAGAGATTTTTCCAACGCAATGGAAACCTCCGTGTCTTCGACCGGAAGAATGTTGGGCATCATTTCCACGACCGTCACTTTTGTTCCGAAAGCATTGAAAAAATAGGCAAACTCAATGCCAATGGCGCCTGCACCAATGATGATAATTTCCTTTGGCTGCTCCGGAAGCACCAATGCCTGCTTGCTGCCAATGACGCTTTTTCCATTAAACGGAAAACCCGGCATTTCGCGAGTGACAACACCGGTGGCTATCAGAATTTTTGACGCAGTATAGGTCGTTTTTTTCCCCTCCTTGTCCGTTACATCAACGACTCCGGCT
>JACTMZ010000008.1 GCA_014584375.1 Verrucomicrobiota bacterium | reverse complement strand
CCCCAATCAACCCGATTGCCATGGCACAAGTCAGCCTTAAAAACGTCTGTAAAATTTACCCCGGAGAAAAAGGAAAGGACGTCACCGCCGTCAAGGACTTCAACCTCGAAATTCAGGACAGGGAATTCGTTGTGTTCGTCGGACCGTCCGGCTGCGGAAAATCCACAACCTTGCGAATGATCGCCGGACTGGAGGAAATCAGCCGAGGAGACATTTCCATTGGAGATCGCCGTGTGAACGATGTTCCTCCCAAGGATCGGGATATTGCGATGGTCTTTCAAAATTACGCGCTGTATCCGCACATGTCCGTCTATGACAACATGGCGTTCGGTTTAAAACTGCGCAAACATCCCAAGGCGGACATCAAAAAACGGGTGGACGATGCGGCTGATATTTTGGGAATCAAATCACTGCTGGAGCGCAAGCCCAAGGCTCTCTCCGGCGGACAACGTCAGCGGGTGGCCGTCGGTCGCGCCATCGTTCGCCAGCCCAAAGTTTTTCTTTTTGACGAACCCCTCTCCAATTTGGACGCCAAGATGCGCGTTCAAATGCGCACGGAAATCACAAAGCTTCATCAACGGCTTCAAGCCACAATGATTTATGTGACGCACGATCAGGTGGAGGCCATGACCATGGGAACGCGCATTGTGGTCATGAAGGATGGAATTATCCAGCAGGCGGATTCTCCGCTTAAACTCTACAATGAGCCTGTGAATCTGTTTGTTGCCGGTTTTTTGGGAAGTCCGCCGATGAATTTTCTTCACGGAGTTGTTTCTAAAAAAGGCGATGGCGTCTTTTTTGAGGAACGGGACGGCGGAGTGGTGAAGTTGAATCTGGGCCCACGGCCTGCGGCGACGCCGTTTCTGGGGAAAGAGGTCATCCTGGGCGTTCGTCCGGAAAGCTGTGATTTGGTGCCTGAGGAAGAAACGTCCTCGGAGAATTCCTTCAAGGCCGTTGTGGAGCTCGTCGAACCCATGGGGGCGGAGACTTATTTTTACCTCAAAACCGGCCCTCACACGATTATCAGCCGCAGTCAAGCCATGGTGGATCACCGCGAAGCAGGGCATTGCCTCCAATTTAAAATAAACGTCAGCCGCGTCCATTTGTTTGATCCCTCCACGGGAAATCGGCTCGTCTGATTTTAATGTGGCAACGCGTTCGAAAGGGAGCCAAAGCGGGTGGATCATTTTTCGGGTGTTCCGGTTTTCCAAAGTGCCGATATACCCGCTCAACGTGTGCCCATTGTACGATTCCCTCTCGTGTTTATCGGCTGATTGGCGGCGGGGGAAAATAATGGAATATCGCGGATTGATTTGACTACTTGTGAAAAACGCCCCCTTGTCGGCTTCGCATTTTGTTCGCTTGAGTGTAAAAGTTGATGGATGCGTGCGACTGTTCTCGGTTCGGCCTTGGAGTTTCTGACGCCCCATTCCCTGCCCTATTACAAAAGCGGAGTTCGCGCGGGATTCCCCTCTCCTGCGGACGATTATCTTGAGGGCAACATCTGCCTCCAGGACTTGCTCGTCGAACATCCGGAGGCAACGTTTTTGGTGAGAATCGAAGGGGATTCCATGAAGGACGCCGGAATTCTGGACGGAGACATCGCCGTGGTGGATCGTGCCCTGACTCCCCGCCACGGAAAAATCGTGGTGGCCGTGGTGGATGGAGATTTTACCATCAAGCGACTCATTTATCGGAACGGGCGCTGCTTTCTCCAGGGGGCGAATCCCGAGTTTGCCGAAATCGAAGTTTCCGATTGTAGTCAGAATCAGGTCTGGGGCGTCGTCGCCCACGTGATTCATCGCCTCAAATAAGCCATGATCGCACTCGCGGACGGCAATAATTTTTACGCCTCGTGCGAGCGGGTTTTTCAGCCGCAGCTGGAGGGCGTTCCAATTGTGGTATTGAGCAACAATGACGGATGCGTGATCGCCCTGTCCGAAGAGGCCAAGTCTCTCGGAATAAAAATGGGTACGCCGGAATTTAAAATGCGTCCGATCCTGCGCAGACATGACATTCGCGTTTTTTCCAGCAACTTTACGCTCTACGGAGACATGAGTCGGCGCATGCACCGGGTGTTGGCGAACGAAGCACCAAGCTCCGAAATTTACAGCATTGATGAAATATTTCTTTCGCTCGACGGAGTGGCCGAGCCCGAGGCGCATTGCCTGCGGATCAGAGCGAAGGTCAAACAGTGGACCGGGATTCCCGTCAGCATCGGAATTGGAGAAACAAAAAGCCTGGCCAAAGCGGCCAATCGCCTCGCCAAAACACATTGTCGCAAGAAGGGCGTTCTTCAAATCACTGCGGAAAACAGGGACTTTTGGCTCTCCCAACTGCCCGTGGGAAAACTCTGGGGAATTGGCCGCGCGCATGAAGCCCGATTGCTGACTCGAAATATTCGCACCGCTCTCGATTTCGCCCGGATGCCTCCGGATGAAATTCACTCTCTCATGGGCGTAATCGGAAGCAGAATGCTTTACGAACTCAACGGGACAAGCTGCATTTCCTTGGAGGAAATTCCCTCGCCCCGTAAGGAAATTATTTGTGCCAAAGGCTTCGTTCGTCCGCTTTCAGAACTTGATGATCTTGAAAAAATCCTTGCGGATTACACGGATCGCGTCGGCAGAAGACTTCGCAATCAAGGCTCTGTCTGCGGAGCCCTGCAGGTTTTTTTACTCACAAATCCCCACAGACCCGATCAACCGCAATACACACCGAGCCTCACGATGACACTCCCTGAAGCAACAAATTTCAGTCCCGAATTAATTGCCGCCGCCTTGCACATGCTGCGAAAAATTTGGAAACCCGGTTTTCTTTTCCGAAAAGCGGGAGTCATCCTTCACGACATCACCCAGAGCGTGCAGCCGGATCTTTTTTATCCTCGCAAAAATCGGACAAACAAAGCCCGCCTGCAGGTCGTGATGGACAAACTCCAAGGAGCGGCTCATTGGGGAAGCATGGGGATCGAGAGGAGCACAAACCTCCGCACCCGCCGCAAAAGCAAGCGATGGACGACCCACATTGATGAACTCCCCGTGGCAAAAGTTTGACACCGGGCCATAAAAAACCGAATAGCGGACGCAGGAGAAAATCGGATCACGGAAATCGAGCCCATCTTCCCCCACTCGACGGCGCCCCTTGCCCGGATCACCCAGATCATGAACCGACTCAACAAGCCGCCGCGGAAGCAGGAGGAAATTCCGTTTTTGCACGGGGCTTCGGAAATAACGGAGCGGGAGATGCGGGTG
>JACTMZ010000019.1 GCA_014584375.1 Verrucomicrobiota bacterium | reverse complement strand
ACAATCGTTTCGGTGGCGGCGGAAAACGGTCAGCCGGTTCAGTTCGGCCAGCCGCTGTTCCGATTGAAATAATTTCTTCGCGCGTCGTCATGATCAAACGCCTGCTTATCGCCAATCGCGGCGAAATCGCCCTTCGCTGCATTCGCGCCTGCAAGGAACTCGGCATTCGCAGCATCGCCGTGTATTCCGAAGCGGACATTGACTCCCTGCATGTCCAGCTTGCGGACGAAGCCATTTGTATCGGGCCACCTCCAAGCTCGCAAAGTTACCTGAAAATTGACCGCATTATCAGTGCGGCGGAAATCGCGGATGCTGATGCGATTCATCCCGGTTATGGTTTTTTGGCGGAGAATGCGCATTTTGCGGAAGTTTGCGGGCAGTGTAACATCAAGTTTGTCGGCCCGTCGCCGGAGGCCATTCGGTTGATGGGGGACAAAAACATGGCGCGTCAGCAGGCCCTCAAAGCAGGCGTGCCGGTTACTCCCGGCAGCGATGGCATCGTAGAAAACGAGGCCGAAGCCATCAAAATTGCCCGTAAAATCGGCTTTCCCGTGATTATCAAAGCCGTGGCGGGTGGCGGTGGACGCGGCATGCGCATTGCTCACAATGAAGTGACGCTGGTCAAGGGTTTCCACAGTGCGCGCACCGAGGCGGATAAGGCGTTTGGCAATTCAGCGGTCTATATTGAAAAATTCGTTCAGAATCCGCATCACATCGAGTTTCAACTCATCGCCGACAGCCTTGGCAATGTGGTGCATTTGGGCGAGCGCGATTGTTCTGTGCAGCGGCGGAATCAAAAAATCATCGAGGAATGTCCGTCGCCGATCATGACGCCCAAGCTGCGCGAGAAAATGGGCGAAGCCTCCATTGCGCTGGCCAAGGCGGTGCATTACGAGAACGCTGGAACCATTGAATATCTCGTGGATAACGATGGTAATTTCTATTTCATGGAAATGAACACGCGCATTCAGGTGGAGCATCCGATCACCGAGGAGGTTTACGGCGTGGATCTCGTCAAGCAGCAGTTGCAAATCGCCTCGGGAGCCCCGCTTTCGCACCATGTGCTGCACGGGGTGCCGCGTCACCATTCGATTGAATGCCGCATCAACGCCGAAGATCCGGACAACAATTTCATGCCGTGCCCCGGAACCATCGAGCTGTACTATGCGCCGGGCGGACGCGGTGTTCGCATAGATTCCCACGCCTACGCCGGATATCCGATCCCGTCGAATTATGACTCCATGATCGCCAAGCTCATTGTTCACGCCTCCACGCGTGAACAGGCCATTGCCCGAATGAGCCGCGCGCTCGGTGAGTACATGATCACCGGCATTAAAACCACCATTCCGTTCCAGCAGGAAATCATGCGCCACATGGATTTTGTCGCCGGGAAATATGACACCGGATTTGTGGACAAACTGCTGACGGAGCGCGGCCCAAAAAAATGAAGTCGTTGGCCGATGTCCGCCTTTACGGGATCGTGGACCTTGGCTACACCGATGCCTCCCGGGCGCCTTTTGTTGCGGGTCAGTTGGTGGATGGTGGAGCGGAGGTGCTTCAATTGCGCGCCAAGAATGCGCCCGTGGAACTCGTGCGTGATTTGGCCCTGGCCATTCATCCGATCACCTCTGCAGCCGGAGTTCCGCTGATTATCAACGATCATCCCGCCTTGCTTCGGGAGACGCCCGCCGAGGGAACGCATGTCGGTCAGGATGACATGTCGGTGGAGGAGGCACGGGAGGCTGCGGGGCGCCCGTGTATTGTTGGAAAATCCACGCACAGCCCAGTACAGGCGGCTTCAGCGGAATCGGAGGGGGCGGATTACATTGGCTTCGGGCCGATTTTTGCCACTCCGACGAAACCCGGACGCCCGGCAGTTGGCCTTGGCAACATCGCAGCGGTTTATGATGCCGTGACGATTCCTATTTTTTGCATCGGCGGAATCAAACGTGACAATCTTTCGGAGGTTTTGGCGGCGGGTGCGAAGCGCATTGTGATGGTTTCCGGCTGGTTGCAGGCTGCTGATATCACCGCCGCTGTTCGAGAGATTCGCGGGATTGTGCGCAGCGTGTAGATTTTTATTCGCGAGGATCGAGGGCGTCCCGCAATTTGTCGCCGAGATAATTGAGCGCAAGAAGCGTGGTGGACATGGTCACGGCGGGAAAAAGGAGGAGCCACCAGTAAATGCGCAGCGGATTGACCGCCTGTGCCCCCTCGCTGAGCAGCGAACCCCAGCTGGCCTGCGGAGGCTGTATTCCAAGCCCAAGAAAACTCAGGAATGATTCGTCCAAAATAACGGCGGGAACGGTGAGAGTCAGATAGACGATGACGATGGGCAGGATGTTTGGAAGTAAATGGCGGAGGATGATTCGGGTGCGGGATTGACCGAGGGTTCGCGCGGCCTGCACAAAAGCGCGCTCTTTGAGTGACAAAACCTGTCCGCGTACAATACGAGCCATGGTCAGCCATTCGACAAGGCCGAGGGTCGCTACAAGAATGACAATGCGCGAGTAGTCCGCCAGCCACGGCCAGTCCATTTGTGCGGAAAAAGCGCGCAAATGCCCGTCAAAGGCGTTGATAAAAATCAGAATAAAAATCAGCCGTGGGACGGAATACAAAATGTCCACGATGCGCATCATGGTGTTGTCCGTTCGTCCGCCCGCATATCCCGCAATGAGCCCATAGGCCGTCCCCAGGGTGAGGCTCACCGCCGCGCCTGCGAAACCGACGACGAGGGAAACCCGGGCGCCAAGCAGTACGCGGTAGAGCAAATCGCGTCCGTTAAGATCCGTGCCAAACGGGTGCGACCAGGACGGCGGGGCATATTGATCGGGGCCCGGTTCTGCCCATGATGCCGGAAAAAATTCCGGTCCAATCGCGGCGGCCAGGGCAATGGCAAGCAATGCGCCGGCGCAAATTTGAGCGGCAGATCCCCGCAGGGTGCGTCTGACGATGCCGGGTTCAGACATCCTGTCGGATGCGCCTGTCGAGAAGCGCGTAGCTGGCGTCCACCAGCAGGTTGAAGACGATGAGAAGGACGCAATAGACGATGACAACGCCGCCGAGAAGAAAGCCGTCGCGGTTGAGAATCGAGTGCACGAAAAATCCGCCCGCTCCGGGAATGTTGAAAATCGTTTCTACGACGATTGACCCTGTGAGCAGATTCGCCGCCAGGGGGCCGAGGTAAGTGACGACCGGAAGAACAGCCACGCGCAGGGCGTGTTTGAACACCACCGTGCGGTTTGGGAGCCCTTTGGCCCGTGCGGTTCGGATAAAATCCTG
>JACTMZ010000121.1 GCA_014584375.1 Verrucomicrobiota bacterium | reverse complement strand
GACCATATTGTCTGGTCCCTGGCTGTCCTGAAATGCGGCGGAACCCTCGTGCCCATCGCGCCGGAGCTGTGCGCTGTCGAACGCGACGAACTGGCGGACACCACGGGCCTGCACACCATACTCTGCGCCGGCGGGAAGACATGGAATGCGTCGGCACCGTCGGGGCGGGAGCTGACGGTTGACGGAGTCGGACGGGCGGACGTTCTTACAGGCTGGCAGCGCGAAGGCTTTGGATTTGACGAAAGGATGTTGAACTCGATGTGCCCCGCATTCATTCGTTTCAGCTCCGGTACGACCGGCGCCCGCAAGGGCGTCGTCCTTTCACACCGCGCGCTTCATGAGCGCGTCACCGTCGGCAACAGCCACCTGAAATTTGGCCCGGGAGATCGCATCGTCTGGATTCTCCCCATGGCGCATCACTTCGCCGCAACCATCATTCTCTATTTGCTGCACGGAGCGACCTCGGTTTTGGAAAACTCCCATCTTGGCGCCGATGTTTACGCTGCACTCGTTCGCCACAACGGAACGGCCCTTTACGCCTCTCCGTTTCACTACGCCCTGCTGGCGTCTTGCAAAAATGCAGCGCCAGTTTCCAGTTTGCGCCGCGCCATTTCAACAGCCGCCCCCCTGCCGCTGGAAACCGCCTCCCGCTTTGCGGAGCGCTTCGAAATTCCCCTGCAACAGGCGCTGGGCGTTATTGAATGCGGACTCCCCCTGCTCAACGATCAGTGGGCATCCGAAAAACCCGAGAGCGTCGGACGCCCCCAAACCGGATATTCCTTTTCCATCCGCGATGAAAGCGGCGCGGAGGTTCCCGTTGGAAAAACAGGCGCGCTTTTCCTTCGCGGTCCGGGATTTTTGGACGCCTATCTGTCACCCTGGATGCGACGGGAGGAAATTCTGGACAACGGCTGGTTTCGCACCGGAGATCACGCGCGGGCGGACAGCGACGGCGCCGTGACACTGTGCGGACGCAGCGGCTCCATGATCAATGTGGGTGGAATGAAATGCTTTCCCGAGGAAGTAGAGGCCGTGCTGAACGCACACCCCGCCGTGTACGAATCGCGTGTGTCGGGAGCCGCGCACCCAAGCTTCGGCAGCGTGCCGACCGCCGAAATTGTCCCGGAGGGTGACGCTCCCAAAATTTCGACGCTCTCCGCATGGTGCCGGGATCGCCTTTCAAGCCACAAACGTCCGGTCAAATTCACCTTCGTCAAAGCCATCCCAAAAACACCAAGTGGAAAAATCAAACGCTGACGCACCACCCACCCCTTTTTCCGATTTTTTCTGAAAAACCCAATGCGATTCGTAATGCGTCATGTGATAAAATAGCTTCCTAAAAAAACCCGATTCTCATGAACCGCCCGCACACCCCATTGCCCTCCGATCTTGAAGTCGCGCTCGCAACGTTGATCGGTGAAAATCTTTTTGATCCCGCCGAACCCGTCACCGCACACACCGACCTTTTCGAAAGGGGCCTTGATTCCATGGGCATCATGCAGCTTGCCATTTTACTGGAGGAAAAATGGGGCGCAGCCATTTCGCCGGAAGACTTCACTGAGGAACACTTCAAAACGCCCGCCGCTCTCGCGGCATTCATGCGGCAACGCGCGGAGACCCCGCAATGACCGGCGTCCGCCCACGGCGGGTTCCTCTCGGCGGCTGCGACTGTTATCTGCTGGCACTTGAAGATCAAATGCTGCGCGCGGGACAAGGGCGCCACGTGGGAGTGACGTTCCTGGAGACGGGCGCAGGATTTTCGCTGCAACATTTGACCCGGGCCGCCGAACAATTCGCCGCCTCCCACCCGTTGCTCGGGGCGCGGCTGAAACGAGGCCTGCCGGGAACCATCCCACGATGGATAACCGGAGCACCAGCCAACATCGAAGTCTGCGGTCATCCGGAAAACACCGATCCGCACACGCTGGCCGAATCGCTGCTGGCCGGGCATTGGAACGGCTTTCTTCGCTTCGATTTTGTGCCGGCAGCGGAACGCACGATCATTCTCATGAGCTGGAGTCATCTCTTTTTTGACGCACGGGGTGTTGAAATGACGCTGGCTGAAATCGCGGGCTTGGCGGCGGCACCCAACAGCCCTCCCCCTCCCCTGCGTGAATCCTGGGGCGCATACGCCCCAACAATCAAGGGCTTGACTCACAAATTTTTCGCCGTTCGTCCGTTCACCGATCGTTACTACGAACTCAAAAGAAGTCATGCCGCCGTGATCGCCCCCCCTCCCGCCACTCTTGGACGCTCAAAATTTCGCCTTCTGCATTTTACGGCGGACGAAACCGCGCAAATCAACGAAAACGCGCGCCATACCACGGGAGGAATTTTTCTCATGCCGCATTTCCTTGCCGTGGTCATGCGCGCCCATGCCGCCGTTTTTGCATCCCGTGGCGATGCCCCCCGTCCCCTGCAATGCGCCATCTCCGCCCAAGTGCGCAAACGCGGCGCAAAAGATCCCATTTTTCAAAATCAAATCTCACAGCTCTTTTTCACCCTCACCCCGAATGAAATGAAATCCCTGCCACACGCCGCCCTGGCATTGCAGGATCAATTTATGACCATGACAAAAAAGAAAACGGACATTGCCTTTCTTGTCATGGCCAACTGGATGCGCCGCCTTCCCGCCTTCGCCTATCGCCGTTTCATACGGCGCACGGCAGGCAGTCACACCTCGTTTTATCACGCGCACACCGGCGCCTTTTTGCCAAACACCTCCGTGTTCTGCGACGCCCCCATTCTCAACGGATGGCACATTCCCGCTGTTTCTCAACCACCCGGAACCGGCGCGTTTTTCAGCGAAAAAAACGGGCGGCTCACCATGTCATTCAGTTGGCGCGAAGGCTCTGTGACCCCCGCCGAAACGGATCTCATCTTCAACCGCATCCGCACCGATCTGCTGGATGCAAACGACGCCGTGAGTTGACGCAGGGCGTTACGATTGTCCGGCCTTGGTGCGACGAAACCGGATGCCTGCTAGAATCAATCCCGATGCGCAAAGCAAAAGCGCCACGGATCCCGGCTCCGGAATCTGCTCAAATTGAATCCCATTGACAGTAAATTGTGCATATCGGGTGCTGCCATCAGCCGTCGAATTATTTTGATTGGCTTCAATGCCCAAAAAGGTGTTTGCCCCCCCAGGCATTCGTCGTCCACACGGTATCAAAATCACCACTGGCGGTATTGGTCGCCACCGCAGTTCCAGAATTGTTTTGCGATATGAGGGACACAGACCAGTTGCTGGCGGTCACAGAAAGGCTGAATGTCTGAGCATCAAACATGCCGTT
>JACTMZ010000022.1 GCA_014584375.1 Verrucomicrobiota bacterium | reverse complement strand
CCCTCGGCCGTCATCGCCTGCTATCAAACACCGGGATCCAACGCGCTGGATGCGGCGCGGGGGGCCAAGCAATTGATGGAAAAACTTTCCAAAAATTTTCCTCCCGGACTCACCTACACCGAATCGCTCGACACGACACGCGCCGTCACGGCAGGCATTGAGGAAATCGTCAAAACCCTCTTCGAGGCCCTGTTGCTGGTCATCATTGTCGTGTTTGTCTTTTTGCAGGGCTGGCGCGCCACGCTGATTCCACTTCTGGCCGTTCCGGTTTCTCTCATTGGCACCTTTGCCATTTTTCCGCTGGTCGGATTTTCCATCAACACCCTGTCGCTCTTCGGACTTGTTCTCGCCATCGGCCTCGTCGTGGATGACGCCATTGTGGTGGTTGAGGCCGTTGAGCATCATATTGAGCAGGGACTCTCGCCGCGCGATGCCACGCTCAAAGCCATGCGGGAGGTGTCCGGCCCGGTCGTCGCCATCGCCCTCGTGCTTTCGTCGGTCTTCATCCCCACGGTGTTTATTCCGGGCATCACCGGCAGCCTTTATCAGCAATTTGCCATCACCATCGCCATTTCCGTCTGCATCTCGGCCTTCAATGCCCTGTCACTCAGTCCCGCCTTGGCCGCCCTGATTTTGCGTCCGAAAAAGGAAAACCGCGGGCCGCTGGGGCCGTTTTATGCGTGGTTTAATAAAATTTTCGGACGCGCCACGGATCGCTATGTGGGCATTTGCGGAGCGGCAATTCGCAAAACGGCCATCAGCATTTTCTTTCTCCTCGGCATGGCGGCGCTCGCCGGATTTTTTGGAAAAAAACTGCCGCCCTCCTTCCTGCCCGAGGAGGATCAGGGATATTTCTACGCCGGCGTGCAGCTTCCCGCCACCTCTTCGATGGAGCGCACCAGCGAAGCCTGTAAAGAAATTGAGAAAATCATGATGGAAACGCCGGGCGTGGAATATGTGACCACCGTGGTCGGTTTCAATCTGCTCAGCACGGTTCACACAACCTACAACGGCTTCTTTTTCATCACGCTGAAACCATGGGACGAACGCGTGACACCCGAGATGCAATACGATGTCATCATGCGGAGCATCAATGCCAAGCTCGCCGCCCTTCCCGAAGGCATGGCCTTCGCGTTTTCACCTCCGGCCATTCCCGGCGTCGGAACATCGGGCGGGGTCAATTTCATCCTGCAGGATCTCAGCGGCGGCTCCGTGGAATTTCTTGCCGAAAACACCAGAAAATTCATGGAAGAGGCCGCCAAGCGACCGGAGCTGCAACACGTCAGCACCACGCTGCTGCCGAGTGTTCCGCAAATTCAGATTGATGTGGATCGCGAAATGACCGCGACGGAGGGCGTCGAAATTGACGCGGCCTACAACACCCTGCAAACCTTCCTGGGCGGTTCCATGGTCAATTACTTCAACCGCTTCGGTCTGCAATGGCAGGTCTATGTGCAGGCGGCACCCGAGTTTCGTGATGTTATTGAAAAGGCCGGATTGTTTTACGTTCGTAATCGCGAGGGTCATTCCATTCCGCTGTCCGCACTCCTCACGAGCAAGCCGCGTTACGGCCCGGAATTCACGATGCGTTTCAACATGTATCGCTCGGCGCAAATCAACGCCAACGCCGCGCCCGGCTATAGTTCGGCCCAGGCCATGGCCGCCATGGAGGATGTCTTTGCCCGCACCATGCCGAAGGAGATGGGCTTTAATTATCTCGGCATGTCATTCCAGGAAAAACAGGCCGCCGAGGGTGTTTCTCCCGCGCTCATTTTCGCCCTCGCCCTCGTCTTTGTCTTCCTCATCCTCGCCGCACAATACGAAAGCTGGACGCTGCCCTTCAGCGTTCTGCTCGGAACACCGATTGCAATTTTTGGCGCGTTTTTTGCGCTGTGGGGACGTTCGATGGAGAACAATGTCTATGCGCAGATTGCCCTGGTGATGCTCATCGGCCTCGCGGCCAAAAACGCCATCCTGATCGTCGAATTCTGCAAGGCGGAATACGAAGGGGGCAAAAGTCTCTACGAAGCCGCACTCAGCGGCGCCCGCGTGCGGCTGCGCCCAATTCTCATGACCGCCTTTGCCTTCATTCTCGGCTGCGTTCCGCTGTGGCTGGCGACGGGTTCCGGCGCCATTTCACGCCAAACCATGGGAACCGCCGTCATCGGCGGCATGCTGGCAGCCACCCTCTTCGCCGTTTTCATCATCCCCATGCTCTTCCACGCCGTGGAAAAATTGTCCGGATCAAAACCGCCGGACGTGGCGGAGAAAAAACCGTAAGGGCGATCGCAGCAAGCAGGGCGCGCCGACCGTCAGCGCGCCGCAAAATCAATACCCGCCAAATCCCTCCGTGCGGATGTCATCGCTGTCGCACCCGGCGTCTTCGAGCATTTTTTGCGTTCCCGACACCATCGCCGGCGGACCGACAACATAGTAAATCGGAGACTTGGCATCCTTGGTGTACTTCTCCAGCATGGCTTTGTTGATCCGCCCCGTCTCACCCGTCCACGAAGCGCCTCCGGAATCAACCCGCGTTATGGTGGGAACCAGAGTGTAGTTGGGATTTTCCTTTTGCAATGCCGTCAGCTCTTCCAAAAACGGTGCGCTTTCCGGCGTCGAATTGGAAAAAAAGAATATGATGCGATGCGGCAGCTTTTTTTGGGCGGCATGACGCAAAATGCTTCGCATGGGAGTAACGCCAATGCCTCCGGCGAGAAAAATCGCCGTGCGATCCGCATTGTTATGCAGGGTGAAACTGCCGCCGGTCATGGTGATCCGCACTTCGGATTCCAAGGGCAGCTCACCAAATGCGCGCTTGAAGGCGCTGTCACGCATCCGCGTCGCCACCATGAGAAGATCATCCTCGGGCGCGCTGGCAAAGGAGAATCCCCGCACGTTTCCTCCCGGCGCATCGGACGCCAAACCAGGCAGCGTGATGTCCACCCATTGACCGGGTTTGAATGTGAACCCCGGCGGCTTTTCCAGCTCAAATGCCATGGTGCGATCCGCAACCGGGAAACGGTTCTTCAATTTTACGTGATAATCAATGTTTTGTGTGCTCATAAAATGTGTCAGCCCGCCTCTTCCAAAAGTTCCCGGAGAACCACCGCCTGATTGTGACGCTCGTCCCGCGCGCTGTAAACCAGCGTGGAGTCGCCCCCGCGACACAGCGTCTGCAACTCGGTAAAAGCCGAATTGCCCTTCAACTCCCGACGGTAGCGCTTCCGAAATTCTTCCGTGGACGGCCCCACCTCCTTCAACCAATGCGCCACAGCCGCCTTCGCCTTGCTCACCCCACGCGGCCAAACGCGATCCACGAGAATACGTTGACCATCCGCTTTAACCGCAGACTCGTAAATACGCTTAATTTTCACAGTCATAACATCCCCACTATCCATTAAAAATATCGTAAAACGATATTTATACAAGTACCAAAATGCAAAAGGGGTCAGTCCCGCAATTCTTAACTTTCTCCTACCGACCCCTACCCTCTTTCCCTGCCACAACAGCATCATTCCCACTACTCCCCGGCTCAACGTCTCCCACCAAGAAAGTTAAGAATTGTGGGACTGACCCCCCTCCTTCGCGCTCACATTTCCTTGCGGGAAATACTCTATCCGCAGTCTCAATGTTAAGAATTGTGGGACTGACCCCCTCCTTGGCGTTTGGCGTGGATGCTGATCACCCGGCGTCCGTCGGTTTGACTTACGGTAAAATCAAAGCCATCGGATGAGACGC
>JACTMZ010000186.1 GCA_014584375.1 Verrucomicrobiota bacterium | reverse complement strand
GAAACCGGGCCGTGTGGGTGGATTGACAAATGCGCTGGCCATTCATGATGTGTGCGAAAGCCGGGGAATTCCGTGCTGGGTGGGGGGAATGTTGGAGTCTGCCGTCGGCGGGCGGCATTGTCTCGCCCTGGCCACGCTGCCGAATTTCAAATATCCCAATGATATTTTTCCGTCGGAGCGATTTTTCCGCGAGGATTTGGGAAAGCCGGATTTGGCGCTGTCCGGGCGATCCCTTATGACGCTGCCTGAAACTCCGGGTGTCGGAGCGGAGCCCTGCGAGGAACGCCTGGCGGCGGCGACTTTGGAATATCAGGAGTATTTTTCCTGACTATTCGGCAGATCGCAAATTTTCGCGTACTTCGTTGGTGAAGTCCTCAATGAGGGACAGCGCCAGGCTTTCCATCGTCAGGGAATCATCCTCCGCCAGTCGGGAAAGATCCATGGCATAGCCCAGGCCGGTCTGCTTGTCGGTGGCGTGACTTTCAAAAAAGGTGGCATTGGCCAGGCGGCGTCCCATGACGGCGAGATCATAGCGTTTTCCGCCGGTGATTTGAGAATCGAACACGCCATTGAGTGCAGCTTGCAGATTGGTGCGGTCGCTGACGGGAAGGAGGACCTTTTTGGAGTCCGGCATCCAGTCGAGGTCGCGCCAAATTTCGCAGCCGTAGATTTTTTTTGGTCTGATCGCCTTTGGCAGGCGTCGAATGGCTGCGATGCAGCGCGTCAGGACCCGGATGTGCGTCGGATGTTTGTCCGCCGGATTGTGGACATAGAGCGTGTGCGGCTGCGCCGCTTCAAGGATGGCTGCCAGATCATCAACCGGATCCGTGTTCGCCGCATCTTTGATGAGGGCGCTTGGATAATCGAGCTGAAGCATCGCTGCGTATTCGCCGATGACCGCCGCCTTGCGCTGTTCCATCCGGCGAACTTCCACCATCTCGGCATCGGAGAATTGTTCGTAAATACCGGCGCGCGAGCTGCCGGCGCCGTCGGTCACGGTCACGCCGGTAAACCATTTGTCCTTTTGCCCGAAGCATTCGAGAATGCCGTGGACTGCAAAGAATTCCAGGTCATCCTGGTGTGCGCCGATTCCCATGTGGGTTGTGCGCGCCAGCGCGGCGGGAATCGGTGTGTTGTCGGGAATGAAGATGTCGGCGTTCGGGCGATGTGGTTTCATGGGATTGTCTGATTTTAAAGTTCCGGCAGACCGGCGGCGGCGATGGCCTGGCCGTGTCGTTTAAATTTCTCATCCGCTGCGGCGAAGGCGATTTTTCCGGCGTAGTCGGGAGCTTCGTCCCGCAGGACTTCGCGCGCCTTTTCCAGCATGAGATCTCCGCCTTGACCGCTTGCCACGCGACCGAGGACAAGCAGGTTTTTGAAATCGTAGAATTCGGAAAAATGCGCGAGCGAATATCCCAAATAAACTCCGTAGCTTTCGTAAACGGGGCGCGTCCAACTCTCGCCGCGATCCGAGGCCTGCTGCAATCGCACCAGTTTCTCGGGGAGCCCGAGGTCGTCCGGAATTCCGTGTTCCGAGCCGACGAGCAGTTGTCCGAGCGCCTGTTGGGAATGATAGCGGGCGCCGACACCGGCATCACCGGACCATTCGTCCACATGGGCGCCTTCCGCTTTTGAGCGATAATCCACGGGAACGAAGGCAAGTTCGTTGAGCCAGCCTTTGAGTTGTCCTCCGGGTGCGACATAGCCGGCGGCCAGGCTTGTTCCCAAGGCCAGACCGAGTACGCCGCCTTTTGCACCGGCATCACCCAGCATGTGCGCAGCCGCCAGAGCCGAGACATCGCCGTCATTGGCCACAACGACGGGCACCTTCCATTCTTCGGCGATGCGTTTGAAAATCGGGCGCACGCGCGAGGCGAAAAGATCCGCCGGAACTCCGCGAAACAGCGACGCCGCACGCGGCTCGCTGTCAATATAGACGCCGGCGGCGCTTCCGCCGATGGCGTCAACACGCGGCATGTGTTCGGCTGCGCGCCGCAGGCTGTCGCGAATTCCCTGCTCGTGATAGGTGGGATCGGCCTGGAAATACGGATCCCAAGGCGTTTCTTCGGAAAACACCACCTTGCCATCAATCACCGCCGCCACCTTGCGGTCGCTCCCTCCGAGGTCAAATCCGATTCGGCAGCCTTCCAGCCCCGCTTTTCCATCGTGCGCCGCCTCCCGTTCCGCAGGGAAATCGGATTCTCCGCAGGCGATCACGGCGAATTGATCGAGGTAAATTTTGTCTCCAAAAAATTCCGCATCAAACGCCCGGCTTTGTCCCGGTGCATAGCAGGCCGCGATTTTTCGCGTCGCGACCGGGGCGCCGGAAATGAACACCTTCGATCCGCCGCGCGCCCAAAGCAGAAATTTCACCGTCCGCTCCAAAAAATGGAAATTGATCGCGTCATATTCCGCGCCTTCCGGAAGCATCAGGGTTTGAAAGACGCTGACGGTTCCGTTTGGCTGCGTCAGTGCGATGGACACCGGTGCGGAGCGCGTGTCTTTGGCGACGAGGTCGCGATAGGCCCGGCGCCACAAAAAGGCGGGGAGGAATCCCGTGTCGAGAAGTGGGCGGTGAGCCGGAACAACCGGCGGGAGGGATGTGTTGGGTGTTGTCATTTTTTTAAGGCGCCGTCCATGCGGCGAAAGGTTTCCATGGCCTCGTATTCGGCGAGCCCGATGCGGTCAATTTCCGCCGCGACCGAGCGATCCAGCGAACTTGTTTCCCGCCATGCTTCATCGGTTGACGGCGTCTGGCTTCTCTGGCTTTGATGCTGATAGATCGCCTCAAGTTTGTTTTTCATCTCCGAGGGACTCAGCGGCACGATCATGTCGGCGCTGTAAATCGGCCATGCCTGTCCCGTGCCGGGATAAATCCAAATTCGGCAGTCCTTTTGCCAATCCGCATTTTCAAGCGAGTTCCATGCGGCGCGAAGGATGTCGAAGCAGACGGAGGCCACTCCGCCGGGAACCGCATCCACGCCCGAGGCGAAAATTTGGTGAGGGCGAATTTCCGAAAGCAATGCGGCGACTTTTGCCACATCCGCATCCCCCACCCGAAATTGCCGGTAGCGGCCCTGCTCATAAAAAGGCAGGTCAAGAAAACGAACGTTCTCGCGTCCGATTTTGAGTGTGGTTGCGGCGGTGAGCGACTCGCCGCGACGGATCAGCGACTTGAGGCGGCGAATTTCCGGCGTGTCGCCGTCAAACTCCCCCTTGGCTTCAAGCTGACGCCGGACCACGCCGGCCAGCTCGGCGGCGTCCGCGTCGCCTGTCGCCATGTTGGAAACCAGGTCAATCGCCATTCGTGCCAGCGCGTCGGGGACGGCCAGATTTCCTGATGTGAGGCAGGTGAGGGTGACGGCGTGGCCCTGATCCACCAGGCGATGCAGGGTGCCGCCCATGGATCTC
>JACTMZ010000018.1 GCA_014584375.1 Verrucomicrobiota bacterium | reverse complement strand
AGTTCGTCCGTTTACGGGGCGGCGGACAGCGTTCCGTTTTGCGAGGATGCGCCGTTGCGGCGAACTTTCAGTCCTTATGCAGCCACGAAGGTTGCGGGTGAGCAGCTTTGTTCTGCCTGCGCCCATCTCCACGGACTTCCGATTGTCGCCCTCCGGTTTTTTACGGTTTACGGACCGGGACAGCGTCCGGATTTGGCCATTCACAAATTCACGCGCGCCATCAGCGAAGGGCGTCCGATTGAGCAATACGGCGACGGCTCCAGTCGGCGGGATTACACCTATGTTGATGATATTGTGCAGGGCATCAAGGCGGCGGCCGAATTTGACGGCGCTTATGAAGTTTTCAATCTTGGTGAATCCGAAACCATTTCCCTTTCCGAATTGATTGTGGCGATTGAGGCGGCCCTCGGGAAAAAGGCGGTCATCGAACGCAAGCCGGATCAACCTGGCGACATGCCCGAAACATGGGCGGATATTTCCAAGGCGCGCCGCCTTTTGGGATATGATCCGCGCACAAAAATCGCCGAAGGCATTCCGGAATTTGTCAGATGGTTTAAAATGACACACACATGAAAGCACATTCCCTTACCAGCGTTGTGGATTTGGCGCAGGCATTGATCCGCATTCCAAGCGTCAATCCCGACGGCGATCCCGGAACCGACCTCACCGGAGAACAGGCGTGTGCGGAATATGTGGCCGATTTTTTGCGTTCCATTGGCGCCGAGGTTGAATTGCGCGAGGTGTTGCCCGGGCGGCCCAATGTCGTGGGGCGATTTTCATCGGAGACCGAGGGAAAGCCAAAGCTGCTTTTTGCGCCGCACACCGACACAGTGAGTGTGGCGGGAATGACAGTGGATGCGTTTGGCGGCGAGATTCGTGATGGACGGCTTTATGGTCGCGGTGCTTCGGACACCAAGGGGCCGATGGCGGCGATGTTGTGGGCGCTTCGTGAATCACGCGACATTTTGCCGCGTCTGACGCATGAAATTTGGTTTGCCGGATTGATGGGTGAGGAGGCCGGATTGATCGGTGCGCAGGCGCTTGCGGCGCAGGAGAAGTTTGATTTTGTGGTGGTCGGCGAGCCCACTTCCGGCACGGTGGTTTGCATTCACAAGGTGGAAATGACAGTGCGCCTGACGGCTTCGGGGCGCGCCGCACACAGTTCAAAACCCGAGCTTGGTGAGAACGCCATTCTCAAGCTCACCCGGGGATTGCTCGCGGTGGAAAAGGCGCTGGGGGATTATTTCGGCGGCATCATCCATCCGATGCTTGGACATTCCACCTTCAGCGTCGGAACCATTCGCGGCGGATCCAAGTTTAACATTGTTCCCGATCATGCCGAGGCGGTGATTGACCTGCGTCTGCTTCCGTCGCAATGGAAGGCGGATCGTGCGGCCGAGGTCATGCGTGTGATGGCGGAGGCTTGTCCGGATTTGAAGATTGAGCGATTGGGCGGCTCTGAGGCTTTGGATACCGATCCCGGACATCCGCTCGTGCAAAAGCTTGTGGCGGCGGGTGCCGTGCCGGGTGGCGCACCGTGGTTTTGTGATGCGGCGATTTTTTCGGCCCAAGGTATTCCGGCTGTCGCCGTGGGGCCGGGTTTCATTGAACAGGCTCATACGGCGGACGAATTCATCGCGATTTTGGATCTTGAGGAGGGGCCTGAGTATTTTAAACGATTTTTGCGAAGCCTGGAGCCCGGGGCGGCGATTCGCGATTGATGGCCGGTGATTGGCCGAATGATGCACAAGTTTGAATTGATATGAGCAAGACCGCCATAGTCCCAACACGCGCCGAGAATTTTCCCGAATGGTATCAGCAGGTCATCAAGTCTGCGGATCTGGCTGAAAATTCCGATGTGCGCGGCTGCATGATCATCAAGCCCTGGGGGTGGGGAATATGGGAGAACATGCAGCGGCAGCTCGACGCGATGTTTAAGGCAACCGGGCATGTGAACGCCTATTTCCCGCTTTTTATTCCGCTGAGTTTTCTTGAGAAGGAGGCTGAGCATGTCGAGGGCTTCGCCAAGGAATGCGCTGTGGTGACGCATCACCGCCTCGAAGCGAAAGACGGAAAACTTGTTCCCGCTGGCGAGCTGAACGAGCCGCTGGTGGTCAGGCCGACCTCGGAGACCATCATTGGCGCAGCTTATGCCCGATGGGTGCGCTCCTATCGCGATTTGCCCGTGCTGATCAATCAATGGGCCAATGTCGTTCGCTGGGAAATGCGTCCGCGTCTGTTTTTGCGCACGGCGGAGTTTCTATGGCAGGAGGGGCACACGGCGCATGAAACGAAGGAGGAGGCGCTGGAGGAGACAAGAAAAATGCTCGGTGTTTATGAAAAATTTGCGCGCGAGCATCTCGCGCTGCCTGTTTTCACCGGTGCGAAATCCGAAAGCGAACGCTTCCCCGGCGCGGTGGACACGCTGTGCATCGAGGCCATGGTGCAGGATCGCAAGGCCATTCAGGCCGGAACATCGCATTTTCTCGGGCAGAATTTTTCACGCGCCTCCGGCATTGAATTTGCAACGCGTGACGGCGGACGTGAATTCGCCTGGACGACCAGTTGGGGGGTCAGCACACGCCTCATTGGAACGCTGATCATGGCGCACTCCGATGATGACGGCCTTGTTTTGCCGCCGCGCGTCGCACCCTCGCAAATCGTGATACTGCCCGTGCTGACGAAGCCCGAATTGCGGGAGGCGGTCCTACGGGCGGCGGAAGAACTGGCGGCGGAGCTGCGGATGCAGACTGCATTTGGTGAATCGGTGCGTGTGGAGATTGACCGTCGTGACATTGGCGGCGGAACGAAAAATTGGGAGTGGATTAAAAAGGGCGTTCCGTTGCGTGTGGAGATCGGGCCGCGTGATATTGAAAAGGGGGCGGTTGCCTTGAGCCGTCGGGATCGCTCAACGAAGGACAAGGAGTTTCCGACCCGCACGGAGTTTGTCGCTTCAGCGGGAGCGCTGTTGGAATCCATTCAAAACGGACTTCTCGCGCGTGCAACGGCTTTCCGCGATGAGCATACGAAGCTCATAGATTCTGCGGATGATTTTCGCGCGTTTTTTACGCCCAAGAACGAGGCCAAGCCGGAAATTCACGGTGGATTCGCCTTGGCGCATTGGGACGGAACGGCAGAAACCGAGGAAAAGATCAAGGAGGAGCTGAAGGTGACCGTCCGTTGCATTCCGGACGGTGGCGACGACACGCCGGGAGTGTGTCCGTTCAGCGGACGTCCCAGCGCCCGGCGCGTGATTTTCGCCAAGTCGTATTAATGCGTCCGGGAGCCGCGATTTTGGCGTGCGCGCTGGCGTTTGCGGGAATGCCGCGAGCCGAGGCCGACCTCCCCCTGTTTGGAATTCATTTTTTGAATCCAATCGGGAGGATGGATGCGGACATCAACGAAAGTTCCGGTCTTGTGCAAAGCCTGCGTTATGCCGGTGTTTTTTGGACATTGAGCGACTCGGGCAACCGGGCTGAAATTGTGCCGATTAC
>JACTMZ010000160.1 GCA_014584375.1 Verrucomicrobiota bacterium | reverse complement strand
TCCTCATGGCAGTGTGGCCCGCGCACCGGCTTTCGTTTTTGCACGTCCTTTTCATCACCGGATTCAGCCTGCTCACATTCATCGTGTCCACGCGGGTGATCCTTGGGCATAGCGGGCAATCCAAACGATTCCGAACGCGGATTTGGCCGGTGCTTTTTTTGACCACGCTGTTTGCGATGGCAATGTTCACACGCGTTTCAGCGGACTGGATGCCTGCGGCAAGCCTGCATCATTACGCTTATGCGGCCCTCACATGGGCGGCGGGTGTCGTCACCTGGGCGATTTTTATTTTGCCAGGTGTTTTGCGTCGGGATTCCGAGGAGTAAGCACGCCGATCCTTGACACCGGCACGCGCGAGGGACAACATGGTTCCGCGATTTCCGCGATCTTTGAGTTTTTGGACACTCGGTTAACGCCGGGTGAACCGGCTGTCAGACAAGGGAAGGCTGTGAAAATCGGCCACAGTTGCGCTGCGGTAATCGGGGAAAATGCAGGACGGAAAAATTTCGTCCGCACCATTTCCCCGGGAGTCCGAATACCTTGCTGTCAGTCCTCGACGCGCCAGGGGCGGGTGCCCCCGGCGAAAAATCTTCATCGCAAAAATGAAGCGTGCGGGAGCTGGTCATACAGGTCGCGGCCTCATGCCGCGACTCGGGTGGTCTCTCTTGCCATAGCCCACAATAGAAAGAGAGACAAACATGACAAAAAAAATCGTCGCGGCGCTTGTTGCGCTGCTTTCAATCGCGCTCAGCGCACAGGCTCAATTAATCACCGGATTCGATGACATCGAAAATTGGACCGGCTCCGGCAGCAATCGTTCGGCGCTGGTGCTTCAATGGAACGACGGCGGCTCCCCCACCTCGCTCGCCTGGGGATACCGCTGGGATGGGAGCGTCAACGGCATGGAAATGCTCAAGGCCATTGCAGGAACCACGGTGATTCGCGAAGCCGGCGGCGGCGACGTGCTTGAAACCCTGACCGGTTCCGACTCCGGGCTGGAGCTGGTAATTGAGAGGTACAATTTCGGCGATGCTGTTTACTCCATGACTTATAATCCATCGGGCGGCGGCGGCCAACGCACCCAGGCGGACTGGAGTAGCGGCTACTGGGAATATCTGCTGTTTGCGGGAAACTTTGATTACTACACGTGGAATGGCAGCGGGTATGACGGGCCGTTCACCTACAATGAAAGCGGCAATCCCCTTTACAGCGGTGTCACGTGGGAATCGGCGCAAATCGGTGCCGTTGACCGTTCCTTGGTGGACGGCTCGTGGGATGCGTGGAGTTTTGCACCGGGCTTTGCGGGTGTTCCCGTGGAGCAGCCCGCCGCCGCCGCAATTCCGGAACCAAATGCAATGGGACTGCTGCTCGCCGCCTCACTCACCGCCCTGGCGGCACGAAGATCACGCCGTGCGCCCTAAGGGTTTCACTTTGCTGGAAACGACCGTCGCCGTCGGGCTGGCAACGCTGCTGATTGCGTTGACAGTCCCGGCGGCCCGAAGCGTCTATAAAATGACATCGCTCGCTGCTTCCGCCGCCAACATCCGTCAACTGGCGGCGGGTGCGGCGTCCTACCTTGGCGAGAACAATTATCGCTTCTGGCCCTACCGTGTTTCCGGAGAGCACAACGGCTCGAAGGGAACCTTTTGGTGGTTTGGCTTTGAATCCTCCAAAAGCATGATGTTGCCGGAAGGCCAACGAATTATTGACATGCGGCAGGGCCCCCTCGCCCCCTATCTGCCGGCCAACCTGACGCCGGATCCAAGCTTTGGCCTCGCCGGCAAACCGTTCAAACCCAAATACCGTCGCGGCTACATCGGCGTGGGCTATAATGTCATCCTCGCCGGCAACAATGGATGGATGTCCTCGGGAGGACCTCCCCTGCGATATTGGGATTTGGAAAAACCGGGGAAAACAGTCGTTTTCGCCACATCCGCTCAAATCAACTCCTTCCAAAAACCCGCCAGCCCCTCCAATCCCATGATCGAGGAATTCTACGGCTTCGATGATAATATGCGAATGATTCCCTCGGTTCACTTCCGCCACAACGGAAGCGCCATGGCGGCCTACGCCGACGGATCAGCGGGGCTTATTCCCATGAACCCGTCATGGCAGGACAAACGCGCTCCGGATGCCCTGGTCGGCAGACTGCCCGCCGAAGCGCTGCGCTGACAATCCACGCGCCCCGCCTTGTCAGTTGTCTTCTTGAAATACGCCGCCGATCCCAACTACGCTGCATCTGAAAACGACAAATATGAAATTCGACACCATCTGCCTTCACGGGGGCCAACAGCCCGACCCGACGACCCTTTCCCGCACGGTTCCCATTTACCGCACCAGCTCGTTTGTGTTCCGCGACACCGAACATGCGGCCAACCTTTTCGCCCTGCGCGAACTCGGCAACATTTACACGCGGCTGCAAAATCCGACGACCGACGTACTGGAAAAACGCATCGCCCTGCTCGAAGGCGCACCGGAATTGGGAGGACTCGCCTTCGCCTCCGGAATGTCGGCGATTTTCAACACCGTCGTCAATCTCGCCTCGGCGGGAGACAACATCGTCAGCGCCCGCAATCTCTACGGCGGCACCTTCACGCTTTTCAACAACAGCATGCCCGATCTCGGCATCAAAGTGAAATTCGTGGATTCCAATGATCCGAAAAACTTCGAGGCGGCGATTGATGAAAAAACGCGCGCGCTTTTCGTGGAGTCCGTTTCCAATCCTGCGCTTGAAATCGCGGACATTGAAGCCATCGCGGCGGTGGCGCGTGCTCACGGACTGCCCCTGATTGTGGACTCAACCTTTTCCACGCCCTATCTCACGCGTCCGTTGGAACACGGTGCCGACATCGTCATTCATGCCCTCACCAAATGGCTGGGCGGTCACGGCGGCGGCCTGGGCGGCGTGGTGGTGGACAGCGGACGCTTTGCATGGAGCGCGGGGAAGCACCCGCTCTATGACAATCCCGACACCAGCTATCACGGCATTCGCTGGGGACACGATCTTCCGCAGCCCCTGGCACCGCTGGCCTTTATTCTCCGCATGAGAACCGTGCCCCTGCGAAACATCGGGGCGTGCATTGCGCCGGATAACGCCTGGATGATTCTTCAAGGCGTGGAAACGCTGCCCCTGCGCATGGAGAGACATTGCTCCAACGCGCTTGCCGTGGCGGAACATTTGCAAAAACACGATGCCATTGAATGGGTGCGCTTCCCGGGGCTGCCCGGCGATCCGCAGTTCGCATCGAACAAAAAATACCTGCGCGGCAAGGGCGGCTCGATGGTTGTTTTTGGAATCAAAGGCGGCTTGGAGGCCGGGAAAAAATTCATCGAATCCCTCAAACTGTTCTCGCATCTCGCCAATGTCGGCGATGCCAAAAGCCTCGCCATTCACCCGGCCACCACCACGCATTCGCAATTGGACGAAACCCAGCAAAGAGCCGGCGGCATCGCACCGGAGCTTGTGCGCCTGTCCATCGGACTCGAAGATCCGTCCGACATCATTGGCGACATTGACCAAGCCCTCGCGGCGTCGCGCAAATAGCCTTCACATGTCCAAAAGCATCGGTGCCGTCGAAACACGGTTTTTGACATTCGCAAACGCGGACGATCCGTTCATCACCGCCGGCGGCGAACATTTGCCCGGCGTCACCCTGGCTTACGAAGCCTACGGGAAACTGAACAAGGATCGCAGCAACGCCATCCTGCTTTTTCATGCTCTGAGCGGCAGTCAGCACGCAGCGGGAATCAACACGTCTGTTCCCGGGCTCGACGGACGCTGGACCGAGGAAATGCACACCGGATGGTGGGACGGATTCATCGGCCCCGGACGCGCGCTGGACACGGGAAAATATTTTATTTTGTGCGTCAATTA
>JACTMZ010000106.1 GCA_014584375.1 Verrucomicrobiota bacterium | reverse complement strand
TTTCTCACCGGTGTAAGCAGCGAGGATTGGCCGCGCGCGGTGGAAAGCATTGCGGCGGGAGACTTCCAATTGAGCGTGCGGACGCTGCTGCAAATTGAACAGGAGCGCGAAGGAAAAATCATCGGCAGTTTCCAGGGACTTAATGACGCGGTGGTCAGTCGCGGTCAGCATTCCCAATTGATCCGGGTGGAGGTCTGGGTGGATGGCGAGGAGCTGTGCGTTTACAATGCCGATGGATTGATTGTGTCCACCCCCACGGGTTCCACGGCGTATTCGATGTCCGCCGGTGGCCCCCTGCTTCTCCCCAACAGCGCGTGTTTTGTTTTGACGCCGATTTGCCCGCATGTTTTGACAAATCGTTCGACGGTGGTGGCCGACACGGCCCGGCTGGAATTGCGTTTGGTCGGGGGTGGGCCGGGGGTGACCGTGAATGTGGACGGACGGATCGCGCGTGATTTTGCACCGGGGGATGTGTTGCGCATGATGCGGTCGGAGGAAACATTTCGCCTGGCGACCCTGCCGGGACGCACGTTCAGCGACGTGTTGCGGGAAAAATTAAAATGGAGCGGAAGCAACGTATGAACTGTCGCTGCCTGGATTCGTCCACCGTTCGCTTGGGAGTTTCGGCGACGACGCGGGAGGAGGCGGTGCGTGCGGCGATTGAAATTTTGCGAAATGATCCGCGCATTGTCTCGTGGAATGACTTCCAGGCAGCACTTGATTCCGGACAGGTTTTGGAGCTGGGCGCGGATTGCGGCGGGGCGGTTTGTCTTGTCCATGGACGCAGTGCCGGTGTTTCGGGGCTGGCGTTGTCCGCCCTGCGGCTTGCCGCTCCGGTGACCGGGGAGAAAGGCGATTTATTGTCCCTGTTTTTCGTTTTTGCCATCCCGACGACCCGGGCGGCGGAATACCTGCGAGCCGTGGGGGCTCTTGCACGCGCCTGCGCCGACGCCAAATGCCGCGAGACGCTCATGTCCGCTGCGACGGAGGAGGAATTTGCCCGTCGCCTCTCCGGATGGATCAGTTAGTTCCGTGAATTTTGTCCGCTGTTGGAATTTTGGATGCGAAGAACGCCCTCCCTGTCGCGATAGAAGCCGTCGGATTTTGGTGGGGCGCCGGTCAGCTTTTCCACGTTGGCAGCAAGCCAACTTTTTTCCTTTTCCACATTCCTTTTGCGCAGGGAGCCGTTGCGACGGGCGATTTGATCAAATGGCCGGGTGACGGCGGCATATTCCGCGTCGCTGACGCGTGCAGCCTCCGCGCGTTTGGGATCGTAGATGCTTATCCACCAACCGCCGTAGGCGTCGGCATGTTGCGGAGGAGTGATTTCCAAAACCAAGGAACCCACCTGTTGTTTTCCTCCGTGCAGGGAGAGTGAATACAGCGTTGCGATTTCCTTGCGGGAGTTGAGGTGCCCGGCGATGAATTGGCGGATGATCTGCTGAAATTTTTCGCTGTTTTTCCTGCGTCCATAGACACCGAATTCCACGCCCACGGGATCGTTGGGCGGGCCGTAAACGTTGAATTCCGCCAGCTTGTTTACGCGGAATGACAGGTAGGGGATGTTTTTAAAAATGCCGGAATCAATGGTTGTCGCCGGAATTTGTCGGAAGCTGTGGATGGAGTCATTTTCACGCATGTCCATCACCATGGCTCTCCACTCGGGCAGTTCCCCCGCTGCGGTGATTTTGTAATAGGCAATGTCGGGATCGGGATTGTCATGAATGCGGCGAATTTTCGATTTCGGAATTTCGATCTCCGATTTTTCCATTTGGATGAGAACGCTGTCCGCATCGTTTTTAAGAATAAGTCCGCGAAAGGAATTCCCGTTTTTCATTTCCACGGAATCCGGCTGGATTTTGGAATTCTGTGGTTCGGCGGGCGCGGTGAGGGGGAGGAAAATGATCAGGGTCGCCCCGAGAATTGCGGGCGCACGATGTCGGATTGCAGTCATGAAATTACTTAAATAGTCTTCGCGTCATGTTGCAAGCCACCCGGATCGCCTTGTTGTTTGCGGCGTTGATTTTCAGCGGTTGCGTCACGCCTCCCGAGTCTTACCATCCGCCCGCAGACGTCTCCGCCCGCAAGCCTTTGCCGAAGGAAAACTTTTGGTGGGGCGCCTCGACCTCCAGTTATCAAAACGAGGATCGGGGGCTCCCTCCCGATTCGCCCCTGTATTTTCAGACGGATTGGGATGTGTATGCCAAGGGCGGCGGTGCGCCGGTGAGGGGGGATGAGGCTGTTTATTCGTGGACGCATTTCAACCGCGATCTTGCCGCGTTGAAAAAACTTGGCGTCAATCATTTCCGCTTCGGCGTGGAATGGGCGCGCATCGAGCCGCATCCGGGGGTGATTAACAAAGCAGCGCTTGCGCGATATGTGGACATGGCGCGTCAATTGCGCGCGGCGGGCATCGAACCCGTGGTCACCCTGTGGCATTTCACGTTTCCCGATTGGCTTTACAATGCCAAAGACAGGGCCCACTCCAACTTTTTGCATCCGGATGCGCCGGAAGCGTGGAGACGCCATGTGACCCGCGTGGTGCAGGCGTTGAAGCCGTATGTCCGCATTTATGTGCCGCAAAACGAACCCAATGGCGCCTTGCAACTGGGTTGGATCGCCGGGCATTGGCCGCCCGGACTTTTCCTGCACACCGGCGGCTACAAGAAGGCAATGCAGGTGTCCGCTGATATGTTTCGCGAGGCGGCGGGCATTATTCGTTCGGAGCGTCCGGATGCGGTGGTCATGGGCGTTTATTCCCTGCCCGACTGGCGTCGGAACCGCCTTACCGATCCGACGGCCTTGGTTTACAACATCGTGCAGCGTCAAAATTTCGACCATTTGGACAAGGTGGCCGACACCATGGACATCATTGGCGTGAATTATTATTACGCCCAAGAGGCGAGTTTGCTTCGGTTTTTGTCTCGTGGGCACGGGGAGATGAGTTCCAATTACACGCAGATGGGGTGGGAGATTGTTCCCGAAGGTCTTTACAATGTGCTCAAGGCGGTCAATGCGCGCTATGGCAAGCCGATTGTCATTTCGGAAAACGGGCTTGGTACGCAGAGCGAACAAAAACGCATTCGCTACCTGCGTGAGCATATTGCGCAGATGCGTCGGGCGATGGAAAATGGTGTGGATGTGCGCGGTTATTTTCCCTGGACCCTTGTGGACAATTACGAATGGAAAGAAGGCTGGCATGGGCAGTTCGGGCTTTTTTCCTACGATCCCAAAACAAAGGAACGCATTCTCGAACCCGCCGGAAAATGGTTTGCCGCGTACATCAAACGATTTCCGGAACCTTGAAGGCCGGAATGCGGGCGGTTCGGCGCGCGTCTTTTCCTGCGTCAGTCTTGACTAGACGGGCAATGGCGAACATTCTGCGCGCACGTTTTTAAAACAACCAAGGAGAGTCGCGTGGATATTAAAGAAATAAAGTCCCTCATTGATCTGATGAAAAAAAATGGGCTGACCCATTTTGAAATGGAGAACAACGG
>JACTMZ010000149.1 GCA_014584375.1 Verrucomicrobiota bacterium | reverse complement strand
TCCGGTGGCGGTGGTGACGAATCAAAAGGGCCGCAATACGAAGGAAAACATCAAGCGCAACTTCGGCAGTGCGCATCCCGAAGGTTACCGAAAGGCTCTGCGCATCATGCGACTGGCCGAAAAATTCGGACTTCCCATCATTGCGCTTGTTGACACCCCCGGCGCCTTCCCGGGCATCGGCGCCGAGGAGCGCCACATCGCCGAATCCATTGCCGTCAACCTGCGCGAAATGATGCTGCTGAAAACACCCGTCATCGCCGCCGTCATCGGCGAAGGCGGTTCCGGCGGCGCGCTGGGCATCGGAGTGGCCGACCGGGTGCTCGTAATGGAAAACGCCTACTACTCGGTCATCAGCCCCGAGGGCTGTGCGGCGATTTTATGGAAACACCGCAGCCATGCTCCGGAAGCCGCGGAAGCCCTCAAACTCACCGCAGCCGACCTCAAGGAATTCGGACTGGTGGACGAAATTGTTCCCGAACCTCTCGGCGGCGCCCATCACGATCCGCGTGCCGCAGCGGAACTTCTGAAAAAAGCCCTCGTGAAAAATCTCGATGACCTGGCAAATGAGCCGACGGATGCGCTTTTAAAAAATCGCTACGAGAAATTCCGGCGAATGGGAGTTTTCACCAACGGCTGACCGCCGTTTTTTCGCGCAAACGTCACGGCGTTCCGCCGCCAAATGCCTGCAACCCGCCCTTGTGATCCAGCGGATGGTCGGCCGGGGTGAAGGAAATGTCCATCACCTCGTCGCCGCGCGCCACACGCACGGAAACAGCATCCCCCGCCGTGAGAAAAAACGAGGCGTCCAGGGCGTCCTCAGGCTCATGCACCTCGGTGTCGCCAACCCGCAAAACAACATCACCCGGATGAAATCCCGCCGCCGCCGCAGGGCCCGTCGGATCCACCACGTCAATCGCCATCCGGGAGCCATGGTCGGCTTTCGGAATTTCCACGAGCGTCACACCGGCCCAGCCGTGACGCACATCGCCAAAACGGGCGTAATCCGTTCGCACCTTTTCAGCCGCACGAATGGGCAAAACATAGCAGCCCGCCCCTTTTTCGAGGCCGCTCACAAGAATTCCCACCACCTTGCCATCCATGTTCAACACGGGACTCCCGCCCTGCCCCCGTTGCACCGGAATGTTCGCGCGAATGTGCGTCGTGGTAAAAAATTTGCCCCTGGATTTTCGATCAAAGCCCCCCACAATGCCAAAGCTCGGTGTGACATCATGGTCAAAAGGAAAGCCGATGGCCACCAGCGGCGACGCAATTTTCAGCGCGCGACTGTCACCCTTGATGAGAAACGGCGCGGATTCCACGCCTTCCACCCGCAGCAGGGCGACCCCACTGCGAAAATCCTTGGTCAGCAGCCTCGCGGAATACTTTTTCCCCCCGTGAATGACCGTGACATTCAATCCGTCGCCAACCAGCGAAGCCAGCGTGTACACCGTTCCCTCCGCATCGGCAAAAAAACCCGTTCCCGCCACCATCCCCAACTCATCCTCCGATACCACACGCACAACAGCGTCGCGCCCATCGCGAAAAACCTCTCCCACAGCCGTCGCAATGGCATCGCCGTTTATGACGGCCGGAGGCGCTTCCGCCGGAGAATCCGCCGCCGCCACAATGGCAAAAAACGCGCCGGCAAAGGCGCCGATTGCGTTAAAAGCTGTACGGCGACTCATAGCTCACCGGACGAGACTCCAGCACATAATGGGGCGGAAATTCAGAGCGCGAGGCTTCCGGCAGGTGAACAACCCTTTGGACGGGTGGCATGACATTGACAACCGGATTCGGTGTATTAAGCGCCAGGGTGGAAGGTGCCAGGCCGTCGCCGCCCTGCTGGGTGACGAGGATGGCCGCCGACAATATCACCGCTGCGACAGCGACTCCGGCGTACACCGGACGAGGCACATAAAAATTGGCAAACAAGCCCGCCAGCCTCTCCCGCATCAATACAAACACCGACTGTTGCAAAAGATCGGCGCGCTGCCGTTCATGAAATTCATCCAGAAACCGCTCGAAATAATCCGAGCTCGGTCGCTCATAACGTTTTAAGCGAAGCAATTTGTGAACATCAGGATTCATAGGCTCAAGCGTTTAAAAATTCCTGCAAATAATTTTGCAACTGACGGTGGGCGTAAAAAAGACGGGAACGCACCGTTCCCTCGGAAATTTTGAGAATACCGGCGATCTCCGCATGTGGCATGCCTTGAATATCAAACATGGTGACAACAATCCTGTGTTCATTCGACAGTTTTCCCATGGCCTCGTTCAATCTTTGCTGCAGCTCCTTGAGATTTACCTCCCGACGCGCATCCGGGCCGGACGTCAACTCGATAAACTCCGGATCATGCTGGATGTTGCCATCCACATCGTCGAGGCTGAAGTGGTAATTCCGGGAACGCTTTTTCAGGAAGTTGATCGTCGTGTTTGTCCCGATTGTATGCAGCCAGGTGTAAAAGCTGGATTTGCCGCGAAACCCTTTGATTGAGCGATAGGCTTTGGAAAAAATATCCTGCAGGAGATCGTTGGTGTCCTCATGATTCGAGGTCATGTTGTAAACAAGCCCGTAAAGGCGCGGACTGTACTTCCGCACCAGCGCGTCAAATGCCCGGGGATCGCCGTTTTGCGTTTGCGCCACGAGATCTTCGTCGCTGACTTCCTGTTCTTGAACCGCCTCGGCCATGCAGCCGACATTATTACCAGAGGACTTGTCAAAAGGGGAAGCCCGCACGAAACACGGGCTTATGCGGACAAGACGTTCCGACGCAGGGCGCTTTCAAGCAGCGAACAAAGCCGCCCCGCCGCCCGCGCGCCGGTCTCCATCACCTCGGCATGGGACAGCGCCTCCGGAGAAACCCCCGCCGCCCAGTTGGTCAAACAGGAAAACGCCGCGACACGCAGCCCCAAAGCGCGGGCCTGAACAGCCTCAAACACCGTGGACATGCCCACGGCATCCGCCCCCAGGGTTCGCATCATGCGCACCTCCGCCGGCGTCTCATACTGCGGCCCCGGCACACAGGCATAGACGCCCTCATGCAAATTCCAACCCTGCTCCCGTGCCAACCCATGAAAAACACTCCGCAGTTCCCGCGAATACACCTCGCTCATGTCGCAAAAATTCGGGCCGCCCGTCAGCGGTGACGCTCCGGTCAAATTCAAATGATCCGCCAGCATCATCCATTCCCCCGGCGCAAAATCCGGATTCAAGGTGCCGGCCGCATTGGTCAAAATCAAGACATCCGGCGCAAGCCGCGCCATCAGCCGAACATGCGCCGCCACACGCCGGGCCGTGTGCCCCTCGTAAAAATGTGCGCGTCCCACCGCCAGAAGCAAGGGAACCCCGCCGAGGGAAACACCCGCGAATTTTCCCGCATGACCCGGAACACCCGACTGCGGCAATCCCGGAACTTCCGCATAGGAAACTTCAAAAATCCGCTCGCAGGCATCGGCAAAGCCGCCCAAACCCGAACCCAAAACCAAGGCCGCCTTCGGACGAAAATTCGCCAGCACAGGCGGAATGTAAATGAACTCCTCCGGCGATGCGGCGGACTCCGTTGTCATACCGCCCGAATCAACACCGAGGAATTGTGCCCGCCGAAACCAAAGGAATTGCTGATGGCGACTTTGACCTTCCTTTCCCGCGCCGTGTGCGGCACGTAGTCGAGATCGCATTCGGGATCCGGGGTATCGAGATTGATCGTCGGCGGGACCACGCCTTCCTGCATGGCCATGACGCAGGCCGCCATTTCCACCGCACCCGCCGCACCGAGAAGGTGCCCCGTCATGGACTTGGTGGAGCTGACCAGCAACCCGTCGCGGGCGTGTGCGCCGAAAGCGAGCTTCAGCGCCTTGGTTTCGCAAATGTCGCCCATGGGGGTCGAAGTACCGTGCGCATTGATGTAATCCACCTCCTCGGGATTCACTCCGGCATGACGCATCGCCATGCGCATGCAGCGCGCGGCGCCCTCTCCCTCGGGCTGAGGCGCGCTCATGTGATAGGCGTCGGCCGTGAGGCCATAGCCCGCCAGCTCGCAGTAAATTCGCGCTCCACGCTTTTTCGCATGTTCATACTCCTCCAGAAAAAGTACCCCCGCCCCCTCGCCCATTACAAAGCCGTCGCGATCCTTGTCAAAAGGACGCGACGCCTTCTCCGGCTCATCATTGCGAAAACTCACCGCGCGCATTGCGGAAAATCCCGCGATGCCCACCGGAATAATGCACGCCTCACTGCCACCGGCCAAAATAATGTCGGCATCGCCGAACTTGATGATGCGCCAGGCTTCACCCATGCAGTGATTGGCCGTGGCACAGGCGGTGACGATGGACATGTTCGGGCCGCGCAAGCCGTATTCCATCGAAATAAAACCCGATGCCATGTTGCTGATCATCATCGGAATCATGAACGGCGACGTACGGTCGGGGCCGCGCTGCAATGTCTTGGCAATCTGCTCCTCCATCGTCGCCAGCCCGCCCACACCGCTGCCAATCATCACGCCAACGCGATCCAAATCCAGCGCCGACAAATCAAGACCGGAATCATCCAACCCCATCTTGGCCGCCGCCACTGCCAACTGCGTGTAGCGATCCGTGCGCTTGACGTCCTTCGGCGTTTTATAAAACGCCTTCGGATCAAAATCCTTCACCTCGCCGCCGATCTTGCAGGCGAACTGCTCCGAATCAAACGCTTCGTAGCGACGAACGCCACTGCGTCCCTCCTTGAGGCTTTGCCAAAAGCTCGCAAGATCATTGCCTATCGGAGTGACCACCCCGATACCCGTAATGACAACACGACGTTCGTTCATATTTTAGACACTGTTTCGTAGCCCAAAACGGAAAGGTTTGGCGAGGCGCAAATCAACGGGCCATTCCCACGTGTTGAACCATTTGAAAAAGCTTGCCCTCCGACTTGATGGACGGCGCGATGATGATCTCCGTTTCCTGGAACTGCCGCAAATCCTCCGCGCCCACATTGCCCATGCAGGTTGTAATGGCACCCACCAGATTCTGACTGCCATCATCCACATTGGCCGGACCGAACAGAATCTGGCTGAGCGTTCCCGAAACCCCGACCTTGATGCGTGTGCCGCGCGGCAGATTGGCGTGCGGTGTCGCCATGCCCCAGTGGTAGCCGCGACCCGGCGCCTCCTCCGCCTTGGCAAAGGCGCTGCCAACCATGACCGCGTCCGATCCGCACGCCAGCGCCTTGCACACATCGCCGCCCTTGCTCATGCCACCATCGGTGATAATGGGAACATAGCGACCGCTCTTTTTGTAATACGCATCGCGTGCCGCCGCACAATCCACGGTGGCCGTCACCTGCGGAACGCCAAGACCAAGAACACCGCGCGAGGTGCAGGCCGCACCGGGGCCGACACCGACCAGCACGCCCGACACACCGCATTCCATAATCTCCAATGTCGTCGCATAAGTCACCGTGTTGCCGACGATGACCGGACATTTCATCTCCCGACAAAACGCGGCAAGATCGAGCATTTTATACTCCGTGGAAATATGGCGCGCCGTCGAAACCGTGCTCTGCACAACAAAGACATCCGCCCCGGCCTCCATGGCGATGGCTCCGCAGCGCTCCGCCTTCTGCGGGATGGAGCTCACCGCAGCAATCACCCCGGCGTCCTTGATTTCCCGAATGCGTCGGGCAATCAAATCCTCCTTCACCGGCTCCAGATAAATTTTTTGCAACAGCGCGGTCACCTTGTCCTTGTCCTCCGACAAAACCTCGGCCAGCACCGCATCCGCATCCTCATAACGCACCTGGACGCCTTCCAAATTCAACACCGCAAGCCCGCCGAGCTTTCCCATGGCGATGGCAAACTTCGCATCCACCACGCCGTCCATCGCGCTGGCGAGAATCGGCAGGGCCAGTTGAAGCGATCCGCCGGACGGATGCGGTATCCTCCAGGTAATGTCCACTTCGTTGGGATTGATGGTGACGGCGCCCGGGACAAGGGCGATTTCATCAAATCCGTATGTTACCCGCGCTTTGCGGTTTCTGCCGATCCACATTCCCATAATCTTTGTTCTGCCTTTCTAAATGTCGTTGCCGGTAATTGTTTGTTCGTTGATGGCGCCGCAGGACGGACAACGGACGAGGCCGTCTGGCCCGCCGCGCCGGATCCATCCGGCGCAAAGCCGACACTGGAACAATCCAATGCGTTCGCGGTGCCTGCGCCGGGCCCGTCTCCAGCCGTAGAATAGCCAAAGTCCGAGAATCGTCGCAAGAAAAACGCCAGCGTAGGCAAAAAGCATCGAAACCAGCCCAACGCGAATCATGGCAAAGCCTCCCGCATTCCCCACACCACGCGCAGAATTCCCTGACGATCCACCCCCGGCGGATCAAAACGCGAACGTTGCACCGCAAGGCGCGCCGCCAAATCCAAATCCGGAACCCCGCTGCCGCGCACCAGCCAGACATCATGCACTTCGCCCGTCGCATCCAACATCACAAGCAGCTCCGTGGAGAAACCAGGCGGCTCCGACGGCGCAACGGCGCGCAGCCGCCCAAGCAAATCGTCCGTCACCGACAAATCCCCACCCTCAAACCGCGCCGTCACCGCCTGAAACGGCGCCAGCGGAGTTTTTTCTTCACGCGAAGTCAATCGCGGACGAACAGCCAGCGGCGGGAGGGCCGGCACCCAGTGCGTCGGAATCGCGGGGTCGGGCGAAGGCGCCAATTCCGGCAATCCGGGCTCCAAAACCTTGTGCAGCCGGGTGACTCGAAGAGGCCCGAGAATGCCGTCCCGAAAACGCCCCGGCTCCAACCACGAGGGATCGCTTGCGCCGAGCAAGGCGGAATCCTCCGTGGAAGGATACAGCGTGACAGCGACCGCCTGAGGCGGCATGGCGACGCCGCGCAACGGCAGGGAGGCCCGCACCAAATAAAGTCCCGCCAAATGAATCACGAGGGAAATGACCAGCAATGCCGGCAACGCCAGCCGTATTTGATGGCGCGAAGGCCATTGAAAAACATGCAAAATGCGATCCGGAATAATCATGGACGCGATGCAGCCAGGGAAACGGAAAATCCCCGGGACAATGCCAGCTCCGTGACCCCGGTGACAAGGGCCAGCGGCGCCGTGCGATCCGCCTTGATAATCACCCGCCCGGCAACGCCGCGCCGCGCCTCCAAACGGGAGGCAAGCTGATCAAGACCCAGCTTGCGATTTTCAAAATAAATGGCGGAGCCGGGATCCGCCGTCACCGCGACAACCAGGGGATCCTGCGAGGGCGGCTGCAAAAAGCGCGAAGGCGGCAACTCCACGGCCACACCCGGCTGCAGCAGGAATGATGTGGAAAGCAGAATAAAAAACACGAGGAGCAAAGTCACCGTGATCGTCCCGGTCACCACCGGAACGGCACCATACACCCGATGAGAACCGCGCAGTTTCATGCCTCTCCAACAGGCTCGCCGTCCGCCGCAAGAATTTCCGCAGCAGGAAGCGTCCGGTTCTTCAGCAAATTGACCATCTCAATGCCCGCACGCTCCATGTCGTGCATCAAATCCTGAACGCGGGAGGACAGGTAACTCGCGCCGACAAAAGCCGGGATCGCCACAGCCAGACCGGCCGCCGCCGAAATAAGACTCTGATAAACAGCTCCGGAAAGATCCGCCACGGTGGCGTAGCCGCCCTGCGTCGAAATAAGATAGAACGCCTCCAACAATCCCAGCGTCGTACCAAGCAGACCCAGCAATGGCGCAACATAGGCCAGCGCCGTCAAAATCGGCAAATGACGTTCGAGACGCGGAACCTCCAACTGCCCCGTTTCCCGCACAATGTCCCGCAGCTCGGCCCGGGAGCAATCACGGGCCAAAACGGCGCTCAAAGCCACGCGGGCGACCGGACCGGGAGTGGACAGGCACTGCTGGCGGGCCTCGTCATACCGCCGCTCCCGCACAAGCCCGGCCATCCCGAGCAAAAATTCACCAACACGAATTTGCGCCCGGTGCAAGTGCAGAAGCCGTTCCAAAAAAACACCGACACCAATAACACTCACGAAAAAAATGGCCCACATGGCCGGCCCCCCTTTTTGCATCAATTCAAGCATCGCATCCATAATTCAAAGCCGCAGCCCCCGCGGCAATCCCGATTTGTATTTTTTTTGCCCCGCCAGTTGCGGATAAAAAACAAAAAAGGCCGGAACCCGCGCGGGCCCCGGCCTTTTTCGAGGAGGAAATTGTCCTAGTTTTCCGGCGTCAAAACATTAACACGTCGCCCGCCGCGGTCAAACAATACAGTGCCGCTCTCCAACGCGAAAAGGGTGTAATCGCGCCCGAGACCGACATTGCGACCAGGCAAATATTTGCGCCCGCGCTGACGGATGAGAATGTTGCCGGCGAGCACGGATTGACCGCCGTATTTTTTAACGCCCAGCCGTTTGCTGACGCTGTCGCGTCCGTTTTTGACGCTTCCTTGTCCTTTTTTATGAGCCATAAAACAAAATGGGTTGATCAGGCCGCGATTTCGGAAATCTTCACGCGGGTGAGTTTTTGACGGTGGCCAACTGTGCGGTGATAGCCTTTGCGACGGCGAAATTTATAGGAAACCAGCTTCGGCCCCTTGACATCCTCGACGACCTCCGCCGTCACTTTCGCCCCGGCAAGAAGCGGTGCACCGATCTTGACACCGGAATCATCGGACGCGAGCAACACTTCCTCAAAAACCGCTTTCTGACCGGCCTCGACGCCGAGCAACTCGACATCCACGACATCGCCGGGTTGCACGCGGAACTGACGACCGCCGGTTTGAATAATTGCGTAAGCCATAAAATCTCCTCGAAGGGCCGCAAACAGTAAGCGGAGCCCGCGTTTGTGGCAAGCACATTTTTTTGAAAGTTTGCGAGGCGGACACAAGCCCTGCTCGCGCCCCTCAACGCTGCGGCGGAACCGCCGCGTCCTGCAAGGCCCGCTGCAACTCCCGAATCGCAGAGTCGTCGGTGACTTTCCCCCCATCGGCGGCGCGAACAAGATAAAAGGTGTCCATGGCAACCTCCTTCTCCGTGGTGACACGGGCCAGGACGAGGGAAAGATTCAACCGGGTCAGCGAGGCGAAAAGATCGTAAAGCAGCCCCATGCGATCGGGTGTCTCAATGTCAACGATGGTGAAGGAAGGATGACTGTGATTGTCAATCGCCATGCGTGTCGGAACGTCCGCCTCGCGTGGCATGACAAAACTTGCGCTTCTCCGCGCCCTGGCGATGTGCGGGGCGAAATCAAAATCGGAATCCAGAAGGGATTCGACGACCAATTTCTCAACCGTACGATGATCGCGCTCATTGGTGACCGGATGATGCTTCACATCGCAAACGCGAAAAATGTCGAGAACGAGATTGTCGTTCCGCGTGTAAATATCGGCGCTGAGAATATTCATTTTTGCGGATAAAAAGGCGCCGCAAAGCCGCAGGACGAGCCCCGGACGATCCCAGCCGCACACCAACACCTCGCTGTGCCCCCGGCCATGATGGTGCTTCCAGGCGAGGGCCGGCTTGAGTCCGATCGCATCCGCGTTCGACTGCTGCTCATAAAAAGCCCGGAAAATCCGGATGTGCCCGGCGACGGCATCCGCATCAAACGTGTGAAAATATCGTTCCGGCATCATGGAGAAATGCGCTTCTGTTTCATCCGCATAATCCGCGGCAAGCTTCTCAATCACCACCCGGCGCATTTCCTCCAAATCCACCCGCCTCCGCCCAAAAAAGGCGTCGCCCTCATTGAAAAACGCACGGGTGTATTCATAAAGCTGCCAGACAAGAGTCTCCTTCCAATCCGACCACCCGGAATCGCTGACACCCTGTCCATCGGCCAACGTAATCAGCATGAGGTCGTCAAGGTTGCGCTTACTTTGCACCATTTCGGCAAATCGGGAGATTGTCGCCGGATCATCGAGATTGCGTGATTGTGCGGTTTTGGAAAGCAGCCCGTGATGATCCACCAGCAACGTGAGGGCGCGCCGCTGTTCCGGCGGAAGCTGCAGGCGGCGCGCCGCACGGGCGGCCAGCATGGCGCCCGCCTCCTCATGATACCGGCGCCCCGCAGCCTTGCCGGTGTCATGCATGAGCAGCGCCAGATAGAGCGTCGAAGGATGCTCGCATCTTTGAAAAATCTCCCGATAACCCGCAAATTTCGGATCCTCGGTTTCAAAAAGCGCATCCAACTTGTCCACACAAAGCAGCGTGTGCTCATCCGCCGTGTAACGATGAAAAAACTCATGCTGCACCAGACAGGTCAGTTTCCCAAATTCCGGCAGATAACGCCCAAGAAAATCGGTGTCGTGCATCAGCCGCAGGATGCGCCCGACATTTCCCTTTTGGGACAAAATGGACAGGAAGACTTCGCGTGCGGCGCGCGAATAGCGAAACGTGGTGTTGACAAGACCAAGGCGCTTTCGCGTCAAATCGCGCAACTCGCCGGAGAGTGTGAGCCGACGTTTCTGCGCATGCTGAAACATGCGCATGAGCCGCTGCGGATCCCGGGTGAAAATCGAGGCGTTCTCCGCAAACATTTCACCGCCCCGTGAAATAAATCCGTCGAAACGCCCGGAGCGACGCCCGGTGAAAAGCCCCAGCAGCAATTTCATGCGGGAAGGCTTGAGATCCGGCGTCATCCGCTGCACGGCCGTCTCGGTGATGCGCTGGATGGCGCGGGCATGCCGGTAATAATCGCGCATGAATTCCTCCACGCGCTTTAAAACATGCTTTTGCGAGTACCCCATCCGCACGGCGATCTGCCCCTGCAAATGCAGGGTGAGCGTGTCGGCGGGACGCTTGTTGACAAGGTGCATCTGCGTGCGCACGGCGAGCAGAAAATCATAAGCTTTTTCCAGCTGACGACGTTCGTTTTCGGTCAGAAATTTTCGTTCGACCAATTTGGTCATGGAAGCGGCCCGGCATCGGAAAAAACCGATCCACAGAAGGCTCTGACAATCCCGAAGACCGCCCGCGCCCTCCTTGATATTGGGTTCCTGCATGGCAAACGTGGCTCCATGCCTCTCGTGCTGTCGTTTCTGATCCTCCAGGCGCCAGGCGATGTAGGCGGCCTCCCGCCCCTTCACACACCGCCGCTCAAACTCACTCCGAAACTTGGAAAATAACCCGCGATCCCCGCACAGCCAGCGCGATTCCAACAGGGCCGTTTTGGTTCTCAAATCCTCATTGGCCTGCGAAATCGCCAAAGGAATGGAACGCACCGAATGCCCCACCTTGAACCCCATGTCCCACAACATGCGGATGATTTCCTGCGTCGCCGCAGTTTCCTTTTCATCCGGTCGCACGCCCGCATGAAGAAACATTATGTCTATGTCGCTAAAGGGATTCATTTCCCGACGTCCGTAACCTCCAAAAGCCAGAACGGTGAACCCCCGGGGAGTGACGCGCCCAAATATCTCCATGCTCACCTGGGCAAACAACCTGCGGCACATGATGTCCACAAAATCGCTGCGCTGCCGCACAATTTCACGCCCACCCACACCCGTTGCGATGCCCAAACGCAGACGATGCTCCTCCAGACGACGAAAGCGACGGTAGGCTTCGAGCGATTGTGCGGCGGTCCGCCCCGAGGTGCGATGCAACAAGTCATCAGCGGCACGCTTGAGGTTTTTGCCCGCATCCCGACTCATCGTCATATCCTGTTTTAAAAATCAGGAGGCTTTTCCCCCGCCGAGAATCACAATTTCCACGCGGCGATTGAGCTTTTGCTCCTCTATCGTGCCGGTAAGCGGCGCCAAAGGATGGGAGCTTCCAAGACCTCGGGTGTCAATGCGATCCGGCGCAATGGACATTTTTTCCGTCAACCATTGCTTGACCGATTCGGCACGGGCAAGGCTGAGGCGGGCGTTGTATTCCACACCGCCAAAGGAGTCCGTATGACCTTCAATGCGAAAACGCACGGTCGGATTGCGGCGGACAAGCTCCCCGAGCTTTTGCAGACTATCAATGGCCTCGGACTGCAGGGAGGATTCATCATAGCCAAACAGCACGTCGGACGGCATGAAAATGGGCCCTTGGGCGCCGGTAAGTCCGCCGCTTGAAGCCAGCAGGTCGTCCAGGTTGCTATAACCCGCCGGAACGCCGCCACCACCGGACTGTTCCGCACTTTCCGCAGCCGCCGCCAGTTCAATGGCGGGCTGGGCGGCGGAAGCTGGAGTGTCGGAAAGCAATGCCTCGCGCATCGCATTGAGATCCTCCTGCATCATCGCCCGGTCGGGCGCCTTGATATCCACACTTCCCGCCTGCGGCAGCGGCTCTTTTTCAATTTCAAGCTGCACGGGCTTGGCAGGCGTTCCCGCCGGCTTCGGTTTCTCCGCCCCGATGTCCTCAGCCGGCAACTCCACCGGCACAGGCGCGATTGAATGAATTTCCTTTGCGGGCTCGGCGTCATCCTCCTCCAGCAAACGCGGGTCAATTTCCACCCGATCCACCTTGAACGCACGCGGCACAATCTCCTCGTAATAGGCGTCGCTCAGGGTTTTCACCCGATGATTGCGCGCCCATTCGACGAACCCAAAGTGAACGCCAAGCGAAAGGATGAGCGCAAAAACCAGCCACAACAGCCAGCGATCCCTGGGCGGCGGCGCCACACTCAAACGCTCCATGAGAGGCGAACGAATCATCAGCCTTGAGTTTACGGCGGGACAACGCCAATGCAAATGCGGAAGCTCCGTTAGACGAAACGCAAAATCAAAGCGGCGGCGTCAGCAGACGAACCCTCGGATCAAGGGCGCGGCGATCCCCAAAAATCATGGGCGGCGCCGTGGACACAACTTCGTAACCGGTAAGGACAAATTCCGGATAAAACCGGTTGCTTGCCGGCTCATAGACCTGACCTCCGGTGAATCGCCCACGCAAACGATACTCCCGATTGTTGTCCACACCGATGTTGTTCTCCGCACGATCAGGCGCAATCATCGTGTTTTCGTTCAACATCACCAGCTGCGCATCCTTCCACTGCTGACCGGGCCGCCGCACCCAGCCCCACATTTTGTAATCCCGCTTGTAATAACGCCGCCCGATAAAATAGTCGCCCGGCGCCTCGGATGCGATGGCTGCGGCCACAGCGGGATCAACACGGGCGACCGTGGTGGTTTCGCAGCCGGCAAGTCCCAGCAGCGCAATCGGCAGAACAATTCCCAAAAGATATAAACGCATGGCGACACGTTAGATTTCCCGCACGCCGGGTCAAGCCGTCGTCGCGTGCGGCTGGCGTCAGCCACCGCGCCGTGTCATGATGCCTGCGTGATTTCCTTGATGGGACAGACGCTCTCCGCGCTTGAAAATGAAATGGACGTGCTTGGGCACAAGCCCTACCGCGCACGGCAGATTCTGGATTGGATCCATAAAAAACGTGTCGCGGATTATGACGGCATGAGCGACCTCCCCGCCTCGCTGCGCGCGCATCTGATGGAAAAATTTCCGCCGGGCGCCCTGGAGGTTGTGCGCACAAGTGGCTCCGGTGACACAACGCGCAAATTCCTTTTCCGGCTGCCGGATCGCCAGCTTATCGAGAGCGTTTTTATTCCGGCTTCACCCGCCCTCTATGGCGAGACATCCGACCGGCGCACACTCTGCGTGTCCTCCCAGGTCGGCTGCGCCTACGGCTGCAAGTTCTGCGCCAGCGGACTGCGCGGATGGAAACGCAACCTCACCGCCGGAGAAATCACCGCCCAGGTTTTCCATGCCGAAAAAATCACGGGCGAACGGGTGGACAACATCGTCTTTATGGGCATGGGTGAGCCGCTGGCCAATTTCGAAAACCTTTCCTCTGCTCTCGAAATTCTCAACGCCCCCTGGGGATTTGAAATCGGCGCGCGCCACATCACCGTTTCCACCAGCGGACTCGCCCCGCAAATCCGCCGGCTCGCGGAACACCCGGTTCCCGTGCGCCTCGCCATCTCGCTGCACGGCGCGACGGATGACGTGCGCGGTCAAATCATGCCGGTGAATAAAAAATACCCCCTGGCCGATCTCTTCGATGCCTGCGAATACTTTTCCTCGCGCCGCAAACAAAAACTCGGCCTCGAATACATTCTCATCGCCGGAGTCAACGACTCACCGGAACAGGCGCGACTGCTCGCCAAACACGCCCGACGGCTCAACGCCAAGGTGAATCTCATCCCCTACAACACCGTGGAAGGCCTCCCGTGGAAACGCCCCTCCGAAACACGCCAGCAAAATTTTGTCCGCACCGTACGCGCCGGCGGCGTGGTGGCAACCATCCGCCGCGAAAAGGGACACGATATTGACGCCGCCTGCGGCCAGCTCCGCCTGCGCGCGGAGGACGAACAGGCCCCCACCTCATGAAACTCGACGAAAATCAAAAGGCCTCGCAAATTCAATTTGACCGCCAGGCCGCTCTCTACGGACGCACACACATTCTCAGCGACACCTCGGACCTCCAGCGCGCGCTCCAAAACTCCGCGCTGCCCAAATACAGCCCCGCCCTCGATGTGGCAACCGGCGCCGGTCACACCGCCGTTTTTCTTGCGGAATGCGGGCTGGATGTAACTGCGGTGGATCTGGCGCCCGCCATGCTGAAACAAACGGAACGCCTGGCTTCGGAGCACGGCGTCAAAATTCACACCATGCAGTCGGCGGCGGAATCCCTGCCCGGCGCGAACGGCGCCTTCGGCCTCGTGACCTGTCGCGTCGCAGCCCACCACTTCAGCGACGTGCCGGCGTTTCTCCGCGAAGCACACCGCGTTCTACGCCCGGGCGGACGCCTGCTGATCATTGACGGCGCCGCCCCCGACAACGCACCGGTGGCCGAAGAGTGGATTCATCGGGTGGAAAAACTGCGCGATCCGAGTCACGTCCGGTTTTTGACACCCGCCCGCTGGCTTCAACTCACCGGCGAAGCGGGATTTGAACCGCTCCTTTGCGAATGCACGCCCTTCAAACAACCCGATGTCGAATGGTATTTCCGCACCGCCGCCACCAGTCCGGACAACCGCACTCAGGCACTCGACCTCATCGAAAACGCTCCGGACGAAGCACGGCACACCTTTCGCCTCGGGCAGGAGGACGGGCGAATCGTCTGGTGGTGGCCGCGCATTTCCCTGCTCGCGCAGCGACCCGGCGCGGACGCCTGATCAGGCCGCCCGGGCGCGACGTTTTTCCCACCACGCCTTCGCAAACTCAAAGGCAATCGGCAGCACGGAGACAAAAATGATCGCCAAAATGACCAGTTTCATATTGCGCTGCACAATGGGCAGGCCGCCGAAAAAATAACCGCCGCCGAGAAAAAGGCCGACCCAGAGGATTGCGCCGGTGATGTTAAAAAACGCAAACCTCGGATAATTCATCGCCCCCACGCCCGCCACAAAAGGTGCAAAAGTGCGAACGATGGGAACAAAACGCGCGAGGATGATGGCCCGCCCGCCGTATTTTTCATAAAAAGCATGCGCCTTCAGCAAATGCCCCTTGTTGAACAAAAGACTCGATTCATAGTGAAAAACTTTCGGCCCCATCCATTTTCCAATCGCGTAATTCACCGCGTCACCAAGAATCGCCGCCACCAGCAACAACGGCGTGACAATGAGCGCGTCCATCCACCCTTTGGCCGCCAGCGCACCGACCGCAAACAACAGCGAATCACCCGGCAAAAACGGCGTCACCACCAGGCCGGTCTCACAAAAAATAATCGCGAAAAGCAACACATAGATCCACCCGTGATAATTCGTGATAAACCATTCAAGGTGCTTCTCGGCGTGCAAAAAGAAATCAAGAAACTCGGACATGACGGCGTTTTGTACGGTTCCTTCCCTCCCGTGGCAAACGCAATCGCCCAATGAAACCGCATCCCACAAATTCAAAATCAGGAAACAGGGCCGCCCCGACCATGGTGAACCGGCACCCCCATCAATACGTCCGCAGAAAACTCACCAAATCCTCAACCGACGGATTTTTGGCGGTGCGCACATAATAGCCCGACATGGCGATGCCAAGCTGCAGGCTGATATCCAGCGGAGCACCCAGCATGCGACCAATGCAAAACCCGGCGCTGCAATAACCGCCGGCTCCGGTGGCAATCTTTGGTTTCTCCACAACCGCACCCTCCACCGACACAATGCCATTGGCATCGGCGGCGACGGAAAACGACACCGGATGAATAAACACCGTGTGCAAACCAAGTTTGTATCGAATGTTCGCCGCATGTTCCCCCACCGCCTCCGGCGACTCCTCGCAGGGGCCAAACCCCAGCACGTCGCCAATCTGCCGCGCCTCACTCAAATTGAGGCCGAGAATCACATCCGCATGCTGCTGAAACCGACTGATAAGCTCCAGCGCATACGCAATGTCCTCGCGCGTCCGCTTCGCCGGATCACCCAGATCAAAAAACATCCAACGCGGCCCCCGCACCAAAGGCATCACCTTTTTAAGAAGCTCCTCAAAAATACGCGTCATCCCGATGAGCATCGTCCAGTTGAGCAGAGCGATCAGGGAGGACTTTTGAAACAACGCGACCAGCTGATCAAGCGGCGCATGCTGCAAAACATTTTCCCAATTCACCTCCCGCAAACTCGTGTGCCGCCCAAACATGAGCGTGCCATCGTCAAACTCCATGGAATCCGTGTAACCCGGCTCCGCCAGCGATATCAGCCGCACCCGCTTCGCCAGATCGGCAAACACCGGGTGAATGTGCGGCGCACCGAGAAGCCCAATGTATGTCACAGGCATTCCATAAGCGCTGAGAGCCGCCGCAAAAATCGGGCCGTTGCCACCCAGTTTGACCATCTGCGGCACCGTTTCAAAACTCGTGCTCAAATCCGCCGCACCGGCAATTCGACCACCAAACGTCTCCATGCTCTCAAGACGCTCATAAGCATCCGCACTCTCCCGCGTGTCCACCACATGAAGAATCGTGTCCACAAATCCATCCAAACCCGCCAAAACAGGCAACTGCAACAGGGCGTCCGATCTCGAGGACAAAAAGTTTGCGGCCTTGACCGCCAATGTGGAATTGCTCATTTCGGTGAAAATCTAAACTATCAACTCTACAATGTCCGCTGCCACTTGACACATGAAAAATTGCTTTTGTCGCCGCCGTTTCTACGCTTTAATTGCCTGTTCTGCGAGGAGCCTTAGCTCAATTGGTTAGAGCGCCGCCCTGTCACGGCGGAGGTTGCGGGTTCGAGCCCCGTAGGCTCCGGGCTTTTCCACACACGCATGTTCAGGCGTGTTTCATCCCCGCTGTTTAATGGCGGAACCATGCCCAAAAAAAACGGACCCTACTTGAGCCGCAAAGCCACGCCTTTTGCCCAAAGCAGGGGCGCCTCGGAAGAATTTCGCCCGCCGCGATTGTATCCATCTTCTATAATCAAAGCCGCGTTCGCGCCTAGCTCGGCAACTTTTGTCCGAATGGCGTTGTGCATGACGGCGGTTTCATTGCGCATGAACCCGGACGCCACGAACACTCCAAGTTCCTCATAGGAGCGCTTTGGCTGCGTCATGAGAATTTCGACATTGTTCGGATTGGTCGGGTTTCGAAATCCACGGCCTGTCTTCGTTATTTCAACAGTGCCACAGCCGGTGAGAAGAATGCCTGCAAGAAGTCCGAGGGTGTATGATGCGGTTTTCATGGGTTGATTTTTCATTTTTTAAAAACAATTGCCGTGCCGCAAATGCGGGCACTCGAACCAGCGAAGGAATCGCGCCCAGCCCATTGCTGATCGGTGCGATAATACCCACCCGGTTTTGTGATAATGACGGCATCCGCTCCAATCCGGGCAGCCTTGGCCCGCACCGCTTCCGTCGTGTCCCAGCGCGATTGAAAATCGGCGATTACTTCATAAGGACGCCCGGGCTCGCGATAAAGAATTTGAACCTTTTCCGGACTTTTCGGGCTATGGGCGGCGGAAGAATAATAACGATTGGCAACATCCGTGGCGCAGGCGGCTAGAAACAGGGAGGCAACAACCGACAATCGAGAGTTCATTTCATCCGCTCACGCGCAAAAAATCCTCTTTTCCGGACATTAATTTCTAAAAAAGCGCTTGGATCAAATGGAAAAATGAGCCCCATGACGAACCCCTCCCCTCTCTCAGACTTCCATCCCATCAATGCGACACGCTGCGGATTTTAATGCTACAAAATTGCGCGCACTCATTTTCAAGAGTCAGCACCACAGCCAGAAATACCGTGATCAGACTCAACGGACGACGAAAGCAGGCGCACCAGAAATTTTTGGCATTCCTTCATAGACAGCGAGCATATCAAATTCCTTCCTAAAGCCGAACCAAGTCAGTGCGAATGAACCAAACTCCCGACACCGCATCGAAACCGACATCCGCCACCCCAAAACTTACAGACGGCCTGAATTACTCAACGATCATCACGCCAGCAAAGCCAACCTGAAACCGCTCTGCCACAACGGCAAAATTTTGGTAGCTTGGCATGTCACAACAATTCCATAACTACCTACAAATCGCTGGACTACAACTTGACGACAACCCTGCAATTTCACATATTCAACCGCAGAATATCCCGGCCAAACCACGGCTGACGATTCACCCCCAAACCCGCCCCATGATCCGCAAAAAGCCGCCCCATCCACCCCGGAAGCCCCCGC
>JACTMZ010000013.1 GCA_014584375.1 Verrucomicrobiota bacterium | reverse complement strand
GGCAATATCGTTGCAATTCGTCCGCTCAAGGACGGTGTGATCGCCGATTTTGAAATCACTGAGGCCATGCTTTCGCACCTTATCAGCAAGGCCCACGGCGGCCGCCGCGTGGTGCGTCCGCGCGTCGTCATCGCCGTTCCCTCCGGCATTACCGAGGTGGAAAAGCGTGCCGTGAAGGATTCGGCCACCCATGCGGGGGCGCGGGAGGTTTATCTTATTGAGGAGCCGATGGCGGCGGCCATTGGTGTGGGTCTGCCGATCCAGGAGGCGGCGGGCAACATGATTATTGACATTGGTGGCGGCACCACCGAGGTCGCCCTTATTTCTTTGGCAGGCATCGTTTTCAGCCGCAGTGTACGCGTGGCCGGGGACGAACTGGATGAGGCCATCATCCAATACCTGAAACGCAACTTCAACCTTGCCATCGGCGAGCGTACAGCCGAGGAGATCAAAATTAAATTGGGCTCGGCGATCAAGCTGCCCAAGGAGACCACCATGGAAGTGAAGGGCCGCGACCTGGTCGCCGGACTTCCGAAAACCATCACTCTCACCTCACCCGAAGTGCGCGAGGCGCTGACCGAACCGCTCAACAGCATTGTTGATGCCGTTCGCACCACCCTCGAACGCTGTCCGCCCGAGCTCTCATCCGACCTCGTGGATCGAGGCATGGTGCTGGCGGGAGGCGGCGCGCTTTTGCGCGGTCTGGATCAATTGCTGCGGGACGAAACCGGACTGCCCGTCCACATTGCCGACGATCCGTTGAGCGCTGTGGCCGAGGGGACGGGGCGCGCCCTCAGCGAGATCGAGGTTCTCCGCAGCATTGCCCAGAACAGCGTGCGCATGGTGACCGCTTCCTGAGCGGAATCCTGCGGCCCTGGTGGTTCGCCTTCGAGAACAGATGAGCAAGCTGTATTTGATTTTGTCGGCGGTGGCGGTTGCCATCGCGGTGGGGTTTTTGGCCCTGCCCACCGGGATCATGAAATCGTGGCAGATTCGGTTTCTGGATGTTTCCACGCCGGCGTTGGAGGCGGGTTCGGCCATCGGCGACCGCATTTCAAAGCTCAATACCGGGCTCAAGACGCTTGATGAATTGGAGGCGGACAATGCCGCGCTTGCCGCGCAAAACAGCCAGCTCCGCGCCTCGCATCAGCTTCTCAGCGAGATGGAGGCCGAAAACAAACGCCTGCGTGCGGCGCTTGATTACAGCGAGCGCTCGACCTTTCAACTTCTCCCGGCGGAAATCATCAGCCGCTCCGCCTCCAGCTGGTGGAATACGGTGACGATCAATCGCGGGTTTTCATCCAAAGTGGATTCCAGTCAGCCCGTGCTCACTGCCGGAGGGCTCGTCGGACGAACAACGACGGTGGCCAAGGATGTCTCCATTGTTTTGCTGCTCACCGATGAGAACTGCCGCGTGGCCGCCCGTGTGGAGGGCTCCCATGAGCAGGGGATTGTCAGCGGTCGCCGCGTCGTCGGCAATGCGCCGCCGGAGCTGATATTGAATTTTTTGAGCCGGGACGCCAATTTGCAGCCCGGCACGAAGGTTTTTACCGCCGGTGTCAGCGGTGCGGTGTTTCCAGCCGGCATCCTGATCGGCATTGTCAAAGAATTTCGCGCGCGCGAACTGGATGGCCAGGCCGTCATTGAACCCGCTGCGGATTTCTCCCGGTTGGAAGACGTTTTTGTCGTTCTCGGAAGCAAATGATTCGCGCGCCCGTTCTTTTTATTTCCATTTATCTTGCCTTGCTGCTTCAGGGATTGCTTCCGCCCGCATCCCTTTTGGGAAATGCACATCTTTTGATTGTTCCCGCGCTTTTCTGCTACGGCGTCCTTTGGCTGCCGTTTCCCGGCGCCCTTCTGCTTGCGCTCTACACGGGGCTTCTCAGCGATTTGTCATTGCTGCATGTGGATGGCAACCAGGTTGAAATCGGCCTTGGTTGGTCTATGCTTTTTTATGTCCTTGTCGCCTGCGCGCTGCACCTCCTGCGCCCGGCGGTTCCGTCCGTCCGCTGGGAAATTCACTCCCTGGCCTCCGGTGCGGTCACTCTGTTTTTGCTGTTGGCGCAATATTTCATGGTCTGCCTGCGGCGGGAGTCCTTCGCGATGGATGGTGCCATTCTGTGGCAAATTCTCGGGCCGGCTCTTGCGGCGCTTTTTCTCGCAATTCCCGTCGGTTTTTTTCTCCGCCTGTTTCCCGGCGGATTTCCGCATGACCGCAACCGGCGCGGCGGAGTGACGTCATGATTCGCCGTTCGCACCAGTTTCGTATCGCGATTCTTGCGGTGATTGCGTTGCTGTGCTTTGCGCTGCTTGGCGCCCGGCTGTGGTATGTGCAGGTGGCTCGCGGCGCCGAATACACCGCCCGCATTCGCGGCGCTTCGCAGGTCAGCGTGCGCCTGCCCGCCGTGCGGGGGTCCATTCTTGATCGCAATGGACGTCCGCTCGCGCAAAACCGCGTCAGCAACGCCGTGGAATTTTATCTTCCCGACATGGTGCGTGACTATCGCACCCGCTTTGGTGAAGTGCCTCGGCACACCTATCGCACCACCGTGGGCGGAATGATGGTGGAAAAATCCGAGCCGGACATTGTCAAAATCGTCAACGAAACCATCATTCCGCGCCTCAAGCGGCTTGGGCTGGCCCGCGATTACAATGCCAATCAATTGCGAATGCACTTTCGCAACAACACCGAGGTTCCCTTTACCTATGTCGAAGATTTGGATTTTGATTCCATGGCAAAATTCGCCGAGCACGACATCGGTTTGGCCGGCGTCAATGTCACCGTGCGCCCCGTGCGTCATTACACCTACGGTGCTCTTGCCGCCCATCTTCTCGGCTATGTGGGACCGCCGGAAAAAATAGACAAGGAGGATGCCGCGCGATTCAATTTTTACCAACCCGACACCGAGGGAAAGGCGCAGATTGAACTGCTGTATGACAGCGATCTCAAGGGGGAGCCCGGCGCACGCATTCTCCAACGCAATGCCAAGGGCGTCATCGAGGGCGAGGCAGGGATTCGTCCGCCCAAACAGGGAAACAGCGTGCAACTCACGATTGACGTCCGCATTCAATACATTGTGGAACAGGCGCTGCGCGCCGTCGGACGTGCCGCCGCCGTCGTGGTGAATCCGGAAAACGGCGACGTTCTCGCCATGGCCAGCGTGCCATCCTACGATCCCAATTCCTTTATTCCCGCCATTTCCAGCGCGGATTGGAGCGCGCTTACCAAAGACCCGACTGACCCTCTCGTCAATCGTGCGCTTGGCGCCTACGCTCCGGGCTCCACCTACAAAATCATCGCTTCGCTGGCCGGCATACGCGCCGGCATTGAAAACCGTCGCTTCAATTGCGGCGGCGGCGTCCAATACGGCGACAAATTCATGGCGTGCTGGATCGGAACGCTCCCATGGAATGCTGGATCTCGAAAACGCCATCCGCGTGTCCTGCAACGGCTTTTTCTATCAGTTCGGTAATGCGGCGGGCATTGATCAAATTGACGCCGTGGGCAACATGCTCGGGCTCGGGCAAAAGACGGGGATTCCCCTCACGGGCGAATCCTCTGGCATTCTTCCGGGCCCGGAGTGGCTGGCTACCGCGCATCCACGCGACAGACCGCCAATGTTTCCATCGGGCAGGGCTATGTCCTCGCCACACCGCTGCAAATGGCCATGGTCGCCGCCGCCGTGGCCAATCGCGGCTCCGCTTACTATCCGCGTCTCGTGGACAAGGTGATCGCGGCGGACGGAACCGTCGTCCGGCAGGAACCCGTAAAGGTTCGCTCCAATCTTGCCGAAGGAGGGCTTTCTCCGGAAAAAATTGACATTGTGCGTCGCGGGATGTGGGACGTGGTGAATCGCGACGGAGGAACGGCGCGCGCGGCCCGGATCAAGGGATATGAGGTGGCGGGCAAGACCGGAACGGCGCAGTTTTGGCGCGGTTCGGTGAAGGACAATCACACGTGGTTTGTCGCCTTTGCGCCCTTTGAGAGTCCACGATACGCCGTGGCCGTTCTTGTGCAGGGCGCCAAATCCGGCGGTGGTGTCGCCGCGCCCATCGCAGCGAAAATTCTCGCCGATATTTTTAAAATGGAAGAGGGCACCGCCGTTGAAGTCGCCGCCCTTGCGCCCGCCAAGGGCAGCTTCCAATTTGTCGAAGCGGTGGACTTCGGTCGCCCGATCCCGGCGGCTCTTGCAGACGCCCCGCCGGATGACGCAGGTGCCTCGGAAGGCCCGCCGCCCGCCGCACAGCCCAACATTCGCCCCGACGCCGATACGGAGGGCACGGTCGAGCAAAAAAAACCGAATCTTTTCCAGCGCATTTTCGGCGGAGGAAGGAAAAAGGAAAAATCCAACCGCTAATAAATTCACTCCCCCTGGGCATATTCACACCAACCACTTCATAATCATGATTGAAAAAGTAAAAAAACTTCTTGGGCTCTCTCCGAAAACCGGCGGCGCCCGCCTCATCATCAATGCTGAAAAACTCGAAAAACGCGCGGCTGTCATTGAGGACGGGCAGCTGGAGGAATACAATGTCGAGCGTGTCTCCGAACGAAACATCGCCGGCAGTATTTACAAGGGGCGCGTCAAAAACATCGAGCAGGGCCTCAAGGCCATGTTTGTGGACATCGGGCTCGAAAAAAACGCCTTTCTGCATTTTTGGGACGCCATTCCCGCCGCCCTCGACAGCGGTATTGAGGAAGTCCGCCGCAACACCGGAAAAAAACTCCCGAAAAAAATCACCGCCAAGGACATTCCGTCCATTTATCCGCCGGGATCGGACATCATGGTGCAGGTGAGCAAGGGGCCCATCGGAACCAAGGGCCCGCGCATCACCACAAATCTCAGCATGGCCGGACGCTATCTCGTCCTCATGCCCTTCAGCCCCCAATGCGGCATTTCACGCAAGATTGACGACCCCAAGGAGCGCGAACGCCTGCGCAAGATTCTCAACGAATTGGAAATTCCCGACGGCATGGGCGTCATCATCCGCACCGTCGGCGCGGGTCAGCGCCCGCGTTTTTTCGTCCGCGATTTGCACCTTCTCCTCGAGCAATGGAATGCCATTGAAAAAGGCATGGCCGAGCAGCGGGCACCCGCGCAGCTTTTTGAAGAACCCGACCTTGTGGAGCGCACCGTGCGTGATTTTCTCACCGAGGATGTCGAATCGGTCATCTGTGACGACCTGCCCTCGGTCGAACGCATGCAGGCGCTGGTCGCCCAAATTTCTCCGCGCTCCAAAAAACGCATCCAGTTTTACAACGAGGAGCAGCACATCTTCGACAAGTTTGGAGTCAACAAACAGATCGAAAAAGCCTTTCACCGCCAGGTCTGGCTCCCCTGCGGCGGCTACATCGTCATTGATGAAACCGAGGCGCTCATCGCGATTGATGTCAACAGCGGACGCAACAAGGGCGGCAAGGACATCGAAAAAACCATCCTGCAAACCAACCTGGAGGCCGTGGATGAAATTGCGCGCCAGATGCGACTGCGCAACATCGGCGGACTCATCGTGGCCGACCTTATTGACATGAAGCTGCGCAAGGATCAGCAGGCCGTCTATCAACGCATGCGCCAGCGCCTCAAACGCGACAAGTCCCGCACGCATGTCCTGCCCATTTCACAATTCGGCCTCATGGAAATGACCCGTCAGCGCGCCGGCGAAAGCATGCGCATGTCCCAATTCGATCCCTGCCCATATTGCGAGGGACGCGGAATTTTGAAAAACACCATGACCATGAGTGTCGAGTTGCAGCGTGCCCTGCACGGTGTGATGCGCAAACACATTGACACCATCCACGAAATCCGCGTCATCGTGAATCCCGACCTGCTGGAACGCCTGCGCACCGAGGATGAAGAGCTTCTCATTGACATCGAACGCCGCTATGGCGGACGCCTCCTGTTCAAACCCGACCCGACCATGCACCGGGAAAAATTCATCATCACCAACGCCGCCGATGGAACCGAGCTGTTCAAAGTCTGATCGCCGCCGCAACCCGGCGAAAAATTCGCAAAAAAATTTACGATTTCTCCTTGACGCTTGTTGCGGTCGGCCTAAATATTCGCCTTAATGAAACTCAGTCTCAATAACGATGTAAAAGCCCGAGCGCCTCGGACGGAAGCCGACAAACGCGCATAATGGGTAAAAAAACACCGGGCTTTCCCGGCAGTGTTATTGACTCACCAGTTTTAATTTCTCAAACGATTTATACGGATTTTGTTGATGACCAAGAAATTGCGGACAGCAGCGCCCTTTTCGTTTGACAGGCTGGATAAAAGTTTTCAGATATTAAAAATTCTAATATGAAACGACAACTGACATTATCGGGTATTCTTATGGTCATAGGGATGGCCATGCTGTTTAGCGCACAGGCGCAGTCAATTTCCTCGACTTGGACTTATGACGCTCTGGATGCAGGGACGGGTTTGAACCCGGATAAATACGGGGGTGTTTTTAGGCCTTCTGCGCTGCTTCCGGATACAGGTTCCGCCAGTGGGTCAGCAAATCCGTCCTATACGCTCAGCACGAGCACGATTTTGTTGGATGTGAACATTATCACGATTTCCTTTTGGGCGGGTGGAGGCAATCCGACGCCGCTCAATTACACGGCCTCCTCGCTTGTGCTCAATTACAATGGCGGGAGTCAGGGGCTCGCCAGCAGCTATTTTTACAAAGGCACCAATGAGTCCATCAACACGCCCATAGGCCCCCAAACCGGAAACAGATACATTTGGTCTTGGGAAAACATCACAAATTTGGGCTCCCTTACCGACTTTTCGACGCAGTGGGATTCCCAAAACATGCAACATACTTATTTGACAGACATCAGTCTCATTCAGTCAGTTCCAGAGCCGTCCACCCTTGTGTTTCTGCTGACGGGTACAACGCTGTTCCTGTTGCGGCGTAAAAGGAGCATTTAAGTTCGTTTAAAAAATTGAAGATATTTTTACACACAAAGCCCGTGTGCCGTTCTTTCCGCCATTCACGCGGATTTACACTGGTCGAATCCATTTCCGTCGCCGGAGTCATTGGGATTTTGACGGTGCTCGGCACCGCCGTCGTATCGAAGTCCATGCGTTCGGCAAGCATGGTTCGTGAAATGACCGCCGCCAAACAACTGGTTGTTGCGCTGCAAAATTCCGCGCAGGACAACAATGGCCGGTATCTTCCCGGCATGGATTACCGCGCCGGGACGCCCGATCATCCGGTGTACAAGCTCGATGGCAGCCTGCTCACAATGCAGCCGACCGCCCACCGGTATCCATTTCGCCTGGCGCCCTATTTGGGAAAGAAATTTGACGGCGCCATTTTTGTGAATCGAAACAAGGCGGAAATTGATAAATATGCCGGCCCCATGTTTGATTACTACGTTTCCACTTTTCCCGCCTTGGGAATGAATATTTATGGTGTGGGCGGGGTTGTGGCTGCCAATGGTACCGTTATAAACGCGGCGGATTGCATTTCGCAAATGTCACAAATGTCCGGTTCCATCCTCGCATTTGC
>JACTMZ010000058.1 GCA_014584375.1 Verrucomicrobiota bacterium | reverse complement strand
GGCAGCCGTTCTGCCACGAGCATTTTCATGCCGGGTTCATCCCATCCAAAGGCGTAGATGTTTTTATGCCCCACTGCTTCAGAAACAACTTTTGAGCCGTAGTCCATTGCCTTGTAAAGATCCAGCGGTGGTGGCTGCTCTTCGAGGGGAACCCCCCGCACTTGTGGTGATGTCATCCAATGATACGGCGGGAGTGCCGAAACACCGCCAAAGAGCGCGTCGGTGTGAAGCCCTGCCTTTTTGTAAAGATCAAACTGTGCCAGGAAAGTCTCGCGATCCTGCGGGCCTTTGACATTGGGAATTTGGGGATAGAGAAGATTATGTTTTTTAAGATTTGCATATTCATTCTGAATGCGCTTTAAGGCCAGCGCCATGTCACCACCATTTTTCTTAAGATATTCCTTGAGATCTATATTGTTATAAATGGAGGCATAGAAAATTTTATTGAGATCATAATTGGTCATGGGATCCGGCAATTCAAACGGAAGCACCCTGACTTCCAGCGGAATGTTTCCCTGGGGCTTTCCGTCCACCGTGATGGCCAGGGAGCCGGTGTAAAGTCCCTCCGCCCCCTTGGGCGCTTCAAAAGTCAGCCAGAGCTGCTTGAGTTCTCCGGCTTGAAATGAAAACGGCTGGAATTTCGGCGCATCACCCACGGGTTCGAGGGTGTCGTTGAAGGGAATTTGGATTTCATGCGGATTGCTGATCCAAATATATTTTGAATCCTTGGAATGAAAAATAGCTGTACCAGGCGGTGCCGGTTTGATACCAGACCTTGATGATTTTGAGGTCAATGGCGGATGACGGAATTGTGCCGTTCTTCCCCTTGAGATCCGAAACCTTGACCTCCACTTTTTTCGCGTCGGCAAAAGGGAAAAAGACAACGGAAGCCGGTTCAAATTCGCCCTTGGCGGCAATGATGCGGATCGGGCCGCCCAAGACGCCGTCTTCCGGATACTGAAACTGCGTGCGCTTGATGTTGCTCATGGGGGGCACGACATAATAGGCGAAGAGCTGGGATATTTTTGCGCTCGGATCTTTGCTTGCAGCGATGTCCTTGTTGACCCTTTCTTTAACGGCGGCTGCCTCCTTTTTTGCGTCCTGCTCGGCAGCGACGCCGTTTGCGAGGGGAATGGTGAGAAGGAGAGTGCTCAGGGCGAGGGAAGGGAGGGCCTGGATTTTCATAGGATTTTTTGTCGTTTTGATTGGAATTTTCTGAATTTTCCCAAGAATTTCCCAACTTAACGAAGATAAATTTTTTGGGAAGAAATTTTATTATTATTTTTCATACACCCTGCGGATAACAGGACGTGTAGAGGGGAAAAGATCAAAAGTACAGGGTCAGAGGGACTCGATGAGGAGTTGTTGGATGTAAGTGCGGGCGGTTTGGGAGGTGATAAGAGCGAGATTTTTCAAAAATTTGGCATTTGATTCAAAATGGATTCCTTTTTCTTCAAACAAAAGGGGAGACCCGTCGTGTTTGAGGCCAGTTGCCGTGACATCGTATGAGGATTGTTCGTAGTCCACAAGGATGGTGACGGTGTAGTAGGAGTTGAGGCGCATTTGGTCAAACGGCACGAGAACTTTGATGGGTTCCTTGGGATTCATCGCCAATCCCAGTCCGGCCTGCGGGTGACATTTGAAAATGATTTCGCCGAAAGGAGCGTTTTGAATGAGAATTCGTGTTTGTGCGAGAGGCAACTCGATCATGGGAAAGGTGAAGGCAATGCGAAGTGTCACGCGAACTCGCGCACCTGTGGTGGCGGGGAAATCGTTTTTAATGGAGGCGCCGTCAAGGAGCAGGGCCGGTTGGAAGTTGTCCCATCGCACTGCAACCAACCGGGACGAAGCACCGTCGCCCGCATAATCTTTCAGGCGCGACGCCCAGCCCTCCATCCCCAAAACGGACGCGCCGAGGGTGTAGGGAGGCGCTGTAAATGGAGTGGCAAAATCCGCGATTGCCGTGCGGGTTGGCAGAAGCGGAAGAAGAAGAAAGAGCGCACGTTTCATTGTCGTCCGGCGGCGGGATTCTCCTGCAGAAATGACTTGAGCGCCCAGGCAATGTCGCGTCCGAAGCTTCGTGCGGAGTCTGCATTGACCGTCATGGCGGAGGCGTTGGCGTATGGCAGTTCCAAGGTGGCGCTCAAAATGCAATTGGGCAGTGTGCGCGCCCATCCCGAAGAGATTGGCGGGGGTGTTTCGCTCCATTTGTTGTAGCCCGTGCCAAATTTCATAATCATATTCTGACGGAAGAGGAGCTCCCCCTGCTGATTGCGTTCCAACAAGGCGGCGAACTTTGCAAGGCTGTCCGCCTGCTCCGGCGATTCTCCGGCAAGAAATTGAATCACTTCATGCACGTCACCCTTCAAAGCCGGATTATGAATGTCGAAAAACACCAGCGGACGTCCGTTTGACCATGCGGGGAGGCGTTCTTTAAGGGCGATCACCTCGGGATAAATGGATCCGTCCCCAAAGTCCCGGTTGTGATCGTGGGGCGTGCGGTTTTTGCCCTGATCCCCGTCTTCCACGCCGTCAAAATCGGAAAATGGCATGATAAAAAAATCCACGTTTTTGCGAAGCCATTGTCCGTATTCGTCGTTGGCGAGAACGCCCTCGATGATTCCTTCCAGCACATAACTGCCCATCATTTCACAGCAGTGCATTCGAGCGGTGAGGGCCACGACATAGGGGGCCTTGCGTTGGGAATCGGTGAGCAGCAGAAGCGGTGCCGAACGGCCTTTGCCCGTTTTTGCAAGCGTCTCCACATGCAAAAAAGGATTGTCTTTGTGCGCCGCAAGAAATTTGTCGAAGTTGGATTTTACATAGGGCATGCCGGAGGAAAAGCGGACATCGTTCGCTGCGGCGGGAAAGGTGTGGGAAAACGTGCCGTCCTTTGCCGACTCCGCCCCGAGCCAACTCCATGTCGCCCCGCCATCCGTGCTTATTCCCGGGCCGCGCGCTCCGATGTGCATGGGATTGAGGACAAAAGTGACGGTTTGTCCACCGGCTCCCTTGATCGCAAAATACCAATAGAACCACGGCAACCTGCTGTCGCGATTGTCGGGTGCGATGTGAACCACATTCCCCTCGATCTTCTCAACAAGCGCATTGCCGCCGGGGAAGTCGGTTTCGATGGAAAAATTTGCCGAAGCAAGGGAGGGGAGAAGTGGCGACATAAAAAAAAGGGCTGTTCGGATGTGACGAAGAATCATGGGAAGCGATGGAAAAATCGCGGTGTGATGAGAGCCTTGCATTGGTTGTTTCGCGGGTGGCGAACTGCGTTAGTTGGCGCTTGCGCTCCCGCTGCTATCCCGGCGGCCAGCCGAGTCGGCGTCCGCCCAGAAGATGGATGTGCAAATGCGGCACCTCCTCGCCGCCATCGCGTCCGTTGTTGATTACAAGGCGGTAGCCGGTTTGATCCAATCCCTGCTCCGTGGCAATGTCGCGCGCAGCGAGCAGCAGGCGCCCGAGCAGGGCGGCATCGTCATCCCGCGCTTCGCCGACGCGGGAAATCAGCCGTTTGGGAACAATCAGGATGTGAACGGGCGCCTGTGGCGCAATGTCGCGAAAGGCGAGAATTTCATCGTTTTGAAAAACGACGGACGCCGGAATTTCCCCCGCTGCGATTCGTTGAAATATAGTCATGTCAATTCCAGGTTCAGATTTCGCCTGTGCCCGAGGCGTGCAATGTGGCTGCGAATGTGGGCCACGATTTCATTGCGCAGTTCGGCGCAATCCTTGCGCCAGGTGCGCGTGCGCCGCAGGTGTTTGACGCATTCCGTCAGTCCGCACAATTCGACGCGGGAGGTGCGGGTGGCAAAGGCTTTTCGGATGCTGCGGTCGAGTTCATTGAAGAACGCCAGTTCGTAGCCAGCGCCGGCGGAGTTGGCCAGAGTGGTGAGGGAAATACGGACGGGTGGATCCGGCAGTTGGAAGCAGCGCGCCACATCCGGATAGCCGATCACTTGGAGAACACTCGAAGCCAGCGTACACAGGCATTGGCTGGCAATGACATTTTCCTCAAACTCGCATTCCAGATAGGTTAGGACGCTCTCGGCGACATGAGGGGCGAGCCACCACCGGGAGTATCCGGCGGATTCGGCGGCCTCCACCACGGCGCGCTCGAACCAGGCGCGTTCGAAGCGCACGGCGCGTCGGTCGGCCAATTGCACCAAGGGCAGATTGTCGGCAAGGGCGATCATGGCTCGGCGGGTGGCGAAGGCTGCCGCAGGGGAGGATTGAAAAGCTCGGGTTGATCGGGGCGGCGCGGACTGCGTTTTTTCATTTGCTCGACCTCATCCACGAATTCCCCCGCATCCTGAAAGCTTCGGTAAATGGAGGCGAAGCGCACATAGGCTACGGGATCGAGAGCCTGGAGCTTTTCCATCGCCCGCAGACCGATGATTCGACTGGGAACCTCGCGTCCACTCTCCGCGCCCAATTCAATCACAATTTCATCAACCAGCCGCTCCAAGGCTTCAAGCCGAATTGTCCGCTTCTCGCAAGCCTTGGACAGACTGGACAGAAGTTTGTAGCGATGGAACGGCTCAATGCGCCCACTGCGCTTTTGCACCCGCAACTCTATCAGTTCAATGGCTTCGTAGGTGGTGAAACGGGTGCCGCAATCCAGACATTGACGGCGGCGACGAATCCTGTCGCCGTCCTGGATAACCCGTGAATCAATCACGCGATCCTGAAGTTTTCCGCAACGAGGGCAACGCATGGTGTCTGGTTAACGCTTTTCTCATTAGTTGACACAACGGATTGTGGTGTCAAGGCGGCAAATTGACGCGTCACAACAAAATACTCGCCTCTTTGGGAGACTCGGAGAGCGTCGGCGACTTTTGAGAAATAAATTCAGGCGGACACTTCGACAATTTTGCCGTTTGTGGGATTGCGCTGGAGATGGCGAATTCCCTGGGGTGTTCCGATGATGAGATCGTGCGTCATTCCCAAAAAAAGTCCGTGTTCGACAACACCGCTGCGGGAGCGGAGCTTGGCTGCAAGCTTCTCCGGATTTTCAATCGGGCCGAACGCGCAGTCGTAAATGTGATTACCCTCGTCGGTGACGAAGGGGACGCCGCCGACTCCGGTGCGCAGCACGGGATGTCCGCCGAGTTCCTCGAGAAAAGACTGCTGTCCGCTCCTGCCGAAGGGAATCACCTCCACGGGCAGGCTGTGCAGCGTTCCGAGACGCGGGGAAATTTTGGATTCATCCACCACGATGATTTCGCGTTGCGTGGCTTGGGCAACGATTTTTTCGTGCAGCAGTGCGCCGCCGCCGCCCTTGATGAGATTGAGATGCGGATCAACCTCGTCGGCTCCGTCAATTGTCACATCCATGACGCGCGGGCCTTCAGCATTGATGAGCGGGAGGCCGACGGATGCGGCGAGGCGGGCGATTTCCGAGGAGGTGGCGAAGGTTTGCAATCCGGGAAGTTTTCCTTCGGTGTGCAGGCGGGCGATTTCGCGGACGGCGTGAACGGCGGTGGAACCTGTGCCCAGGCCGACGGTCATGCCGGGCTTGACAAAGCGTACGGCAAAAATTGCGGCGAGGCGTTTGAGAGAATTTTGGTCGGAGTCGGACATGGGGGCATTGTGTCATGTTTGCGGCGGGACGGGAGAATTTTCCGCAGTCTTGACCTTCGTCAGCATGGGGCGGAGTATTTGCCGGAGCGCGCGGGCGCCGGAAATTGCAACCGACGATGGAAGATTCTGTGCGAGATCAAATTCGCGGGTTCCTTGCCAGCAAGGGGCTTCGTAAAACCGTACAACGTGATGCGATCATTGAAGCGGCTTTCAGCACGGACAAGCATTATTCCGCCGATGAGTTGATCGCGATGTCGCGTTCCGTTGAGAAATCCGTGAGCCGCGCCACGGTCTATCGCACGCTGGCCATTTTGGTGGAGAGCGGATTGCTTCGGGAGTTGGAGCTTGGGAAGGGGCGCAAGGTTTACGATCCGAATTTTTTGGATCATCCGCACCACAACCATCTCATTTGTCTTGATTGTCAGATTATTTTGGAATTTGAGGACATTAACATGGAGCTTTTGGAAAATTGCATGGCGAAGCGCATGGGGTTTACTCCGGCAAACAAGCAGGTTCGCATTGAGGCGCACTGCGATGAGCTGCGGCTTTTGGGTGTGTGTCGGAGAAGCGGTCACAAGGCGGCGGCGGAAGCCTGATTATGTGGCACGGAAGGTTTTCGCAGGATCCTTCGGCGCGGCTTCGGGCCTACGGGGAATCGGTTTCATTTGACCGGCGTTTGGCTCCGCATGACATCGTCGGCTCCAAGGCCCATGCCAGGGCGCTGCATCGCGCGGGCATTCTCGATCCGGCGGAGCTTGCGGCGATTTTGACGGGATTGGATGAAATTGCGGGGGAAATTCAGGCGGGGCGCTTTGTGTGGCGTGAGGAGTTGGAGGATGTTCACATGAACATCGAGTCGGCTTTGACCGAGCGCATCGGCGCAGCCGGCGCAAAGCTGCACACGGCGCGTTCGCGCAACGATCAGGTGGCGCTGGATCTGCGGCTGTGGCTGCGTGAGGAGGGCGGGGCTCTCACGGCGTCAGTACGGCGTTTGCAATCCGCCCTGCTGGAGTTGGCGGAACGTGCGAAGGGAGCGGTGATGCCCGGCTACACGCATTTGCAACGTGCCCAGCCCGTGCCGGCGGCGCATCATCTGCTGGCTTATGTCGAGATGTTGGAACGCGACGCGGGGAGGCTTGCGGACGCAGTGCGCCGGGCGGATGTTATGCCGCTTGGCTCGGGTGCGATCGCCGGCTCCACGATTGTGCTTGACCGTGCCTTTCTTGCGAAGGAACTCGGCTTCGGCGCCGTTTCGCAAAACAGCATGGATGCCGTGGCGGATCGGGATTTTGCCTGCGAGTTTCTTTCCGCCTGCGCCATCGCGGGAATGCACCTTTCGCGTCTGTGCGAGGACACCGTGCTGTGGGCTTCCTCGGAGTTTGGGTTTCTGCGTCTGAGTGACGCGCACACCACAGGATCAAGTTTGATGCCGCAGAAAAAAAATCCCGACATCGCGGAGCTTGCGCGTGGAAAAACCGGGCGGCTTTACGGGAACCTTTTGTCATTGTTGACGACGCTCAAAGGTCTGCCGCTTGCATACAATCGCGACATGCAGGAGGACAAGGAACCCGTTTTTGATTCGGCGGACACCCTGGGTGCGTCGCTGGAGATTCTTGCGGAAATGTACGGTGCAGCTGAGTGGGATGTTGCGAGAATGGAGGTGGCGGCGGGGGATGCGTTGCTGACGGCCACCGACCTGGCCGATTATCTTGTGCTCAAGGGGCTGCCTTTTCGCGAGGCTCATGCGGTTGTGGGAAAATTGGTCGCTTTAAGCGCGGGACGTGGTGTGACGCTGCGTGAATTGAGCGATGGGGATTTGCGGGAAATTTCTGCCCTTTTCGAGCCTGGGACGTTGAGCATGCTGGATGCGCGGCGTTCCCTCGCGGCGCGAACGGCCGAGGGAGCGCCTTCGCCCGAGCGTGTGAAAGAGCGGTTGGGCCGGTGGCGCGAACACCTTGCCGCAGTGAAGCGGTCATGATGTCCTTTGACTGGGAAATTTTACGCGAGGAGATCCTGCTGGATGATTCGTACATTCGCGTTGTGCGTGAGACGGTGCGGACGCCGGCCTGCCCGGAGGGGCGGGAGTGGACCAAGGCCGTGCGCAAACCCGGCGTGACCGTCGCCCCGCGTCTGGTTGACGGTTCTTTTGTGATGATCCGTGAGGAGCGGGTTCCGGCGCGGCGCGAGTTTTGGCAGTTTCCGGCGGGGCAGGTGGACGCGGGAACCTCGCCGGATGAAATCGAGGCGGCTGCCCGGCGCGAACTGCGGGAGGAGGCGGGATGTGAGGTCGAAGGGGAACTGAAATATCTTGGAAAATTTTTCACTTCGCCGGGTTTTACAAATGAACACACGCATCAATTTCTGGCGACTGACGTAAAGTGGAATCCGGAGAATGTTGCGTATGACGCCGGAGAGTACATTCTTGAAAGCCGGGCGTTTTCTGCGGGAGAACTGCGCGAAATGATTGCAGGTGGAGGCGTTGGAGATGCCAACACGCTGTCGCTTTACGCACGATTGTCGGCGGGGGGATGGCTGCCATGAGTCTGCGCAAATTTCTCGATTTCCGCGATGGGCGCGACACACCCAAGCCTTTTCTCGATCACTTGGAAGACTTGAGAAAGATGGTGATTCGCATGACCGTCGCCCTTGGGATCGCGATGACCCTGGGGTTTGTTTTTCGATCCGAACTGGCGGCGTTTATTCAAGCTCCCTTGATTGCGGTGGATCCTTCGCGCGCCGATAACCTGCAATCGCTGGGGGTGGCGGATTCCATGACGATTTCCTTCAAGCTGGCATTTTATGCGGGATTGATTTTGTCATTTCCCGTCCTGCTATACTTTCTTGCGGAATTTGTTCTGCCGGCGCTTACGGGACGCGAACGCCAGGTGATTCTCGCCGCTGCTGCCGTCGGTTTCGGGCTTTTTCTGTCAGGGGTGATATTCGCCTTCTTCGTTGTTTTACCGGCGACGCTGCAATTTTTCTTTGAGGATGCCCAGGCGATGCAATGGCGTCCGACATGGACGGTCGGGGAGTATTACAGTTTCACCACGCAGTTTGTTCTCGCCTTCGGTCTTGCGTTTGAACTTCCGGTCGTTGTTCTGGCTCTCGTTAAAATGGGGTTGCTGGGATACGGGCAGATGAAGGCGACGCGCCCCTATGCGATTGTGGTGATCTTTTTCCTCGCGGCGCTCATCACTCCGACCACGGACATTATCACCCTCCTGCTCATGGGAGCACCGATGGTGCTGCTTTACGAAGCGTGCATTTGGATTGCCCGATGGATGAACAGGAATGAAATCGCGAACGAGGACGAACGGCGGCCAATGTCGCGGTTGCGCGGCGAAGGCGGCGGGGATGACGAAGAGGCGTAGCCGGGAAATCGCCGTCAGACAGTTTCGAGAATTTTATTGAATGTGGGGCTGGGGCGCATGGCGGCGGAAGCCATGGAGTCATCCGGACGATAGTAGCCGCCGATGTCCGTGGGTTTTCCCTGCACGGCGGCAAGTTCGGCGACGATTTTTTCCTCATGGGCGGCAAGTTGGTCGGCGAGAGGAGTGAAAATATTTTTCAGTTCCGCATCGTCGTTTTGCGAAGCCAGCTCCTGGGCCCAGTAGAGGGTGAGGTAAAAATGACTGCCTCGGTTGTCGAGTGTCCCGAGCTTGCGGCCCGGGCTTCTGTTGTTTTCGAGAAAACGACCGGTGGCGGCGTCAAGGGTTCGTGCCAACACGCCGGCCCGCTTGTTGCCTGTGGTTTCCGCCAGGTGCTCCAAGGATGCGGCAAGGGCGAAAAATTCGCCAAGGGAATCCCAGCGCAGATAATTTTCCGCGAGGAATTGCTGAACATGCTTGGGCGCGGAACCGCCGGCGCCGGTTTCAAAAAGTCCGCCTCCATTCATCAGCGGAACAATGGAAAGCATCTTCGCGCTGGTTCCAACCTCAAGAATGGGGAAAAGGTCGGTGAGGTAATCGCGGAGGACATTGCCGGTGACGGAAATGGCATCCTGCCCCTGCGCGATGCGTTCGAGGCTGAATTTGCACGCGTCGGCGGGTGCCAGGATGCGAATGTCGAGGGCTGTCGTGTCGTGTTCCGCAAGGTCGCGTTCGACTTTTTCAATGAGCTGTGCATCGTGGGCGCGCCGCTTGTCGAGCCAGAACACGGCGGGAGTGCCGGTGGCCCGGGCGCGCTTGACGGCCAGCTTGACCCAGTCGCGAACGGCGGCGTCCTTCGTCTGACAAGCCCGCCAAATATCACCGGCTTCCACTTGATGCGAAGTCAGCACCGCGCCAGCGGAATCCGTTGTGCGAACGACGCCGTTTGCCGGAATTTCAAATGTTTTGTTGTGCGAGCCGTATTCTTCGGCGGCCTGAGCCATGAGGCCCACGTTGGGCACGGTGCCGAGTCGGGCCGGGTCGAATGCGCCGTGCTTTTGGCAGAAGGCGATGACTTCCTGGTAAACCGGTGCGTAGGAGCTGTCGGGAATGACGGCGAGGGTGTCCTGCGTTTGACCTTCGGAATCCCACATTTTGCCACCTTCACGAATCATGGCCGGCATGGAGGCGTCCACAATCACGTCGCTGGGAACATGGAGGTTGGTGATTCCCTTCGCCGAGTTGACCATGGCGAGCGACGGACGCGAGGCGAGCGTGGCCTTGAGATCCGCTTCAAGCGCGGCTTTCTCAGCGGCGGGGAGCTTTTCCATTTTGACAAGCAGATCACCGAGGCCGTTGTTGAAATCAACGCCCAGCGCGTCGAGTGCGGCGGCATGACGGATGACAAAATCGCCCAGATAGGTTTTCACGGCGTGACCGAAAAGGATGGGATCGGACACCTTCATCATCGTGGCTTTGAGATGCAGGGAAAACAAAACGCCGAGCTTTTGCGCCTCCTCAATCTGCCGTTCGTAAAACGCAATCAGAGCCTTTTTGCTCATGAACGTTGCGTCAAAAATTTCGCCAGCCTGAAGTTTGAGGTCGTCCTTCAAAATCACCGGCGCACCACCGTCAGCGGGCAAAAATTCGATTTTGACAGTCGTTGCCGAAGGAACGGTGACGGATTGTTCGTTGGAAAAAAAGTCGTCATGCCCCATGGTGGCCACGCGGGTTTTGGAGTCACCCGCCCATGCGCCCATTTTGTGCGGGTGTTTGCGGGCGTATTCCTTGACGGCGAGCGGTGCGCGGCGGTCGGAATTTCCCTCGCGCAGAACCGGATTGACGGCGCTGCCCTTCACCTTGTCGTAGCGCGCCTTGATTTCCCGTTCATCGTCATTGGCCGGTGCCTCGGGATAGTTGGGGAGGGGAACTCCCTGCGATTGCAGCTCGGCGATGGCCGCCTTGAGCTGGGGCACCGAGGCGCTGATGTTTGGGAGCTTGATAATGTTGGCCTCCGCTCGGTGCGTCAGTTCCCCAAGAGCGGCAAGCTCATCTTCCGCTTTTTGCCCGGCTGGCAAACGATCCGCAAAGGCGGCGATTATGCGCCCGGACAGCGAAATGTCGCGGCTCTCCACGGATATGTCCGCATGTTTTGCGAAAGCGCGGATGATGGGCAGGAGGGAAAAAGTGGCGAGCAGCGGCGCTTCGTCGGTGTGGGTGTAAATGATCGTCGGTTTCATGGACATAAAGTTTCCATTAAAGTCACTTCGCCGCCGCAGGAAAAGTTTTGAGTTTCATTGCAGGAAGAATTTTGTCGGGAAAATCAGGCGACCGGCTCCCTGCGAGGTCATCCGCATTGCCACGGCGAACGCAGTGTTGTATTAACGCGCGAATGAAAATTGTTTGCGCTTATTCGGGCGGCCTCGACACCTCGGTGCTGCTGCAGTGGTTGAAGGAAACTTACGGAGCCGAATTGATCGCGTTTTGCGCCAATATCGGTCAGGAGGAGGAGTTGGACGGACTCGAGGCAAAGGCGCTGGGGACCGGTGCATCCAAATGTTTTATTGACGATTTGCAGGAGGAGTTTGCGCGGGATTTTATTTTTCCGATGTTTCGCGCAAGCGCGCTTTACGAGGGACAGTATTTTCTCGGCACAAGCATTGCGCGTCCGCTGATCGCCCAGCGCATGGTGGAGATCGCGCGACGCGAGGGGGCGCAGGCCGTTGCGCATGGGGCCACGGGGAAGGGCAACGATCAGGTGCGCTTTGAATTGGCGGCGGCGGCCCTTTCGCCCGACATCGAAGTGATCGCAGCCTGGAGACAGGAGCGCTTTCGCGAAAAATTTCCCGGTCGTGCGGAAATGATCGCCTATGCCGAGGAGCATGACATTCCGGTTCCGGTGACAGCCAAAAAACCGTATTCGATGGATCGAAATTTGCTGCACATCAGCTATGAGAGCGGGATTCTGGAGGATCCATGGTTTGACGCGGGAAGCGCGGAGAACAAGGACATGTTCCGTTTGAGTGTGTCGCCAGAGGATGCACCGGATAAGCCGGAATACGTGGAGCTTCGTTTCGAGGCGGGCAATTGTGTCGGAGTTGCGTTTCCCGGAGTTTGGGAAATGCTCGCCGAACTGGGATACAAGGGAAATCAGGATGCCGAGCTTAGTCCGCTCTGGGTGATGAAGGTGCTCAATCGCCTGGGAGGCCGTCATGGCATCGGCCGCGTGGATATGGTGGAGAATCGCTTTGTGGGAATGAAGAGTCGCGGAGTTTATGAGACGCCGGGCGGAGCGATTTTGCATTTCGCCCACAGGCAGATGGAATCCCTCACAATGGATCGCGAGGTGATGCACCTGCGTGATTCGTTGATTCCGAAGTACAGCACGCTGGTTTACAATGGCTTTTGGTTTGCGCCGGAGCGTCTGGCCTTGCAGGCGCTTGTTGAGGAAACGCAGCGCAATGTCACCGGCGATGTGCGGCTCAAACTTTACAAAGGCAATATCATTGCCGCCGGAAGACGTAGTCCCGTCAGCTTGTATAATCCCCACCTCGCAACGATGGAGGCGGATCCGACGCAGGCCTACAATCAATCCGACGCCACGGGCTTCATTGCCTTGAACGCCCTGCGACTCAAAGTGGCCGCAGCCGTGGCTTCACAGCGGAAGTAGGACTCGCGACAAGCCTCAGCCTCGCATCAATGCGTGAAGCAGCAGGATAATTCCCGTCATCAGTGCCACAGCCAGCAGCGCAAAAGCAAAGATGATTCCGATGTTGTGCGATCCGCGTCGTGTGGATGGATCACGAAGTGAGACTGTATGATGACGACGGGAATGTTTTCCCCGGCGTCTTTTGGATTTGCCTTCGGCTTGTTCGGCGGGGGCGTTTTGATTGACGGTCGTTTCCGAGTCGGATTTTACGGAAGTGACGACGGTTGCTTCGGAAAATTCCGCGATGGGTCTCCATTCCTCCCGTCCTTCAAACCAATAGAGTGCATTTGCGTCAAATGATGCGGAATGTTTTCCCGCAAGAATTTCGTCGGCGGTGACGGGGCCGTAAACTTCGCCTCCCCACGAGAGAAAAATCTGTGGCTCGCCGAAGCGTCGTCGAGGGCCTATGTCCCGGGGATGGGGTGAAAAATCCCGGAAGCGGGCGGCGGGGAGGGGAGTTTCCTTTTTCATTGTGCCCAATGCCGCCGTGTTGCCCCGTGGAAAACGCTCATGATTCGATCGGCGGGCGGCGTGATTTCCACCGCAGGTAAAAAAGTGCGAGTAAAAGCGCCAGTGCGCTCCAAAAAAGTACGCTTGACCATGAGATGCGTCCGGAAGGCAGCGTTTTTACCATAAATTCCCCGGTTGGGGGAAGATCGCGATTGCCGGCGATGGGGACAAGCCTCCAAAATGTTCCCGCATTGGGCGGCAATCCTTCGATGGAAAATGTGATCACCGAGAGATCGCGCCCATCCCGACGCATTGGATATTGGGCGATAATCTCAATGTCCCCATTGTGAGGCATGACCCGGAAATTCACGGGGCCGGGCAATCCCGTGGCGGGATTGATGCTTGTTTCGGAGGCCAGACGCTCAAGCCGGTAGCCGTCAATCTCCGGATTTTGCGGAATGGCCAGCAATATGGTGGCGGATTTTTTTCCCAACTCCTGCTGCGATTCGATGATGGGTGTGAAGGGGGGCTGCGGAACAAGGCGCGTTGTTGGAATGTTTGTCTCGGGGGATTTTTCCTCCGGCGGCGCTTCCCGTCTGAGGACGTTCAACAAACCCGCCTTCGCGTTTATTGCAAATTCATCCGTCACCGGCACCCGTTCTCCAGTCACTCCGGAGCGTGCCGTTAATCGCCATGTGCCGCCGGAGTTCACATCGTCGCCGGAGATTTCGACTCCCTGCCAGTCCGCCGTCGAATTTGTAACGCTCGGCGTGTCAGGGCCGATGTTATTGGAATTTTCGCGGGAAGTGAGATTGGAAAAAAAGCCCAGGATTTGAAGCGGGATGGAGGTTATTCCGTCCCACCATCCTCCGGCTTCGGGAGGAGGCGAGGGGACGCGCCAGATTGCGGTGCCGGGGTTCTGCGCTTCCGCCCGCACATCACTCCATCCGGGGGGCAGGTTCCATTTCAAATATTGACGATCGCCGTCTTTTACGAAGCGCACATTGTCGTTCGGTATGCCCGGCTGCGGAGGCGTCGGCATTGGGGTGGGAAGAGGCACCTGCGAGGGCGTTGCGGGCGTGGCTTCCGGACTCTCCTCCGGAGCTGTGCGTATGGCCACCCGCTCGGATTTTCCAGCGGATGTTGTCACCGTCAGCTCAACCGGCGGATCGGTGTCCTTTTTCGATGAGAGATGAAGACGAACGGATTTTTCCTGATTCGGCGGGACACTAAATGCGGCGGCGCCTTCGAGAGCGGTTAAAGTGACGGGCAGCGAAATGGAAAAACGTCCCTCCACGCCGCCGGAATTTCGCACGACAAGCATGGCGTCCCGTGAGCTGGTGAAGTCAATCTCCTCGGTCAACACCTCAAGTCGTGCCGGAACGGAAGGGGCGTTGAAGACCCGGCTTTGCGAATAAGCCTGGGTGGAAAAAGTGACGCTGAAATCTTTTGCCGCCCCTTTGTTTTCCGGAGGAATTCGCAGTAGAACCTCCCGGGATTCTCCCGGAGCAAGCGGGATGGCGGGAATGTTTTCCAGGAGCTCCGACGCCGTTGTGGAAACATTGACGCTCTGCGGAAGCGAGGAAAGATTTGCCAATTCCACGGAAATTGAACGGGAATCATCCGCCTTGAGATCAAGCCTCTCCGCCGTCGTTTTGACGGAAAAAGGCGCCGTGGCTTCGCCGCGAAGGGTGATGGATGCGCCGGGCGCATCGGGAATGGGTTGAATTTTCTCCGGTGCGGACAGACCGGTTTCCGTCGGAGAATAACGCAGTGGCAAGTTGGTGCTTTGCCCCCGTTTGAGGGCGAAGGCACCATCCGCATCCAGATAAAACGGTGGGGAAACATGTACCCGCCCTTGCAAAACACTTCCTCCAACATTGGTCAGGGACAGCATGGACGTTGATGATTCGCCGACAACCGCGGTAAACGTCAGGAAAGACGGCGCACCAAGAACGGGTGGCGGATCCACAATGTGAATCCTTACGACGCCCGGGGAGGACGTCAGGCCGTTGATCGGCGTGGCGACCTGATATTGAAATTCATCTTCGAGGGATGTCTCGTCATCACCATGCGTGTAAGTGACAAAGCCGTGCCCCTGCCGGTTGGGATCGGGCTGTTCGAGTTCGGAGAGCTTTCCCGAGGATGGGGATGACACGATTTGATAGCGAATGGGATTGCCGTTTGATTCCACGCCGGGCAGGCGAATGACAATGCTGCGCCCGCGCAGGACTTTGACTCGGACATCCGGTGCGATGGGTTTGCGGCGGAAGTCTTTTTGAGGCGCGGCTTCGATCATCGGCGACGCAGAAAACGTCAGGGCGATGAGGAATAAAATGAAGAGGCTCGGCCTGTACACTCGGAAAAGAGAACAAATGGGATTGAAAATGGCGAGCGGAACCCTACGTTGCACTTTGTGAAGATCGCACGGTGCGTTGGATTGCTGTTGCTGCTTGTGAGCGTCTTGATGCCGCACCTGTGCCCGGCGGCTGACAGTTCGCCCGCAGCATCACCCCGGCTCTTTCCGGCGCAAGATCCCCCCCGTGTGGTGCAGCAAATTTTGGATCGGGCCACTTCCGACAACACCAGCATCACTGTCTCACTTGGCGAGCAACGGGCCCGCCTGCTGGTTGACGGCGAGGTCGCAATTGACACACCGGTTTCCTCGGGTAAACGCGGAGGCCGCACTCCGCCTGGAGATTATTTGATCGCGGAAAAACGCCCGGAGTTTCAATCCGGACTCCACGGTGATTTTGTTGATCGCGAAGGGCGGGTGATCCGTGCCGGCGTCAGTTCGCGGATTGACGCCGCTCCCAGCGGAGCCGTTTTTCGTGCGGTTCCTGTTAAATTTTTTATGCGCCTGAGCACCGGTAACATCAGCCTCCACGCCGGAAAGCTGCCGGGCTACCCGGCGGCGGATTCATCGGTGCGACTCCCCAGGGACATCGCGGCGTTGATTTTTGAACGGGTGAAAATCGGAACGCCGGTGAAAATTTCCGATTAAACACGGAGTGTTTTCCCACCCGGGCTTTGGCGGATCAAACTGTGAAGTCGTTGCCGTGCGGACGAAAATTAAATCCAGGTGTCGTCATGCACCACCGCGTTTTTCGGAATGATGACAATACCGTCTCGTATAAAATAATTCTCTCCGTCAACCTCGCTTGGCTTGCCATCCGGGCTGATGACCACGCGTTCGCCGATGCGGGCGTTTTTATCCACAATGGCGTTTTGTATGGTTGTGTTTCGCCCAATGCCGATGGGGGGAATTCCCGGTGAAGCTTGCGCGGGCGTTTCAAAATAATCCGCCCCCATCATGACAACGTTTTTCAGCACCGCACCGCTTTCAATGATGCTGCGAATGCCGATCACACAGCGATCAAGGGTGGCTTCGGTGATAATGCAGCCGTCCGAAACGATGGCGCGATGAATGGAGGCGCTGTTGACCTTGCTGCCCGGAAGAAAGCGCGGACGGGAAAACACGGGCGCTTCCCATTGATAGAAACTAAAGGATGGCTTGATTTCAGCCAGACCGAGATTGGCTTCGAAAAAGGAGCGAATGGTTCCAATGTCCTCCCAATACCCCTGGAAAATATGGGCGTGAACCTTGTGATTGACGATGGCTCGCGGAATCACATGCTTGCCGAAATCATCAAAATCATTGTCGAGGCAGCTTGTTAAAACATCACGATTGAAAAGATAGATGCCCATGGACGCCTGATATTGTTCGGCGTCGGCGGGGAGATTTAATTCGGTGAGGAGGGAGGGGGGAATGCGCAGGCTTTCCAACACCGCCGGATCACCCGGCTTTTCCACAAATTGCGTGATTCTTCGCTGCGCATCCGTGTGCATGATGCCAAATCCGCCCGCGTCCTTGCGCCCCACCGGCAAAGTCGCAATGGTCAGATCCGCGCCAGATGCCGTGTGCCCAGCCATCAAGTCGCGAAAATCCATGTGATAAAGCTGGTCGCCGCTCAAAATAAGAAAATAATCCCATGGCTTTTCGAGGAAGTAGCGCAGGTTTTGCCGAACGGCATCCGCCGTGCCCTGATACCACCCCGCGCCGCTCGGCGTCTGCTGCGCCGCCAGCAGTTCCACAAAACTCCCGGAACTGAAAATGTCGAATTTATACGTCCCGCTGATGTGCTGATGCAGCGAGGCGCTGTTGAATTGCGTAAGGATGTAAATGTCGCGAACGCCGGAGTTGAGGCAGTTGCTGATCGGGATGTCCACCAAGCGGTATTTGCCTCCAAGCGGCACCGCCGGTTTGGAACGATCCTTGGTCAGCGGAAACAAACGCTTTCCCGCACCCCCACCCATAATGATGCCCAGGGTGCGGGCCAGGGCCTTTTTTGCGGGAAGGGTCGGTGCGGCGCGCATTGTGATTTGCTCGCGTAAACCACGGCGTTTGTCACGCCTGGAATCGCATGAAGCACGGGTTGCCTTAATGCGGCTTGTGGAACAAAATGGCCGCCTTATGTGTGGAATTGTTGGCTATATTGGAAGTTCCGAGGCGGCACCAATCCTGCTGGATGGCCTGCGCCGCCTCGAATATCGCGGATACGACTCCGCCGGACTGGCCCTCGGTGGTGACAGGGAACTGCAAATCCGAAAATCCGTCGGACGCATTCAAAATCTCGCGGAACTCCTTGGGAAACAGCCTGTGCAGGGACGCTGCGGAATCAGCCACACTCGCTGGGCGACACATGGATCGGTGACGGATGCCAACGCTCATCCGCACACGGATCAAACGGGTCGCGTTGTCCTTGTTCACAATGGGGTCATCGAAAATTACCTGGCGCTGCGTGAGGAACTCGAACGAGACGGATGTGTTTTTCAATCACAGACGGATACCGAGGTTCTCGCGCACCTGATTGGACGACACCTGTCAGAATCGGGAACGCCTTCCGCGGATGGCTTCGTTGAGTCGGTTCGACGCGCATTGCGCGAAGTTCAGGGAACCTATGGAATCGCCGCAATGCATCGCGATGTTCCCGGCCTGATCGTCGGCGCACGCAAGGGAAGTCCGCTCGTGCTCGGCGTGGGGAAAAATGAAAACTTTCTCGCCAGCGACGTGGCGGCTTTGGTCCGTCACACCCGCGATGTCGTTTATTTGAATGACTTCGAAATTGTCCTCATTCGCGCGGACGGCTTTCAAATTCAATCCCTCGCCGGCGATGGGCGGGATTACAAAATCAGCACCGTGGATTTTGATGCGGAGGAAGCCTCAAAGGGCGATTACCCCCACTTCATGCTCAAGGAAATTTTTGACCAGCCGACTGCGGTTCGTGATGCCATGCGCGGACGTCTTTCCATCGAAGAGGCCACGGGCAAGTTGGGCGGATTGAATATGACGCCGGCGCAATTGCGCGAGATTGAGCGTATTGTCCTTATTGGCTGCGGAACGGCCTGCCATGCGGCGATGGTGGGGGAATACCTGATGGAAACACTCGCCAGCCTCCCCACCGAGGTCGAAGTCGCCAGCGAGTTTCGATACCGTAACACCCCAATGGACAAATACACGCTGTCCTTTGTTCTCAGCCAAAGCGGTGAAACGGCGGACACCCTGGCCGCCCTGCGGGAGAGTCAGCGCAAAGGACACCGAACGCTCGGCATTTGCAATAATGTGGCCAGCACGATTGCCCGCGAAAGCGACGGGGGCGTTTATATGCACGCAGGGCCCGAAATCGGCGTGGCTGCCACGAAATCCTTCACGTCCCAGATCACCGTCCTTGCGCTTCTCTCGCTCCTTATGGGACGCATCCGAAATCTTTCCAGTTCGGACGGATTGCGCATCATTGCGGAACTCGAGCAGCTTCCCGACAAAATTTCCCGCACGCTGGAAATGAATCCGCATCTCCCCGCTGTGGCTAAAAAGTATGCCAATTCACGGGGCATGCTGTTTATGGGGCGACAGTTTCAATATCCTGTGGCGCTCGAAGCCGCGCTCAAACTCAAGGAGATCAGCTATATGTTTTGCTCGGGCTATCCAAGCGCCGAACTCAAACACGGCGTCATCGCCCTGGTCAATCCCGAGACACCCTCGGTTTTCATCGCACCAAATGACGCGATCTTTGAAAAAAATGCCGCCAATATTCAGGAGGTTCGCGCGCGCAAAGGCCCCGTTATCGGCGTCGGCAACGAGGGTCATGCGGCATTGGAAAAAATTACGGACGACATTTTTTGGGTTCCGGAAGCACCGGATTACCTCATGCCCATTCTCACGATCATTCCATTGCAGCTCTTCGCCTATCACATTGCCGTTGCCCGTGGGTGCGATGTGGACAAACCCCGCAACCTCGCAAAAAGCGTCACGGTGGAGTAGGCGAGCCGTTCCGTTTCTTGCGC
>JACTMZ010000113.1 GCA_014584375.1 Verrucomicrobiota bacterium | reverse complement strand
TTACTTATATGCAAACAGTAAACACATCGGTCAATGCGCTGAAGAAGCTCATGAAATTGGCGCAAAGCAAAGACAAACTCCAAAGTCAGCTTGCAGCAGTCAACAATGAAATGGCGGGACTTCTCAAGGAACTGTCCCTTGACGCCCCGACGTCCGTCAAAAAGCCGGCGGTTTCCGCAAAACCTGCGAAGGCAGTGAAAGCCGCGAAGCCCGTCAAACGCCGTGGAAATCTGACAGCCAGCATCATTGCCGTATTGGAAGCTGCTGGAGCGGAGGGTGCCAGTGTTCTGCACATCGCCAAGCAAGTTGGAACCAAGGGCGGCAACATCCACGCCTGGCTGGCCTCCACCGGAAAAAGCCGGATCGAGCGCGTCGGTCGCGGTTGTTACCGGCTTATACAGCAGCAGCCTCAGCAGCAGCAGCAGCAGCAGCCGCAGCAGAACCACTAACATTCTCACGAAACACAATCTCCAGCCTTCCGAAAAACCGAGGGCTGGAGATGTTCCCCTTCCCCCCGGAGCGGAGACGGCGATGAATATTTCGCGTTGTCGGGCGGAGATTCAACACGACGCCTTGCGTCACAATGCGCGAGCTCTCCGAAATTTTATCGGCGAAAATCCCGGGATCATCGCCATTGTCAAAGCCGACGGCTACGGACACGGCGCCTCCGAAGTGACGAAAACCCTGGCACCGTTTGCGGAACAATTCGGCGTGGCGACTCTTTCCGAAGCACAGGCCGTGCGCGCATCCGCCCCCGATCACGACATTCTCCTGCTTAGTCCATGTCTGCCGGAGGAACGCGCGGATGCTGTCCGCGAGGGATTCATCCCGGTTGTTTCCAGCGCGCACGAAGCGGCGGATTACGCTGCGTTTCACCAGGGTCAATCGGTTCGCGTCCACCTGTGCGTTGACACCGGGATGGGGCGCATCGGCATCTGGCAGGACAACGCTCTTGCCGAAGCGCAAAAAATCGCCGCCCTGAAATCCGTCGAAATTGAAAGCGTCTCGACACACCTGCCTTCCGCCGACAGCGATCCGGATTTCACCACGGAGGAATTGGAAGGCTGGGCGGCGTTGACCGCGAAGCTGCGCGTCATTTTTCCCCAAGCAAAATTTCACGGACTCAACAGTGCGGCGGCACTCAAATGGCCCCGATTCGCCATGGATCGCGTGCGGGCGGGACTAGTGCTTTACGGCGTTTCCCCGCTGACGGAATTCCAAAAATTTTTCCAACCGGCGATGACCTTGAAGACGCGCATCACGCTGGTGCGGGAGATTGGCGCGGGCAGGAGCGTCAGCTACGGACGCGATTTTGTCAGCGTCAAACCCATGCGCGTGGCCACGCTTGCGGCGGGCTATGCCGATGGCTATCCGCGTCAGGTTTCCGGACGCGGCGCGCAGACGCTTGTTCGGGGCGTGCGCTGCCCCGTTCTCGGGCGCATTACGATGGATCAATTTGTCATTGATATCAGCGCACTGCCCGACGATGTCGTCCCGGGCGAGGAGGCGGTTCTTTTTGGAAGGCAGGGTGACGCGGAAATCACGGTTGATGAAGTCGCGGCGCTGGCCGGCACCATCAGCTGGGATATTCTCACCGGGCTGGGAAGGCGTGTACGGCGCGCACACCTTGGCGGCGGTGCCACCCATTTGCAGGAATAACGTGCTTCAAAAAAAAATGTGCGCCGCATTACGGACGACGTAAAAATTCCGGAGATTTTCAAAAGGGTCTGAATCTGTTTTTATTTGCTGAATCCGCATCCTTAACAATCCATCCCGCCCATGTCATCCCGCCCTCCGCTTATTGATCTCCATCGGCACATTGATGGCAGCGTGCGTTTGCAGACAATCCTCGAACTCGGGCGTCAGCACGGCATCGCCCTTCCCGGCCTCACTTTGGACGAACTGCGTCCGCACGTTGTCATTACAACGCCCCAGCCCGGGCTGGTGGAATTTCTTGCAAAATTTCGCTGGATGACCGGCGTGCTGGCTGATTACGACGCCTGTCGCCGCGTGGCGCGGGAATGCGTGGAGGATGCGCATCACGAGGGCATTCGTTACATCGAACTGCGTTTTAGTCCGGAATTCATGGCCGACGCCCACGGGCTGGATTCCTCGCGCGTCACGGCGGCGGTGATCGAAGGTGTGCGCGAGGGCGAGGCGGCGACGGGAATCAAAGCCGGCCTCATCGGCATTCTCACCCGCAACTACGGCGTGGAGCGGGCGTGGCGGGAGCTGCGGGCCTTGTTGGATCATCGCAGGGACATCGCGGCCCTGGATCTCGCGGGTGACGAGGGCAAATGGCCGCCGGAGCTTTTTGTGGAGCATTTCAAAAAAGGACGTGATGCAGGCTGGCATGTGACGGTTCACGCCGGAGAAGCGGCGGGAGCGCAGGGCATTGTCACGGCCGTGGAGCAACTCGGCGCCACGCGCATCGGTCATGCCGTGCGCGCGGCGGACGATCCCGCTGTGATGGATTTGCTGCGCGACCGGCGCATCGGCGTCGAAGCCAACCTGACCAGCAATGTGCAAACCAGTTCCGTCCCAAGTTACGCGAGTCATCCGCTGCGGCATTTTCTCGAAGCCGGACTGCTTGCATCCATCAACACCGACGATCCGGGAATCAGCGGCATTGATCTTCCGCATGAGCTGCAAACGGCGGCACCCGCCGCCGGGCTCAATGAAAATCAAATCGTGCAGGCACTGGAAAACGCATGGGAGACGGCGTTTCTTGATCCGGAGGAAAAGGGGCGCCTGCGGGGGAAGAAATAAGCCGGGCGGCCCCTTGTTCAAACCATCCTTAAAAAGTCCCGGCTTGACTCTTTTTTTGGATGGGGCATTGGTTGCGCATTGTGAAAACGAAATTCAGCGGAGAGCCCGGGGACGACCCCGACCGAAGTTGGAAAGACGGCAAAAGCAAACGAGAGGCAGCGCCCGCAAAGTCCGGGCGCTTTGACGTACGGCCTTTCGCTGCGGAAAAAGAAAGCGACGACGAGACGCATGACTCGCGTCCGGACGCCCCGCGTCGGTTCTGGTTTTTTCTCAAGCGTCACCGGGATCTGATCATTGTGGCCGCTCTCGGAAACATCTTCTCGGTGTTTCTGGTCATGCTGCTGCCGCTTTTTTCGAAGGTCATCATTGACGAGGCCATCCCGGGAAAAAACCCCGGCCTTCTCATCGGGCTGGCACTGGCGTTGTTTGTGCTTCAGCTCGTCCGTTTCGTCATCGGCTACGGGCACGAATTTTTAATCAACTACATCGGTCAGCGCACGGTGTTCGATATACGGCGCGCACTGTTTGACCACCTGCAACTGCTGCATCTTGCGTTTTACGAAAAAAAGAAAACGGGAAGCTTGGTGAACCGTGTCATTTACGATGCGCAAACGATCCAGCAGTTCATCAACACCGCCTTTTCCACCATCTCCAACGCCCTTGTTTCGGTGGTGATCGCGCTAGGCATCATGGCCTTTCTCAACTGGCAGCTCACGCTTTTCTGCACGGCCTCGCTGCCCGTTTATTTTATCATCATCCATCTCTTCCGAAA
>JACTMZ010000118.1 GCA_014584375.1 Verrucomicrobiota bacterium | reverse complement strand
GCTTTCCCGCCGCACCAAAAACAATCCCGTCCTCATTGGCGAACCCGGCGTTGGAAAAACCGCCATCGTCGAAGGCCTCGCCCGCCGCATTGTCAGCGGTGATGTTCCCGATTCCCTCAAAAATAAAAAACTAATCGCCATGGATATTGGCGCGATGATTGCGGGAGCGAAGTTTCGCGGCGAATTCGAGGAGCGTCTCAAGGCGTTTCTCAAGGAAGTCACGTCATCCGAGGGGCAAATCATTCTTTTCATTGATGAACTTCACACCATTGTCGGAGCCGGTGCTTCGGAGGGTTCGGCGGATGCGTCGAACATGCTCAAACCCCAGCTTGCCCGAGGTGAGTTGCGCACCATCGGTGCCACGACGCTGGATGAATATCGCAAGTATATTGAAAAGGACGCCGCCTTGGAGCGCCGCTTCCAGCCGGTGACGGTCAATGAGCCGAGCGTCGAGGATACCATTGCCATTTTGCGCGGACTCAAGGAGCGCTACGAGGTGCATCATGGCGTTCGCGTGCGGGATTCCGCCCTCGTGGCGGCGGCTGTTCTCAGCGATCGTTACATCAGCGACCGGTTTTTGCCGGACAAGGCGGTGGATCTCATTGATGAAGCCGCCTCGCGTCTCAAAATCGAATTGGATTCGATGCCGACGGAACTCGACAAGCTTGAACGCGAAATCATGCAGGCCGAAATGGAAAAGGCTGCGCTGAAAAAGGAAAAGGATGCCGCCAGCAAGGAGCGTCTTGCCAAGCTGGAAAAGGAACTTGCAGACCTCAAGGAAAACAGTTCGAAGCTCAAGGCCCAGTGGCAAAACGAGAAAAAGCAGGTTGAGGAATCGCGTAGGCTTGCCGGGGAAATTGAAAATTTGCGCAATCAGCTCGAGGCCGTTCAGCGTCAGGGCGATTATGCCAAGGCCAGCGAAATTCAATACGGAAAAATTCCCGAACTCACCGCGCAGCTTGAGGAGCACAATCGCAAGCTGGCCAGCGAGGGCGGCGGACAGCTTCTTCGCGAGGAAGTCACCGAGGATGATGTCTCCAAGGTCGTCTCCTCCTGGACCGGCATTCCCGTCACCCGCCTGCAGGAGGGCGAACGCCAAAAGCTGGTCAAAATGGAGGAACGCCTCATGGAGCGCGTCGTCGGTCAATCCCAGGCCATCAAGTCCGTCTCCAATGCCGTGCGCCGCGCCCGCGCCGGTCTGCAGGATGAAAATCGCCCCATTGGCTCCTTTATGTTTCTCGGCCCGACCGGCGTCGGCAAAACCGAACTGTGCAAGGCGCTCGCAGAATTTCTCTTCGATAGCGAGAACGCCATCATTCGCCTCGACATGAGCGAATACATGGAAAAGCACACCGTCGCCCGGCTTATCGGTGCTCCTCCGGGTTATGTCGGATATGAGGAGGGCGGACAACTCACCGAAGCCGTCCGCCGCCGCCCGTATTCCGTCGTGCTTTTTGACGAAGTCGAAAAGGCGCACGGCGATGTTTTCAATGTTCTCCTGCAGGTGTTGGATGACGGACGCATTACCGACGGCCAGGGGCGTACCGTGGATTTTAAAAACACCGTCATCATCATGACCTCCAACATCGGCAGTCAGTTCATCATGGAGGATCTTTCCGTGGAGGAGCGCAATCGCCGTGTCATGGAAGCCCTGCGTGGTCATTTTCGCCCGGAATTTCTCAATCGTGTGGATGAGACCATCATTTTTGACCGCCTGACCGACCGGGAAATCGGCGGCATTGTGGATATTCAACTCAAGCGCCTCCTCAAACGGCTCGAACGTCAAAATATTCACCTTGAATTGACGGACAAGGCCCGCAAATTCCTTGCAAAAGAAGGCTATGATCCCGCCTATGGAGCGCGTCCGCTCAAGCGTGTCATCCAGCAGGAAATTCTCAATCCGCTCAGCTCGGCCCTGTTGGACGGCGAATTTGGCGAAGGCGACACCCTGACCGCCGAACTTGCCAAGGATCATCTGGAGTTTCGTAAAAAGGCGGATTAATCGCAGTTCTCGATTTTCGCCTTTTACGCGACGCCCGAATTGAGGGAATTTTTCAGCCGTTTTTTTATAAAAAAAATATATTGACGCAGTGTTAAATTGTGAGAATATCAAAAAAATTAAAAATTATGAAACCCCTGAATTTCACCCTCCTTTTGGTTTTGGTCCTCATGCCTCTTTCGGTGCGTGCTGATTTTAATGCCGACTTTTCGCAGGATCCGCCCTATGAGATGAGTAATTCGGTGGTCGGTGTGGACGGTTGGGTCCAGACCGATCAATCAGGAAGTGCCAATGCCACCATAGTGGATTTGGGCGGCGATCAGGTATTGGCGCTTACGGGGACAAATGGGCTCATTCAGATACGAAACCCCAATGCCTCTGTTCGCCCGGATGGGAACGACATGCTCTTTGTCAGCACAAAATTGGGATGGGGGCGCAATTTTACGACACAGGGCGCGTCATTGTCTTTGGGATCTGCGGATTGGGCCAATAATAATCCGCTGAATATTGGATTCAATTCAACGTATGGAATTCATTTTTCAGTATATGATGGAACAACGCTTACAAATGTCACAACCCTTTTAAGCGCAAGCAACACGCTGCATAATGGATACCTCTACGATTTTGATGTCGCTCTTAATTTCGCTACCAAGAAATTTGACATTACGCTGACGGGGATTGATGCAAGCAGCAATGCCGTGTCCGTAAGCATGACGAACCAGACTTTTTACAATGAATTTTGGATGGGCGGCATCGGGTTTGTTTTTCTTCAAAACAATGGAGCGGAATATCAGGACATGTATGTTCAGGGCATTAATGTTGTTCCCGAGCCTTCAACCCTGGCCTTTGTCTCCATGGGAATTTTTGCCGCCGCTTGCATGCGTCGGCGTCGCGGACGCTTGTAAAAGTTCTGATTGAGCGCGGAGTTGTCACCGTTATATTTGCGGTGCGATGGAAAAGATATTCTTGCCCCGCGTGGGGATTGCGGGGATCGGAGGATTTGGCGGTTCTCATCACAGCGTTTTTGAGAAGTTGGAGGCGGCGGGAAGGGTTCGCGTCGCCGCCACATGCGATCCGGCTCTGCCCCGCCTCGGCGAAGCCTGTGAACTCCACCGTTTTTCGGAACGGAAGGTTAAAACGTATTTGTCCTTTGATGACATGCTGGCCGGAGAGGGCGGACGCCTGGAAATCGGCGTCATTGCCGCTCCGCATCATTTCCATGCGGACATGCATGAAAAATTTGTCCGACATAAAATTGCCTGTTATTTGGAAAAACCGCCCTCACTGGATCCTGCGGAGTTTCAACGCATGGTGTCCGTCGAAAAACAGGCGGAGCGGACGACAAATGTGGGGTTTCGTTTTATTCATGACGCCTCGCGGCTTGCATTGAAGGAGCGGATTCTGCGCGGGGAGTTCGGTGTGTTGAAGCGGGTGGCGTTTTTGGGGCTTTCTTCGCGCTCCCCCGCATATTTTCAGCGCAACAATTGGGCCGGACGCCTGATGATAAACGGCAGGCTGCTGTTGGATTCCTGCCTGGGAAATGCGATGTCCC
>JACTMZ010000129.1 GCA_014584375.1 Verrucomicrobiota bacterium | reverse complement strand
GAAATTCCCGCCTGCACCTGCGTGGCGGAGGGAAATAATCCGCTGTGCGGCGACGAGGTCAAAGTCTTTGTGCAAATGGAGGATGACAAATTGTCCGACGTGGCTTTTTCCGGCCATGGTTGCGCCATTTCACGCGCATCCGCGTCCATGATGACCGCAAAAACCAAGGGTCGCACCAGCGGGGAGGCGCGGGAAATGTCGCGAGCGGTTCGCGAAATGCTTCTCGGCCCCGAAGCCGAGCCGCCCCGCGCCCTGGGCGATCTCGCCGCACTTTCAGGCGTGCGTAAATTTCCGGCCCGCATCAAATGCGCTGTTCTCCCGTGGCACACGCTTGAAGCTGCACTGGATGGGCAGGCCGCTGCAACGACCGAGTAGGACGGCGATCCTCGGAGAGTCGTCGGTGTGGAAATTTGCGCTTACTTTTTTGAGCAACAGGTTTGCCTGGAGCCCTGATTCCAAGGCATGCGGGCGATCACACTCGTCATGGGGCAGATTCCCGTGATGCCCGATAAAAAGAGTCCGCAGCCCATGAGCAGCGGAATCCAGGCGAACAGGGGATTGATTGTCAGGGCCAGCAGTGCGCCGAGGAAAATAAAAACTCCGGCTGTGGCGCGCATTTGGCGATCCAGGGGAATCACCTTGCGTCCCTTGCGCTCCACTTCGAGTCCCGCCGCAATCCAGGCGTCCGTGCCGCCCTCCACCACGACCGGCTTGGAAAGGCCAGCCGCAAGCAGTCTTTCCGCCGCCTGCGTCGCCCGAACACCCGATTTGCAAAGAATGTAAACCGGCGAATCCTGTGATGAATGAGCGGCGGCAAGTTTCTCCGCGTTCAAATCGTGAAGCGGCTCCAACCGGGCGCCCACAGCATGAACAGAATCGAATTCACCCGGTGTGCGGACGTCAATAACAGCGAGATTCGGATTTTTTTTCCAAAGTTCGGCCAAATCGCCGACCCGGATTGTGGCTATGCTTGTAGATTCCATAAAAGTGGACGCTAACGTAAAATGAATCACGATGCAAATATTGCCATCAAGTAATGTTCTGTATTTTTCAAAGCCTGTGGTTGGGAGTGTTGCGAATGGAGCGGCGTACGAGAATCGGGGGCTGGACGGAGCGGACTGCGCACGGTAGGCAAATGCGATGAAAATTTTTACTGCGGAAAGCGTCCTTTCCTCCCATGCGGTTTTGGGCGAGGGAGCATGCTGGTTTCCGAATGAGCAAAGGCTGTATTGGGTGGATATCCTGCGATGTGAGGTGCATCGCTTTAATCCTGTCACGGGTGTGGATGATATGCGCCGCACACCATGTCATGTCACAATGGTGCAGCCGACAACACGCGGTGATTTGATTCTTGCCACGCGGGATGGTTTGGCGCGGATGGATTTTGAGAGTGGTGACTTTGTGTTTCTGTGCGATCCGGAGGCTGATTTGCCGGGCAACCGATTTAATGATGGCAAACCCGATCCGCGCGGGCGCCTGTTTGCCGGATCGCTCTCTTATGATGGTTCCGACAAAAAGGGCAACCTGTGGCGGATTGAACCGGACTTGAGTTGGGTGAAACTGATCTCCGACGCCGGAAATTCCAACGGCCTGGGCTGGTCGCCCGATGAGAAAATATTTTATTGGACCGACACAAAGACAGGCTGCGTGTTTGCGTTTGATTATGACATTGAGACCGGTGACATCCGCAATCGCCGCGTCGCGGTGGAGGTGGAGCGGACGGAGGGTCGCCCGGATGGCTTGACGGTGGATGAGGAGGGGTTTCTTTGGACCGCACTTTGGGCCGGCGGAGCCGTCGCGCGATGGAATCCGTCCACGGGTCAAATGGTGGCGAAGGTGAAGTGTCCGGCGGTCAATGCCACCTGTCCTACGTTCGGCGGGGAAAATTTGGACACCCTCTATTTTACGACGGCGCAAAAGGGGCGCGATGAGGCGGAGGCTTCACTAGAGCCGGAAGCCGGCGATCTTTTTGCCGCCAAAGTCGGAGTGAGGGGATTGGCGGGATTTGCCTTCGCCGGCTGATGTCCGGAGCGTTCAGTATTTTAACACGCGGTTGAGAAAGCGCGCCGCTTCGGGTGTTTGAGGAGCGGAGAAAAAATCCGCCGCCGTCCCGTGTTCGGCAATGCGTCCGTCCGCAAGAAAAGCAATCTTGTCGGCCACCACCCGCGCAAAATTCATGGCGTGGGTCACCAAAATAAACGTGCGCCCCTCCGCCTTGAGATCGGCAATGACATCAAGAATTTCCGCCGTCATTTCCGGATCAAGAGCGGATGTGGGTTCGTCAAAAAGCAGCAGTTTTGGGCGGATGACAACGGCGCGGGCGATGGCCGCACGCTGTCGCTGACCTCCCGAAAGCTCCGCCGGTCGCTTGTGCGCGTGATCCGCAAGATGAAGTCGTTCGAGCAATTCAAACGCACGCGCCCGGGCTTCCCCGGGGGGCGTTCCGTGTACGGCGGTGAGCGGCAGCATGATGTTGGCAAGGGCGTCCATGTGCGGAAATAAATTCCAGGATTGAAACACCGTGCCGATTTCGCGGCGATGACGGCGAAGAAGTTTTTCCTCCGAGGGAATTGTTTCGCCGTCGAGACGCATGATGCCCGCATCCGGCGGTTCGAGTCCGCCCACCATGCGCAGAAGCGTGGATTTTCCTCCACCGGACGGTCCGATCAGGGCGAGAACGCGCGGGAAATCTATCCGTGCGGTGATGGCGTTGAGAACGGTGTGATCGCCGTAACGTTTGGTCAGGGATTGAAATTCGAGGTTCACGGAAATCGGGCGTTTATGTTTCGTAGCGGAAACGGCGTTCGAGTGCGCGCGCGAGGAGTGAGACTGGCAGTGTGAGCGCAAGATAGCCGAAGGCGAGGGGAAGATAGCTTTCCAACGTGCTGTAGGTGGCGGAATTGACCTGCTGGGCCGCAAGGGTGAATTCCGCGATTCCAAGAATGGAAAGAAGGGAGGAGTCTTTGATGATCGAAGCCGCCTGTCCGGCCAAGGGCGGCAAAATGTGGCGGATTGCCTGCGGAAAAATGACGTGACGGAAAGTTTGCAGACGGGTGAGGCCGATGGCTTTTGCTGATTCCAAATGGGATTTTCCCACGCTTTCGATTCCGGCGCGGATCATTTCCGCAATGTAGGCGCCGCTGAAGATTGAGAGAATAATGATGCCGGCGGTGTAGCGGTTGTGCAGTCCGGCCGCATCGGCGACAACGTAAAACAGGATGAGCAGTTGAACGAGCAGCGGAGTGCCGCGAATCAATTCAACATAACCGGCGGCAAGCCATCGAATGGCGGGAAAGGGGGCGCGGCGGGCAAGAGCGGCGGAAAGTCCGAAAAGAACGCTCAGTATCATGGCTGCGCCGGAAATCCAAAGTGTGTTGAGCCAGCCGTTCCAAAAAACCGCGCGGTATTCCCAGACGCCGCTCCATTGCCATGTGGTGATGCGCAGAATCGCAAGGCAGGCTCCGGCGAAAAGGGCGGCTCCGAGCGCAAATGAAACGGCGGCGCTGAGAATGCGGTGTTTTGGAGTCACGGCAGCGAAGCCTTGGCCTGCTCCCAGAGCCGGTTCAGTTCTTCCGGAGACAAATCCTCCAGTTTGCTGCCATCCGGTGCAACGGCCTGTTCCATGTGTTGAAAACGTTCCACAAACCGCCGGGTGGCACCTTCCAAGGCCAGCTCGGGTTCGACGCCGAGCTTGCGGGCCAAGTTGACGGCGGTGAAAAGAAGATCGCCCGTTTCCTGTTCCATTTTTTCCCGATCGCCGGCGTCCATCTCCGCACACAATTCCGCAAGCTCCTCGCGAAATTTGTCAATCACTCCCTCGACGTTGGGCCAGTCAAAGCCGACACGAGCGGCCTTTTTTTGCACATTGGCGGCTCGGACAAGCGCCGGCAGCGCACGCGGAATCCCGCTCATGATCGAAGCATTTTTCCCTTTTTCCGCGCGTTTGATTTGTTCCCACTGGCGTAAAACCGCCGCTGTGTCGGTGGCGTCCGCATTCCCGAAAATGTGAGGGTGACGCCGAATGAGTTTTTCACAAGTGCGGCGCGCGACATCCTCCAATGTGAAAGCACCGCGATCCCTCGCAAGATCGGCGTGAAAGATGACCTGCAATAGAAGATCGCCGAGCTCCTCGCACAGATTGTCATCATCGCCGTCGGTGATGGCGTCCATGGTCTCGCACGCTTCCTCCAGCAGCCCGGCACGCAAGCTGACGTGCGTTTGCTCCCGATCCCACGGGCATCCCTCCGGAGAACGCAGCAGCGTCACGATGGCGCACAATCGTGCCAGGGGGTCGGTCGGCAGGCTGTCTAAATGCGCCATTGTTCCCTCTGGTTGCTGCGAAGATCGGTGACTTCCCCCGCCGTATTGACCGTGACATACCAGACCAGCGCCGTCGTGCCGACAATGGTGAGGGCAAGCGCGGTTCCGACAATCCACCAGGGAAGCTCCCCGACGCTCAGGGAATGGAAAAACGTTTTCCACGAATGGATCGGCGGGCTTGCGTGCATGAAAAGCTTGGTCATCCACGCCACAAGAATGAAGGCGATGATGAAGGCGTAGTTGCGTTTGAGGCGGCGTCCGACGGCTTCCAGCTTGCTGATTTTAAAGGATGGGAGAATCAGGTCTTCACACACGAGGCGCTGCCATTCGCCGGAGAGCAAATGCGGATTGTGCGAGACCATGGCCACGAGGAAATGCGCTTCGATCATGCGAACGCGTCCGCGAAAGGCGTCGTAAAACCGGTAACGCCGCGCCTCGATCCAGAGCATCATAAAAACGATCATCAAATTGAAAAAGAAGATGAGATGCGGAATGTCGCGGAAGGAGAAGGCGATGGTGATGATGGTAGTGGTGCTGGTGATCGCCCAGGTTGTGGTGATGTCGAGCCTCTGGCGCCAAATCATGATGCGCCCGAGTTCCCCACGGTAAAAATGCGACATGGCATTGACGTAGCACGGATCGCTGAGATCGGGCTTGGGCAATGCGTGATGAGATTCCTCGCTCATGAACGCCGGGCGCCGTCCTTTTGCAGCAGCGCGGTGCGCGCCTGTTCCAACTGACGCCGTTCGCGCGAACTCAGGCTTGAAATGCCGCTGCGCGAAATTTTTTCCAAAAGTGAATCAATAAGGACTTCCGGATCGGGTGACTCCTTCGGTTTGACAATTCGCAGACGCGGGCGGGAGCGGCGTCGAAGAAGGGCGGCGGGATTTAATTTTGCGAGAAAACGGGGCGCAACCGTCGCACCACGGCGAATTGCGAACCATGCGAGGGAAACGGTCGCGAAAAGGGCCGCCATGTCGGTCGTCTGGCGCGCTGCGAGCAATTGCAGAAAGGCAATGCCGAGAAAAATCCACGCAATCATTTTTGCGGTGATTTGAAAAAGAATCTGCGCGTTCGGATAAAGTGACGCAAAGGCGATAAAAACTGCGAAATTGGCCCAGCCGCCAAGGAGGTGAAGGCTTTGTCCGGTGGCAGCGGAAATTGTCAGCAGCAGCGTGGGGGCGATCAAAACAAGTCCTGCATAAAGCCGCACAAACCCGCCGCGTCCGAGGAATATTTCCACATCCCGCCCGAAAATGTAGAACATCACCATCTCAAGAATGAACCACGGATCCGGATTGTGAATGAAGGCGTAGGTCAGGCAGCGGTAAAATTGGAAATCGTGGAAAACGGAGGTGGTGTTGAACCCGAAGAGACTTGCCGGATCCATCGAACCGAAAGCCTTCATCAACACGGCGGTGATCATGCCGACGACATGGAGGGCAACGATGATGGTCACCGTATAAACCGGAATGCGTCCGACCCAAGCAATGGGAGCTGAAAATTCGGAGCTCCGGCGGGCAATCATTTTGAAAATCTAACGCAACCGCTGCGTCGGAACAAGCCAATCAAAACACCCCGGTGATCCGATTTTGCGATTGGAAGGCATTGCGCGCAGGGATGATTAATTTTTTTTGTTCTTTCCGGAGGACAGAAGGAAGAGGGCGACGGCGATGACGATGGCGGAGTCGGCGACGTTAAAGGCGGGCCAATGATTTTGCCCCACGTAAAAATCCAGGAAATCCACGACATGACCATGAACAAGGCGGTCGGTGACATTGCCGAAAATTCCGGAGAGAAGCAGGGCGCACGCCCATCGGGAGAGGCGATCCAAACCCGGACGAAACAGGATGAACAAAATGACGACGGCCATCACGGTTCCAAAAATGAGATGGAAGCCGAACCAACCCTTCATCAGGCCGAAGGCCGAGCCGGTGTTGGTGACGTGTACGAGATTGAAGAGTCCGGGAATTATGGGAATTTCGTCACCCAGGGAAATGAAGCGCAGGGTTGCCCATTTGGTCAGTTGATCCAGAGCATAGAGCGGCAAAGTGACCGCAAGAAGCAGGCGTGCGGGTGACATCAGACTGCGGCGGGCAGGGTTTTCACTGCGGCGGCGCAGCGGTCGCAAAGCGAAGGATGCGCGGCGTCCGATCCCACGGTGGCGCGGTGCCTCCAGCAGCGGGGGCACTTGGCCGAGGTCGTCGGGGACACCTCCGCCGCATCGGCCTCTCCGGGTTCAAGTGTCAGCTCGCTGAGGATGAAAAATTCCTCAAGCTCGGGAATACGCTGACGCCAGCGCGCAAGCCATTCGGAATCCGCAATCCGCAGGGTGACGTGGGCTTCGAGATTGTTGGTGATGATTTTATCCGCCCGCGCTTTTTCGAGTGCGAGCGAAACGATGCCGCGCAACTGCAGAAGGCGTGCCCCTTCGGCGAGCGCTTCCGGATCGGGCGTGCGGGGAGACGGGAAAAGCTGCAGGTGGACGGATTCTCCTGGGTGGAGGCAGTTCCAAGCCTCTTCGGCGGTGAAGGCGAGAATGGGCGCGAGCAGACGCGTGAGACTGGAAAAAATTTCCCGCATGGCGGCCTGCGTGGCGCGCCGTCTCGGGCTTCCCGGTGCATCGCAGTACAGGCGGTCCTTGGTGATGTCCACGTAGAGACTGCTGAGATCCACCGCGCAAAACTGATTGAGAACGTGATGGACGCGGTGAAATTCAAAAGCATTCCAGGCTTCGCGGCAGGTGTTTTCGACTTCAGCCAGGCGCGCAAGAATCCATCGGTCCGCCGCAGTTGGCTCGGCGGCGGCACCGGGCGTGTCGTCATGCAGGTTGCCGAGAAGGATGCGCAGGGTGTTGCGGATGCGGCGATAGGCGTCACCAAGGCGGTTGAACATCTCTTCCGAAAAAGGCACGTCGTCGGTGAAATTCACGCTGCTGACCCAAAGACGAACGATGTCCGCTCCGGACTTTTCAATGAAGTGCATGGCTTCGGTCGGCTTGCGATAGCCGCCCTGCGCCGACTTGGAAATTTTCTCGCGTGTGTCCACGTCCACCACGAATCCATGGGTCAGGCAGGTGCGGTAGGGAGATCCGCCTTCGATGGCGACGGCGGTCATGAGCGAGGATTGGAACCAGCCGCGATGTTGATCGGTCGCTTCGAGATAGAGGTCGGCCGGATAGCGCAGCTCGGGACGGCGGCGGAGAACGGCTTGGTGACTGACGCCGGAGTCAATCCAGACATCGAGGGTGTCGTGCCCCCGCACGGTTCCTGCGGGCAGCCCCAGCAGGGCGGCAAGTTCCGCGTCTGGCGTTTCGAACCACGCGTTGGTTCCGCGTTTTTCCACAAATTCGGCCACACGCCGGATAAGCGGAGCGTCGAGAATAAGCTCTCCGCCCGAGGTGTAAAACGCCGGGAGCGGCACGCCCCAGCTTCGCTGACGGCTGATGCACCAGTCGGGACGGGATTCGATTGTGCCGGTGATGCGTTTGACTCCCCAATCCGGAATCCACGCCGTTTCGCCGACGGCCCGCAGCGCGTCCGAACGAAGAGCGTCAATGCGAATAAAAAATTGTTCGACGGTGCGAAAAATAACGGGAGTCTTTGATCGCCAGCAGTGAGGGTAGGAGTGGAGGTGAGGCGCCGCCCCGAGGAGCGCGCCCTTGGAGCGAACGTACTCGACGACGGCAGGATTGGCTTCGAAAACCGGCAATCCGACCCATTCAGCGACCCCGCATTCCGCAGTGAATCGCCCGAGGTCATCCACGGGGCAAAGAATTTCCAGCCCCCTGCTTTGCCCGAGTTGAAAGTCATCCGCTCCGTGTCCCGGTGCGATGTGTACGCAGCCGGTTCCGGTGTCCATCGTGACAAAATCAGCCGTAAACACGGGCGTCTTGCGATCGAGAAACGGATGGCGTGCGACGATTCCTTCCAGCGCCGCTCCATCAATTTCCAACGCTGCGCCCTCCGGCGTCCAGCCGGTTTCCGCAGCAAAGGCGTTCGTGCGTTCGGCGGCCATGACGAGAGTGCGCGTCTCGCCGTCCTTTGAAAATTTGCCGACGATGTAGCGGTGGCGCGGGCTGACGGCGATGGCAAGGTTGGCCGGAAGTGTCCAGGGCGTGGTGGTCCAAATGACAATCTCCGCATTTTCGGGAAGGAGCGGGTTGTCGTCCGTCGGGAATGCGACATGGACGGCGGGCGATTCCTTTTCCCGGTATTCCACCTCGGCTTCGGCGAGGGCGGTTTGAGCTCCGAAGCTCCAAAGAACCGGACGTTTGCCGCGATAAACCAGACCTTTTTCCACAAACACGGCGAAGGAGCGAAGGATATCCGCCTCGTAGGCGGGATCGAGGGTGAGGTAGGGATTCTCCCAGTCGCCGAAGACGCCGAGGCGGCGAAATTGCCCGCGTTGCAAATCAATGTATTTGCGTGCATAGGCCTCGGAACGCCGACGCACCTCCACGGGGGAAAGGCCCGCCGCTTCCTTGACGACTTTAAACTCGATGGGCAAACCATGGCAGTCCCAACCCGGGACAAATGGCGCGCGAAAACCGGCCATGGTTTTCGATTTTACGATCATGTCCTTGAGCGTCTTGTTGAGGGCGGTGCCCATGTGGACATCGCCGTTTGCAAACGGCGGCCCGTCGTGCAGCACAAACAGCGGCGCATCCTTGCGGGCTTCCTGAATGCGCTCATAAAGGCGGTCGCTTTCCCACGCGGCAAGCTGCAGCGGTTCGCGTGTGGCCAGCCCGGCTTTCATCGGAAATTCGGTGTGTGGCAAATTGAGCGTCTTTTTGTAATCCGTTTCCATGCGAACGGGAGAGACTACGCTGATGTCGCTTTGAGGGCAAAAGCAGAAATTGCAAAATTAACGGTTCGTTCCGCATGGCCTTTCCCGTGGGGGTCGCGCTGATACCGTTGACTTGAACGCCCGGTGCGGGTCATGCTTGAGGCTTTATGAAATTGCCCGTTGGAACGACATTTGTGGTGGCCGCCAGCCTGCTTGGCGTTGCAGCCGTCGCGCAGCTCGTGGCTGTGATGGTTTACTTCGGTCCGCACTTTGCGCAATACACCGCTGCCGCCGCTCCGCCGCCTGTTGCGACGGTGGCGACTCCTGCTCCGACGCCAGAGCCGACTCCCCCCGTGGCAACGCCGGAGCCGGATCACGGCTCGAAGGCTTCCGCAGAAGAAACGGCGAAGGCGAAGCGTCTCGCTGAGTTGATGAAGGAGATTGAAAAGCTGGAGGATGGCCCTTCGCCCGGCGATGCGCTGGTGCCGCTGGAGGAGGCGCGTTCCCTTGATCCCCGCAATCCTGAAATTCTCGCCCGCCTCGCCGGCCTTCAGGAACGCATTGGGCACAATGATTTGGCCGAGGGACTTTGGAAAAGTCTGCTGGATCTTGGTCCGGATGCCGGACGCTATCTGGATGTGGCGGAAATTCGGCTGCGGCTATTGCGCCAGCAGGGTGCGGCGTCTTCCAGCGGAGGCAATGAACTGCGGGATCAGGTCGGCCTGCAGCCGGGCTCCACGCTGGGTGTGGTGGATGCCAAGTTGACGGACGCCAATGAGAACGATCATGCGTTGAAAACGCTGCGTCTTGCGGTGAAGGCGCGTCCGGGGGAGGAGATTGACGAACGTGATGTGCGCATCAATGTGTCGTTTTATGAATCATTCAATGGTGAGATTTCCCCCACGAAGAGTCGGGTGCAGTCCATGTGGTTTACGACGCCAGTGGATTGGAAGGATGACGGCATAGAAATTCTTGAAGTGAAGTATGAGGTGCCACGAATTGCCCCCGACGGCGGACTACCGCCGATGTATTACGGTTACATGGTTAATATTTATTACCATGGGCAATTGCAGGAGACCCGTGCGGATCCGGTGGCTCTGCAGGATATGTTTCCACCGCCGCTTACTGAAGTTGTGGAGGAGGGCTTGCCATGATGAAAATTTTGCTCGTTGATGATGAGGCGCAGGTTTTGGACGCCTGGCGTGCCTTGCTGGAGGCGCGGGGCGGATGCGAAGTTCGAACGGCTTCCGTGGGAGGGGCTGCGATCAAGGCCGCACGCGACTGGGGCGGGCCCGATGTGTTGGTGACCGACGTGGTGATGGAGCCAATGAACGGATTTGCCCTGCGCGATGTTTTGCTCAGGGAGTTTCCTTCCCTGCGCACGGTTTTTGTGAGCGGTTATGACCTTTCGGATTACGCATCTCAAATTGCGGGTGCGCCGGTTTTGACCAAGCCGGTGGACGCCGACCGCCTGGCTGCCGCCATCGGGTTGGGCGGCGTGGGTTTGGTGTCCGGTTCCATTTTGGGCGGGTATTACGTTCAGGAATTTTCGGCGCGAAACGGCGCGGTGACTGATTATCTGGCGTGGCAGCCAAGCATGTCCCGCCACGTTGTGCTGCATGTACTGGATACCGGGGAAACACCCGGCAACGGGGCGCTGGCGGAGTTTTTGGCTGACGCGAAGGCACGGGCCGCCGCAAGTCATCCTTATCTGCTGGCAGTGCATGAAATCGGTGAGGCGAACGGTCGTCATTTTTACAGTTCGGATTTTGTGGCCGGGCATACGCTCGCGGCGTTTGCAGCGGCCGGGCAGAAGCTGGAGGATCGCGTTGTGTTGGGCGCCCTGCGCACGGCGGCTGAAGTTTCGGAGCATTTTAAAAAGAACAATGTGGCCCGTCGCGCGCTTGGTGCGGAGGATATTGTTTTGGACGCCTCGATGCGCCCGCGACTGGTCAATGTGGCCAGGGCCGGGGCAATGGGAAACACGGATGAACCGGCGGAAGTGAAGGCGTTCGCCGAAGCCTTGGGGCGTTTGGCTGCACCGGAAGGCGCCGCCGCCAAGATCGTCGCGGATTTATCGTCAAATCCTCAGGCTGACTGGGCTGCCGCTCTTCAACTGGTCTCCGCCGCCAAACCCGCGCCCGTACCAAAGGATGCGAAACGTCTTTCGGCGCGGTCGGAGAAAACACAAAAGCTTTTGACGCAGTCGAAGGAGCAGCAAAAAAAGCGGCTCCTCATCACCGCCGCGCTTTCCCTCCTGCTTTTGCTTGCGGGAGGCGCCGCACTTTTCAAGGTGATGATGGGCAGCGGCCTTCGTCATGTGTCCACCAAAATGGTGCGCATTCCCGCCGGGGAGTTTGTTTATCAGGACGGACAGAAGATTCAGCTTCCCGAGTTTTGGATTGATGAACACGAGGTTTCAATCGCCGATTACAAGGAGTTTTTGGATTATTTGGAGAAGCATCCGGAGGAGGCGGGCAAGTTTGATCATCCGGATCAACCGAAGGGAAAGTCTCATGTGCCGTTGGATTGGGCCGACAAGAAGGAACTGACGCCGCCCGCCTGGGGATACTATCGCAGCGCGTTGAAGGGAACTTACAAGAAGACGTTTCCGCTGACTGTGGATTATCCGGTTTTCAATGTGGATTGGTATGACGCCTATGCCTATGCAAAGTGGAAGGGGCGTCGGCTGCCGACCGAGCAGGAATGGGAGAAGGCGGCGAGGGGAACGGACGGACGTCTTTATCCGTGGGGCAATGAGGATGATCCCAAGAGGGCCAACACCGGGCATGACCTTAAGCCGGATCCCAAGGAAGGAGGGGAAATTGACGGACATCGTCGCTGGGCACCGGTGAACAAGCCGAAGACGGATGTGAGTCCTTATGGGGTTTTCAATATGGCCGGCAATGTTTCGGAGTGGACGGGATCGTGGGCACCGTCGGAGGACGGCATGGGCGATGTTCCGGTGATTCGCGGGGGAAATTGGGGAAAACCCGAATACACGGTGACGCGCCGCCTTCCCATTCTTGATCCGCTTCAAGCGCAGGATCGTTTGGGCTTTCGCACCGCCGCAGACAAGCAATGAGCCGTTTCACTTGCACAGTTTTTTCGGTGCGGCTGCCGGTGATTTTATTGGGGCTGATGCTGCTGGTCGGATCAGTTTTTACGGCGTCGGCCCAGGTGCGGGTGGACATCGCCTTTAAGCGCAAGCTGTATGTTCTCTACGAGCCGATTATTGCAACGGTGACAATCAACAATCTGAGCGGACAACCCTTGTTGCTTGAGGATTCAGGGCGTCATCGTTGGTTTGGGTTTGATATTGAAAGGGCGGACGGGCGGCTTGTTCCGCCGAACAATCCGGACTATGCGCTTGCTCCGGCCGCCGTGGGAGCGGGTGAAAAACTGACGCGCGCCGTCAATATCACGCCCTTGTTTCCCCTGCGCGACTTCGGGCTTTATCGAGTCAAGGCCACCGTCTATGTCGCTTCGCTCGGACGTCATTTCAGCTCGCCTCCACTTGGAGTGGAAATTACCGAGGGACGTCCGATTTGGCAGGAGGTCGCCGGTGTGCCGGGAACGGAGGGAGGGAAGCCGGAACTGCGGACGATCACTCTCCTGACGCACAAGTTGTCTCGGAGCACGCGTCTTTACGCGCGGATTGAGGACAAGGAGAGCGGAAAGATTTTCGCCATGCATCAGCTTGGGACATTTCTTACATTTGGGCGGCCTGATGTGATGTTGGATGCGCGCAATGAAATTCACATTCTGCAAAACAGCGCGCCCAAGCATTTCATTTACACTCATCTTGGTTTGCAGGGGGAGGTTCTGGCGCAGCAGTCCTACATGGAGGTCGGTTCCCGTCCGGCTCTGGTCAAGCAGGCAGGTGGCTCGGTGGCGGTGCAGGGGGGGCGTCCGTATGTTCCCGGCGAAGAGGCGCAGGCAGAGGCTGCTGCGGACAAAGTCGGAGAGCGTCCGGTGCCGCTTCCTCCACAATAATCATGCGACGCAGAGAAAATACTGCAAAAAACCTTGCGTGCGACGCTTTCTGCCGTTAGCTTCCCGCCCCCGCCCAAAAATTCTATTACTCATGGTAGCAAAAAAGAAAAAGTCGTCAGCCAAGCCTTCCCGCAAGCCGTCTTCATCGAAGGCTGCTTCAAAAAAGGCACCGAAGAAGGTTTCCAAGCCCCCCAAAAAGGCGGTTAAAAAACCTGCGGCTTCAAAATCGCGCCCCGCGAAAAGCAAGGGAGCCGTGGTGAAAAAAAGCACGCCTGCCAAAAAAACCGTTCCTTCCAAAAAGAAAAAGGTGGCGGTCGGCAAACCGTTGAAGGCTTCGAAAAAGCCCGCAGGCAAATCCCCCGCCAAATCCGCAAAATCCAGCAAGCCCGCAAAATCCTCTTCCAAGGCCAAGCCTTCGAAGGGGGGCGTGGTGGGAATGCGGGAAATGATTGCTTTCGGGCAACCGGTGGCCAAGGAGGGAAATCTGACTCCGTGGCTGCGGCGCCAGCAGATTCGCCTTCTCGCGCTCAAGGACTCACGGCTGGATGCCATGGCGGGCATGACGCGCGACAACCTGCGCATTGAGAGCGGAGGCAATGAGGTCTCCGCGCATGGCCTGCATCAGGCGGACGCCGGCAGCGATGCTTATGACCGTGATTTTGCGCTTAACATTTTGTCCCAGGAACAGGATGCGCTTCTTAAAATTGACGATGCCTTGAAGCGTATTGAGCTTGGGACTTATGGCATTTGCGAAATGAGCGGCAAACCCATTCCCAAGGCGCGGCTGGAAGCGATACCGTTCGCCCGCTACACGGTGGAGTGCCAGCAGGAAGTGGAGCGCAAGAATCGCTTTAGTCACGTGCGCCAGCCGATCGCGCGTCTTTTTGAACCCGTTGACGAGGAATCCGAGGATGATTCCGATGAAGAATCCTCGCAGGAGAACAAGGAGTAAAAATTATGGCCCAAGAAATCATCACACTGGAATGCACTGAGGCGGCTGCCGAGGGGAAACCCGTGTCCCGTTACATGAGCACACGCAACAAGAAGAGCCCCAACACACCGGGGCGGCTGGAAAAGAAAAAATACAACCCGCATCTTCGCCGTCACACGCTGCACCGCGAGACCAAATAGATTCAACATGCAACCCAAGACACCCAAACGTCGCGCCGCCATGCGGCGGGCCAATCGCTCGATGCCACGTCGGCGCATTGATCTGTCGCTGGAGGCGATTGATTACAAAAACCCGGAAGTGCTTAAACGCTTTATCACCGAAAGCGGGAAAATTTTACCGCGTCGGATCACCGGCGTTCCGGCGCATTTGCATCGTCGGATTACACGCGCAATCAAGCGCGCACGCACTGTTCTGCTGCTCCGATAGGGGGAGATCGGATTAAAATCAAGGCGGCGCATCGCATGATGCCCCGCCTTTTCCGCGTTTATCCGCAGCGTGGTCGGCAAGCGGGTAATTAACCTGCGTTTTGACCGGCGTAGAGTGCAACGAGCGCGGCTCCGATGGCTTGGGACAAATCGCCGAGGGAGGCGGGAATGATTCGAATCGTGTCGCGCTGCAAATTCCAGAGATAGGGGCGCGCTGTTTCATTGGCGATGCGCAAATAGCGCTCGCGAAATTTCGGAGTTGTTGTGCTGTGATCCATCAGTCCGCCGCCAATGACCACAATGCCGGGATCGAGGGTCATGGCAAGATTGGCAATATGCAGCCCCATCACGCGGGCTTGAAAATCGAAGATGGCAACGGCCAGCGGATCGTCCTTCTGAGCGCGATCACGCAGGGAAAATGCCTTTTCCCGGATGGGCATGGATGATGTGGCAAATTCGTGATCGGGAAAGTCCTTTAATTTTTCCGCGAGAAGCTGCGGAAGTCCGGAGATGGTCGTGTAAGCTTCGACGCAACCCCAGTCGCGTCCGCATCCGCAGGACAGCGGCTTGGCGGTGATTCCAAGCACTTGCAACACCGCCGGGGCGTGTCCGGCTTCAAGTCCCGCCAGCGTGTCGCCTTCCAACGGCAGTCCGTTGGCACCAATGTAGGCGCATCCGAGTCCGGAGCCGGGCATGAGCATCAAAACCGAGGCGTTACAATTTCCCCGGGCGACACGGGCTTCGGCGACGCCGCCGTAATTTCCGTCGTTTCCGACCTGCAGCGGAATGTTGCGACCCGCTTTTGCCGCAAGCGCACGGACGAAATGCTCCTGCACATTCCATCCCGCAAACTCCGCAGGAAAATTTGGCGACTTGTCCATGATGCCCCGACCGAGATAAGGGCCGGGAATGGCGAGACCAGCGCCGGCGATTTGCCGCCAATCGAGCCCGTTGGCGGTGAGAAATTCGTCAATGGCCGCGATCCATCCCGCAACAACGCCGTCGCGTCCCGCGTGCGAATTGGTTTTCCGCTGCAAAAGTTGCGTGGTGACGGCATCACCATTTTCCCAAATGGCGGCAATTTTGGTGGTTGTGGCCCCGCTGTCGGCACCGATGTAAATTCGTCGTTCCATAAAATTTGAACGCAATAATTTCAGAAAAATTTCGCCGGACAACCTTTTGATTGATGTATCGCGTGGAGGAGGGGTGTGCTTTTTGTTTTAACTCGAAATTGCAGGGTGAATGGATACGTTGTTTGTTGATTTATGATAATTGAATTGGTTGTCGTCGGCGTTTTGGTTTGTTTGTCGTGATGGGTGTGTTGCAGAAAAAATTTCGCATGGCACCTGTCACAGTGTGTCTGACGGCAGCGATGGTGGCGGTCTATTTTCTGGCTCCCCTTTTCGGGCCGCACGCATTGTGGCGGTTGGGATTGAGTCGCAATGCGCTTGCGGCTGGCGAGTGGTGGACGGTGGTGACGCATTTGTTTTTGCATGCGAATTTGCTGCATTTGGCGGTGAATGCGCTGAGTCTGTGGTTTGTCGGCCCGACGGTGGAGATCACTCTTGGTCGGAGGAAATTTGTGATTCTGTATTTTATTTCGGGAATCACCGGGGGGCTTTTGCAGACGTTTTTTTTCGGCCAACCTGGCACGGAATTGATTGGCGCATCGGGGGCGGTCTGCGGTGTTTTGTTGGCATTTACGACATCCTTTCCCGAAGCGCGTTTGCAGGCTTTGTTGTTTTTTATCGTGCCGGTGCGCATGCGTGCGAAAACGCTGGGATGGGGAATCATCGCGTTTTCCGCTTTTTGCGCCGCATTGAATATCATGCCCATCATCGGACATCTTGCGCACCTTGGGGGAGCATTGGCGGGGTGGGCTTTGACGAAGCTGTGGAAGGTGGGGACGGTTGGAGGATTCCCTTTGCCCGAGGCGCCGATTCCGCTGGATGAAATCCTTCGCCGTGTGCAGGAGCAGGGAATTGAGGGTTTGAGCCCCGAGCAGAAGCGGCGGCTGGAGTTGTTGGAAAAAAACAAGGACGCCTATCGCAGGCGTTGATCATATTCGGTCAATTTTTCCCGCAGCTCGTCGGGAAAATCCTTTGGGACGGGCGATTCAAAGGCGAGAGGGGTGTTTGCAATGGGATGGGTGATGCTGATTTTCCATGCGTGAAGAAGCTGGCGGGGAAAGTCGGCTCCGCCCCCATAGACGCGGTCTCCTGCGACGGGGTGGCCGAGGTGTTTGAGATGAACGCGAATTTGGTGGGTGCGTCCGGTTTTTGGGCGGCATTCGAGAAGGGAGAGCCGGTTCGTGCCGGCAACAAACCGCCAGAGGGTTTCTGCTTCGCGCGCGTCGGAGCGGTTTGCAATGGTCATTTCCCGGCGATGGACGGGATGGCGCGCGATGGCGGCGGTGATGACACCCGCCGCCATGCGTGGTCGGCCCCGCACGACGGCGAGATAGTATTTTTGTGCGGTGCGATCGGCGAACTGGCGGGCGAGGGCGGTGTGGGCGGCGTTGGTTTTTGCAATGAGGATGCAGCCGCTTGTGTCCTTGTCGAGGCGGTGAACGATGCCGGGACGCAGGGGATGCGAGCCGGCGGAGAGAGACGGGCAATGATGCAGGATGGCATTAACCAGGGTTCCCTTCCAATGTCCGGCGGCGGGGTGAACAACAAGGCCGGGAGGCTTGTTGACGCAGAGCAGACTGTCGTCTTCGTAAATGATGTCGAGAGGGATTGCTTCCGGGAGTGCATCGGTCGCGGCGTCGGCGGGCGGCGGAGGAACAGCTTCGATGCGGTCGCCGGCTTTCACTGCGGCGGAGGGGGCGGCGGGGGAAGAGTTGATGGCAACCGATCCGGATGCGATCGCCCGGTTCCAGCGCATCCGGCTGAATTCCGGCCAGCGGGCCGCAAGCCAGCGATCGAGCCTTGGACAGGATTCCCCGGCGATTGCAAATAGTTTTTCCGGCATGGCGGTGGAAAAATTATGGCCGTCGCCTCGTGTGCGCAAGGTTTGCCGGAGGCAGTGAAAGTGATTAGGATGGCGAGCGTGGAAGATTCCTCCTCCGCCATCATAGATACCTGCCCCTCGTGTGGCGGTGCCATAGACGTGACCGACGAACTCCCTTTTGCGCAGATTTTCTGTCCGCATTGCGGCGCTGGAATGCGGGCGCGAAGAATGTTCAACCACTTTGAGTTGGTTGAGCTGATAGGGGAGGGCGGGATGGGCTCGGTTTTTAAGGCCTATGATCATTCGTTGGAACGCATGGTGGCATTGAAAGTGCTGCGCCGGGAAATGAGTGCGCGGGAGGAGGAGCGCTCGAAAATCGAGCAGGAGGCCCGTATCACCGCATCGGTGAATCACCCCCATGTCGTGCGCGTATATTCCTTCGGCGAGGCCTGCGGGCAGTTTTATCTGGCCATGGAGCTGGTGGACAAGGGGTCGCTGGATGATTTGATGAGCATTCAAACACGCGTTCCCGAAGCCCAGGTTTTGGAGATTGGCATTCAGATCGCGCAGGGACTCGAGGCGGCGTTGGAAAAAGGACTCATTCACCGCGATGTAAAACCCGGCAATATTCTTTTTGCCGACTCTCATGCCACAAAAATCGTGGATTTCGGCCTGGCGCGGGTTTTGGAGGAGGAGGCCGGTGCCCGGGGGGAAATCTGGGGAACGCCCTACTATATCGCGCCTGAGCGGCTTAATTATGATCCCGAGGATTTTCGCAGTGACATGTACAGCCTCGGAGGAACGCTGTTTCACGCCATTGCGGGGCGTCCGCCCTTTGAAGCTGAAAGCGCCAGCATGGTGGCGCTCAAGCAAATTAAGAGTCAGCGGGTCAGCTTGGAAGCCTTTGCGCCGGATGTTGCTCCGGAGACGGCCTATGTCATCAATCGCATGTTGGAAAGAAAACCCGGCGATCGGTATGCGTCCTATGCGGAACTTGTCGAACATTTGGAATTTGCGCGAGCCAAGGTGATGGAGCGCGCGGGACGCCCGACAGGCGCAAAGAGGCGGGAAGTTGTCAAACTTGAGACGAAGCGGACGCGGCTTTACGGCGTGTTGCTTTTTTTGGCGGTATTGTTTTTGACATTGGGAGGAGCCGTCTTTTTCGTTTTGAAAAGCAGGTCGGAGGGCGCTGTCGCATTACGGGAAGGCATCGAGGCGTTGTGGGTGAGGGATTCTTTAAGTGTGGGAATACGCGCGCTTGCGGAGGGAAAATATGACAAGGCGCAGGAACTGCTCAAGCAGGCCTCCGCCGAAGCACCAGCGCGGAGTGAACGGGGAACCCGGGCGAAATTGAATTATGCCCTGGCCCTGACTTTGTCCGGACAACGCGAGCATTCTATCGAACAAATGCAGGAGATCG
>JACTMZ010000102.1 GCA_014584375.1 Verrucomicrobiota bacterium | reverse complement strand
CAACCAACCCATTATGGTTTCGGTGCCGGTCGCCGGGCAATTTCCGATCACGAACGCCGATGGAATGACAGTTGCAAGCAATGTCACAATGAATGTTGCTAGCAACTTCCATTCCTACTCAAACAATGTACCCTTTGGCAGCGGAAATGTCGCCGTCATTGATAAAATCAATGGCACCAATACAAGCTCCGTAGTGAGTTTCGAAATGTATCCGACCGACAAATTTACCAATGGAATTATTTCCTTAAATTTCGACCTCATGATGGACAATGATCCGACTTTAACAGGCAATTTTTTCATAGGCGTAAGAAATTCGGGATATTATACCATTAGTTCCTTATCACTCAATTCCGGCGGTGGGTTGACTCTCGTTGGCTACAACTCTCCAGGATCGTCATCAGGATCTACCAATATCGGCTCAATTTCCAAAGCTACTCAGTATAATATTGAAATGCGTCTGGATTTCTCCAATGGCATGACACAAGTCTATCTGGATGGCACTGCAATGGGGGACAGCATGCCTTTTGCCACCAATACAAATGGAGGAGCAATTGGTGTCTCATTTAGCCCTGGATCAACCGCCATCGGCCGCTGGGCTATTGACAATGTGACGATGGAACAAATTCCCGAACCCTCCTCGTTGGCTTTAATACTCCTAGCGGGAAGCTCCCTCTTTCTCCAAAAGAGAAAACGGCGCTGCTAAGTCACAATCGTTTCAATTCATAACCACAGAATTAATGCCAATACAGCATAACAAGGTTTTTGCGTCAAAATTTGATATATAATAAGTTATTGCAAACCAAATAGTTATCGCCATGACTCTTTGTTCATTCATCTTGGGAGGGCTTATTTTAAGTGCTTATTACCCATTTCAGGCAATCGCTCTTCCCAAGCCGATTTTTTATGAACCTTTGGAAACACAGGCCCCTATACAGGGAGGAGCTGTCCTCATGAACCCAACCAAACTCGGAAGCGGAAAATTTGGCGAAGCCGCCCTTCTTGAACGACGTACGCTTAATTTACTCAAGGAGCCAAATTCCAATGAAGAAAACGCATGGATTCTCCTTAACGGAGCATCCGCAAATGGCACACTGATAGAACTTCCACCGCAAGGTGAAGCACGGCAAGTTGTCGATCAACTTTCACCGGAAAAAATCTATTGTTTCTCTGTCTATGCCCGCGCCACATCGGAAAATTCGGCAAAAATTGCCTTAAGTTGGGACGGTGCAATTCCCGACAATCGTCAGCAGTTTTCGCTTACCCAAGAATGGAAACGTATTTGGATTTCGGGAAAAACCATGGAAGGCAGCGCCACTGTGTCACTAATCGGCATCAATGGCTCCATCGAAATTGAACGACCGCAATTTGAAGCCGGCGGCAGTGTCCCAACAAGCTATATCACCGGTGATATGCGCGGCGTCAGCGGATTAATCTGGCGTCCCACAGAGAGAGAGTTTGATCAAAATCACGGAAGCGTATCCTTTTGGATTAAGGCGGACTGGGTGGGTGAAACTCTAAGCACCAGCGTCATGCTGTTCCGTTCGTTTCATGAATATATGGACGAATGGAAGGAAATGCCCTCAGTTATTACCCTGAATATTTGGGCACTTGATCCGGAAGCCAGAGATTGGCGTTATGCTATCAACCTTCGGGTTGCAGACAAAAACCTTAAGGAAAGTGCCCTTTCAGTTCCCTTGGAACATTTGAAAAAGGATTGGAACCATATTGCTCTTACATGGGATTTTTCAGATCAAAAATCGGGGCGTATTTCGCTGTACATTAACGGCGTACAAGTCGGCGCCCTCAATAATCTGGTTACCAATGGCATGGAATCCGCCGCCGAAGTCGCCTTTGGTCAAGGCGTAGGCGGCTACCTTGACGGCTGGCTTGACGAGGTGCGCATTTATGCAGACGAATTATCATCGGAAGACATCAAAGCACTTAGCGAAGGCAAGGAGTAAACGGGAACACAACTTTCTCTTTCACCACATCGCCTCATGAAGATACACCTCCTATTACTTGCCATCCCACTTTTTCTCAGTATCGCTGCTTGTACCCGTATGAATGGTGATGAAGAACATTCAGCAGGCCCCAAACACGGTCTCTTGCTAACAGGCTCAAATGCACCGCATGTTACCATTGTTGTGGCTCCGGGAAGTTCTCAAACTGCCATTGAAGCGGCCAAAGAACTGCAAAGACTTACGGAAAAGGCGACAGGCACTCGCTGGGAAATTACAGACACATTATCTGAGGACGGAGCAAACATTGTTGTTGGTCCACACCCCGCCGCAGAAGCTGCCGGAATTCTTGCCAACGACCTCCCTCCCGAAGGATTTAGAATCCGCGCTATGGAGAACACTGTATTTATTGTCGGTCGAGATACACCCGGTGATCCGTGGGACATGCATTGGATGCGCGCAAATCAAACTGGAACACTTTTTGGAGTTATCGAATTTACAAGGCGATTTTACAACGCCCGCTGGCTGCTTCCAGGGCCAACCGGGGAAACACTCAATCATGTCGAACAACTAATCATTCCTAAAAATTTCGATGTCAGCGATCATCCACACTTTTCATCGCGTAAAATTATCACCGGCTTTGATTGCCAATCTCCAAAAGATCGCGCGCGATTTCTACGCATGAATCGCCTCGGATGGTCACACGTTTCCTGCTACTGGCATAATTGGTATCAAACCATCAGTCCCGAAGTCTATGCTGCCGAACATCCCGACTGGTTCGCGCTAGTAAATGGAAGCCGCGCAACACATTTACGAAATGGAAGCTATGATGGTCAGCTCTGCGTCACAAATCCCGAAGTTATCGCCAAGATGGCCGAAATTGCCGTTGCCCAATTCAAGGAAATCCCCAAATGGACCATGTTTAGCCTAAGTGAAAACGACGGAGCAAATCACTGCCAGTGCGAACGTTGCCGAGCCAAAGACTCCGAGGAGTGGGCTCCCGGCATTCCCTCCATTTCCGATCGCCTTGCGGAATTTGCCAATGCCATCAGAACGACCATAGGGGACCGTGCTCCCGGATTAAATCTGGGTTACTATGCTTATCACCATGGGGAATTGCCCCCCGTCCACACGCGATTGCTTCCGGATATTTGGGTGAGCGATGTTTGCAATGGCTATGATGTTCATTTTCATCAACCGAAAATGCGTCAGCGACGCCATGACACCATGAAAAAATGGCGCGAACTGGCGGAAAATGTTGAAATGGTTAGCTATTTTCACGGGATGTCATGGTGGAACCTCCCGACATTTTCCCCGGAAGCCATTGCCGACCTAATAAGAACCGCTGCAAAATTTCCTTCGTCAAAAGGCTTTTGGATTGCATTTCCCGACGGAGCTTTTGGTGCCTTTGGTAATGAAGTTTTTCTCTCCGCCGAATTGCTCTGGAACCCCGATGCCGATGTAAATCATGTGTTAAATGAATTCTATACATCCGCCTTTGGGCCCGCTGCAAAGCCAATTCAGGCTTACTTTGAAACAATCCGGCAATCATTCGCAAAATCTGCTGCCGCCGTGCCCGTGGTTCCCGATGAAATGCGCCCCGGTGATGATTGGATCCTGACAACCTATGATCCAATCCGCAAAGATGCGGACAAACTAATTGCACAGGCTCTTAAATCCATTGAAAAAACGGATGACACCAATTTGCGTAATCGCGTTGGCTATGTTGCAAATGCCTGGGAGTGGACAAAGATTCAAACCGACACACTACAGGCTATTAAAAACTATCAGACAAAGCCTTCCAAGGAGGCAGCCAAAGTTGTAATGAATGTGCTGACCATTCGGGAAACGTTTCTGGAGGAACACAGCCATCAGGGCGACTACAGCATTAATTGGAAGGATGTAGCAGCCACCGATCAACAGCGAGCCCTTCCCGTTAAACGTGCTGAATATGAAATGGCATTCCTTGGAAAAACAAAATCCGTGCAACTCTCATTAAATCCCCAATCAACCCCCGTGCGTCTGGAATTCGTGGAGAATCGAACCGGTGATAAACCGATGGAACCGACATGCGCCGAAATCCATACCGGGGAAAATGCAATTACAATCCACTTCAAAGCGAACGACACCAATGTCAATCGTCTGCGTGAAGATATCACCGATCGTGATGGTGAAGTGTGGAAAGATGACGTCGTGGAGATCTTTCTCACTCCGCGTCGGGCATCCAAGCAAACCTACCATCTGCTAATAAATCCTGCAGGAGCGCTCCTTGATCTTGTTTACAATTCAGACTCAAAAACAGATCCTTCTTGGGATTCTCAGGCCACTGTCTCGACCCAAAAAACTCTCACAGGATGGGAAGCCAACATCCGAATTCCCTATACCTCTCTTGGATTAAAGGAACCACCAAAACCCGGTGATGTTTGGGCCGTCAACCTCACGCGTTCACGTCGCAGCAAGTCTCCCGAAGAAGATTCCGCATGGAGTCCAACTTTTGGGCTTTTCCATCGCCCGGAACGTTTCGGGGAATTTATCTTTGCCCAATAAAACAATCCGCACTATTGCCTCAAAAAACTCCCTAACGGGTACTGGCTGCACTTGCATCGATATTATTTTCCTGTTATGTTGGTTGGCCCTGCATTTTGTGAGCTGTTGCTTACAAATTCGCACGCAAAACGCCGGCATAGCTCAGTTGGTAGAGCACCTGATTTGTAATCAGGCGGTCGTCGGTTCGAGTCCGACTGCCGGCTTGTGCGCAAGCCCTTCCCTTTTTATCCCGCCCCCAACTTTTCCTTGCAGCCAATCCCGTGAATCTAAAAGACCTTTATAAAATTCCCGGGAAGACCGTAATTACGGCCCATCGCGGGTTTTCCGGAAAGTATCCCGAGAATACATTGACGGCTTTTCGCAAGGCGATGGAAGTCGGTGCAAATATCGTGGAATTCGATGTCCGCGAAACCCGTGATGGTCAGTTGGTCGTTCTGCACGACGCAACTTTGGATCGCACAACAAACGGAACCGGGGCCGTCATTTCCAAAACCTGGGAGGAGGTTAGAAAGCTCAATGCAACGTATTGGGCGGGGACGCACGATGCTGGACACCGACTCGCTGTGCCAGCGGGGGAAGAGGGCATTCCCCTGCTGACCGATGCCCTGGAATTGTTGGCGGGCAAGGTCGGTGTAAACATCCAGATTTACACGGAGAATGACGAGGCGCTGAAACGCATTGCGATTCTTTATCTCAAGTATGGGCTGGAAAAATCCGGCTTTCTCATGCTGCGCTCCTTCGAGGAGGCAAAAAGTATTCGAAAATACCATCCAAGCATACAGATATGCGTCGGAAAATCACGTGATGACCTGCCGCGGCATCTGGCCTTCGGCGTGGATTTCATGCAGCCACAAAAGTCGCAATTGACGGATGATTTTCTTCGTCGCATTCAGACGACAGACATCCCGTTCAATGTGTTCTTTGCCAACACCGAGGCGGACATGCGCTGGCTGCTGGAACGCAATGTACGTGGCATCATGAGTGATGTGCCGGATCAATTGCGGGCCATCGCAAAAGCCGCAGCGCTTTAGTCCCCCTCCACTCCGGAGGGAACCGAACCATTCGCCAATTATTCCTCGCTCACGCCTTCGCCCACCATGTAACGGGTGAAGCGACGGATGACGATATTTTCACCAAGCTCGGCGATTTTGGACTTCACGAGATCGGCGATGGTCAAATCGGGATTTTTAATAAAAGGCTGCTCCATCAGGCACGCAGTGCCATAAAATTTCTCGACCTTTCCTTCCACGATTTTCTCAACAATGTTGGCGGGTTTTCCCTCCACCTGCCGACGATAAATGGATTTTTCCCGCTCGATTTCCGCCGGGTCAATTTGCTCGCGAGAAACGCAGGAGGGATTGGCCGCCGCAATATGCAGGGTGATATCCTTCACCAATTCACGAAAGTTTTCATTCTTGGCGACAAAGTCGGTTTCGCAATTGACCTCGACCAGAACGCCGACCTTCCCCTGCAGGTGAATGTAGGATGCAACAATTCCCTCCTTGGCGGAACGGGACGCCTTCTTGCCGGCTGAAGCGATGCCCTTGGCACGAAGAATCTCCTCGGCCTTGTTCAAATCGCCACCGGCATCCGTCAGGGCGCGTTTGCAATCCATCATTCCCGCATTGGTTTTTTCACGGAGATCACGGACGAGTTGAGCGGAAATAGCGGACATAATTCTATTGAGATAACAGGTTGTGGATTAAAAAACTTATTCGGCGACGGCGGACAATTCGGCTTCGACTTCCTTCTGCCGTGCGGCGGCGGAGGTGCCGATGGCGTTCACCAGCTTTTGTAGCACCACGCGAATCGAGCGGATGGCATCGTCATTTCCGGCGATGGGATAGTCCACGAGATCCGGATCGCTGTTGGTGTCAACAATGGCGATCACCGGCACTCCGAGACGATTGGCCTCCTTGACGGCGATGCCTTCGCGCGTTGTGTCAATCACGACAACAGCCGCCGGCAGCTTGTCCATTTCCCGAAGTCCATCGAGATTTTTGGCGAGACGGGACTGTTCGCGGCGCAGGGACGCCTGCTCCTTTTTGCCGATTTTTACAACGCCGGGGCTTTTGAGTTTTCTTTCGATCTCATTGAGCCGGGCGACGCTTTTGCGAATGGTCGCAAGGTTGGTCAACGTGCCGCCAAGCCAGCGATTGTGGACATAAAACTGTCCGCAGGATTCCGCAGCTTCCTTCACGGCTTCCTGCGCCTGCTTTTTGCAACCGACAAAAAGTACGCGTCCGCCGCCGGAGGTGACATCGGACAGAAACTTCGAGGCGCGTTCCAGCTGCCCGACGGTCTGACTGATGTCAATGATGTAGATGTCGTTCTTCTCCTCGAGAATAAATTCGCGCATTTTCGGATTCCAGCGCTTGGTCTGGTGTCCGTAATGAACTCCGGATTCGAGAAGTTCGTTGATCAGCTCTATGGATTCCATGGTCGTAGGTTTGTTTTAATATTGAAGGGATCAGCCCGCCTCTTTTTCTGAATTTACATCCGCCAGTTCCACCTCGGAATCGGCCTCCACGACTTTGATGTCGCGGCAGGATGGGAATCCTGTTCCGGCCGGGATCAGGTGACCCATGATGACGTTTTCCTTGAAGCCGCGCAAATGATCCACCTTACCCAAGGTGGCGGCTTCGGTGAGGACACGCGTGGTGTCTTGGAATGAAGCGGCTGAAATGAAGCTTTCCGTACTCAGGGAAGCGCGGGTGATGCCCAGCAGAACCGGTTCACCTTCCGCCGGCTTGCCGCCAAGTCCGATAATGCGGTCATTTTCCGTCAGGAACTCAATGCGATCCACCTTGTCATCCCAGAGCAGCGTGGTGTCGCCAGGATCGGTGACTTTCACCTTGCGCAGCATCTGGCGGATGATGATTTCGATATGCTTGTCGTTAATTTCGACGCCCTGCGTGCGATAAACTTCCTGCACTTCACCGAGCAAATGTTCGGCAAGAAGAGCCGGGCCGCAAATTTGCAGAATTTCGTGGGGCAGCACGGCTCCCTCCGTCAACTGGTCGCCCTTGGCAACCCGATCTCCATCAGTCACGATAATGTGCTTGTTGAGGGAAATCAGATGCTCCTCCTCGCTCTTGGTTTCAGGATCGAGAACAAGCAGACGACGCTTGCCGCGACTGGTTCCTTCGATCTTCACAACGCCGTCAATCTTCGCAATCTCTGCGGAATCCTTCGGCTTGCGCGCTTCAAAAAGCTCCGCCACACGCGGGAGGCCGCCCGTAATGTCCTTCGTCTTGGCCACCTTTCGCGGTGTTTTGGCCAGCAACTGCCCGGCCTCAACCCGACGGTTGTCCTGCACAACAATGTGCGCGCCGGACGGAATCGAGTAACTGGCGATGACTTTTTTATCGTTGTCCACAATGACGATCTGCGGATGCAGATCCTCCTTGTGTTCGATAATCACCAATCCCGTGATGCCCGTGGCTTCATCCACCTCACGTTTGACGGTCAGGCCGGGAATCACATCGCGGAACTCCACCTTGCCGGCCTTTTCGGTCAGAATCGGCAGGTTGTAAGGATCCCACTGGGCAAAAACTTCGCCCTTCTTGATTTTGGATTCATCAGGCGCGGAAATGATGGAGCCGATGACAATGCTGTGCCGCTCCAGTTCGCGACCGTCCTTCTCGTTGTAAATGCCAATGAACCCGTTTTTATTGAGAACAATCGCATTGCCATCCGTGGATTGAACCGTGCGCAGATCCACATAGCGGACAATGCCGTCATTTTTCGTCTTAATGATCGGCTGTTTGAATGTCTGGCTGGCGGTTCCGCCGATGTGGAACGTACGCATCGTCAACTGCGTGCCGGGTTCGCCGATGGATTGTGCGGCAATAATGCCGACGGCCTCGCCGATCTGAATCAGCTTGCCATTGGCCAAATTGCGTCCGTAGCAACGCGCGCACACACCGCGCTTGGATTCGCATGTCAGCACGGAGCGAATGCGCAGGCGTTCGACGCCGATGCGGTCAAGGTTTGCAGCCGCATCCTCATCCACGAGTTGTCCGGCCTTGATCACCGGCTTGTTGGTCACCGGATCCTTGAGGCTTTCGCAACTGGTGCGCCCGATAATCCGCGTCTTCAGCTCAACAACCTCCTCGTCGCCCTCATAAACGGGCTGCACAACGATGCCATTGACCGTGCCGCAATCCTCCTCGGTGATAATCACGTCCTGGGCGGCATCCACCAGCTTGCGCGTGAGATAACCGGAGTCGGCAGTCTTGAGCGCAGTGTCGGCCAGACCCTTGCGGGCGCCGTGCGTCGAAATGAAATATTCCTGCACGGTGAGACCCTCGCGGAAATTTGAAGTGATCGGACGCTCAATGATTTCACCCGAGGGCTTCGACATAAGTCCGCGCATGCCGGCGAGCTGTTTGACCTGCTGACGGTTGCCGCGCGCTCCGGAATCCACCATAAGGAACACCGGATTCATTTCCCGCCGTCCTTCATTGTGATCGAGGGTGCGGAACATGACATTGGACACCTCCTCACCCGCGTGAGTCCAAATATCCACGATTTTGTTGTAGCGTTCGCCGTCAGTGATAATGCCCTTGCGATACTGCTTCTCGACCTCTTCGATCTGCTTGCGGGCGCGCTCAATTTCAACCTGCTTTTCGTTCGGGATGATCATGTCCACAATCCCGATGGAAATGCCGGCGCGCGTGGCCTCGCGGAACCCGAGATCCTTCAGGCGATCCAAGGTCTCAACCGTCCCCTGCTGCCCGACAATCTGATACGTGTTCCAAATAATTTCGCTCAGCTGTTTCTTGCCAGCCGGCTTGTTGAAAAAGCCGAGCTTCTCGGGCCAAATTTCATTGAAACGGACACGTCCAGCCGTGGTTTCAATGATTTTCTTGCCCGGATCGCCATAAACAGTCTCGCGTCCGAAATCCGGATTTTTATAACGAATCCAGCTGTGGGAGGTGATCGCCTTTTCCGCGATGGCCAGCTCGACTTCCGAGGAGTCAGCAAACAACGGACGGCGCTGCTCCTTGCCCCCGGCGGTGATGCGGGGACTTTGCGTCAGGTAATAGCAACCGAGAGTGATGTCCTGCGACGGCGTGGTGATCGGCTTGCCGCTGGACGGCGAGAAAATGTTATTGGTGGCCAGCATCATCATGCGCGCTTCAAGCTGCGCTTCGGCGGATAGCGGAACGTGAACAGCCATTTGGTCGCCGTCAAAGTCCGCATTGTAAGCAGTGCAAACAAGCGGATGAATGCGGATGGCCTCGCCTTCGATCAACTGCGGTTCAAAAGCCTGGATGGACAGGCGGTGAAGCGTCGGCGCGCGGTTAAGCAGCACCGGGTGGCCCTTGGTGACCTCTTCGAGGATGTCCCAAACAATGGGTTCCTGACGCTCAATGATTTTCTTGGCGCTGCGCACGGTGTGAACATAGCCAAGCTCCTTGAGCCGACGGATGATGAACGGCTCGAAAAGTACCAGTGCCATTTTCTTTGGCAAGCCGCACTGATTGAGCTTGAGTTCCGGCCCGATCACAATGACCGAGCGACCGGAGTAATCCACGCGTTTGCCGAGCAAATTCTGACGGAAACGCCCCTGCTTGCCCTTGAGCATGTCGCTCAAGGATTTGAGGGGGCGGTTGCTTGCGCCGGTCACGGCGCGTCCATGACGGCCATTGTCAAAAAGGGCGTCCACAGCCTCCTGCAACATGCGCTTTTCGTTGCGAATAATAACCTCCGGCGTCTTGAGCTGCAGAAGGTTTTTCAAGCGGTTGTTGCGATTGATAACCCGGCGATAGAGATCGTTGAGATCCGATGTGGCAAAACGCCCTCCTTCGAGCGGAACCAGCGGACGCAGATCCGGCGGAATGACGGGCAGAACATTAAGAATCATCCACTCCGGACGCGTACGGGAATTCAAAAATCCCTGGGCGAGCTTCAGACGCTTGGCCAGCTTGACCTTGGTCGTTTTGCTCCGCGTTTTCCCCATGTCCTCCTGCAATTTTTCGACGAGTTCATTGAGATCAATTCTCTCAAGAATTTTCTGAAGTCCCTCGGCGCCCATTCCGACGGTGAAGTCCTCACCGTATTGTTCCTCGGCTTCGCGAAACTCCGTCTCAGTAAGAAGCTGGCCGGATTCCAACGCCGTGTTGCCGGGATCAATGACAATGTAATCCTCGTAATAAATCACCCGCTCCAATTGCTTGGCCGTAAGATCCAGCATCAAACCAATGCGGGACGGCGTGCATTTATAAAACCAAATGTGAGTCACGGGAACCGCCAGCTCGATGCACCCCATGCGCTCGCGGCGAACACGAGCCAAGGTCACTTCCACTCCGCAGCGATCGCATGTCACTCCCTTGTGCTTAATGCGCTTGTATTTTCCGCAGGCGCACTCCCAATCACGAGTCGGGCCGAAAATACGCTCGCAAAAAAGGCCGCCCTTCTCGGGCTTGAACGTACGATAATTGATGGTTTCGGGATTCTTGACTTCGCCACTACTCCAGGAACGAATGAATTCCGGAGAGGCCACCGTGACGGCAACTTGGTCGAAAGACGGTTCCGGTTCTCCGGACGGGTCGCGTAACATTTTGTCGCTCATGATAGTATTTGGATCTCGATTCAGGTTCAGGCCACCACGCCCTCAGGCGTGCGCCGGGGTTTGCCGACTTGCACATTGAGGCCGAGGCTTTTCATTTCTTTAATCAGCACGTTGAAAGATTCAGGCGTGCCGGCTTCCAGGGCGTTGTCGCCCTTGACGATGGATTCGTAAATGCGCGTGCGCCCCTGCACATCGTCGGATTTGACGGTGAGGAGTTCCTGCAATGTGTAGGCGGCACCGTAGGCTTCGAGCGCCCACACTTCCATTTCGCCAAAGCGCTGACCGCCATACTGCGCCTTGCCGCCCAGCGGCTGCTGGGTGACAAGCGAATAGGGGCCCACTGCGCGGGCGTGAATTTTATCCGCAACAAGGTGCCCGAGCTTCATCATGTAAATGCAGCCCACCACAACCTCCTGCTCAAAACGATCTCCGGTGCGCCCGTCATACACCACGGCCTTGCCGTTTGGCTGAATCCACTTATACCCCTCCGCCTTGCCGGCCTCCTTGAGGTAGTCAAAAATCTGCTCCTCATCCATGCCGTCAAAAACAGGCGTTGCAACCTTGAAGCCGAGTGCCTGCGCCGCGATGCCCAAATGCGTTTCAAGAACCTGGCCAACATTCATGCGGCTGGGCACGCCCAACGGATTCAACACGATGTCCACGGGCGTTCCATCGGGGAGAAATGGCATGTCCTCCTCGGGAACAATCTTGGCCACCACACCCTTGTTGCCATGGCGTCCGGCCATTTTGTCGCCAACACTCAGCTTGCGCTTGCTGGCAATATAGACCTTAACCTGCTTGATGACGCCGGATTCAATTTCATCGCCACTCTCCACGCGAAGCTGATTCTCATCCTTCTCGTGCTGAAGCTCCTCAAAGCGATGACGGTATTGGCCGATGATCTCGAGGATTTTATTGCGAATAGGACTCGGATCAATCTCGACCTGATTGTAAACTCCGGCCAGCTTGCGCAGCAGGGTTTTGGTGATCTTCCGATTGGCCGGAATGATGATTTCGCCGCTCTCGCCATTGACAACGTCCAGCGGAATTTTTTCACCCAGCAGCACATTGGAAAGTGCCTCTGTCAACTGCTCATGCAGCTCGGCGTTGCGACGATTGTATTCCTCGTCCAACATCTTTGACTGCTTCCTGGCCTCCGAAGGCGTCAGCTTTGTCTTCGCCTGCGTCGCCTTCGAGGACACCTTCACATCCATCACGATGCCATAGGTTCCGGACGGCACCGTCAGCGACGTGTCCTTCACATCGGCCGCCTTCTCACCAAAGATGGCCCGAAGCAAACGCTCCTCGGGGGCAAGCTCGGTTTCGCTTTTGGGAGTGATTTTTCCGACGAGGATGTCGCCGGGCTTTACTTCCGCGCCGATGCGAACAACGCCGTCGGCACCGAGATTGCGAAGGGCTTCGTCGCCGACATTGGGAATATCACGCGTGATTTCCTCGGGCCCCAGCTTGGTGTCACGGGCTCCGATCTCAAATTCATCAATGTGAATCGAAGTGTAAATGTCCTCCTTGACGACACGCTCGCTGATCAGGATGGCGTCCTCAAAGTTGTAGCCGCTCCAAGGCATGAACGCCACGAGCACGTTGCGTCCGAGAGCCAGCTCGCCACCATCGGTGCAGGGGCCGTCCGCAATCACATCCCCCTTCTTCACAGCCTGCCCGACTTTGACAATCGGACGCTGATTGATGCAGGTGCTGCTGTTGGAGCGCATGAATTTGCGCAGCTCATAGACGTAAACATGCTTGGCCGGATCCGTCTTGATCTTCCGCTTGCCATCGGGACGGGAGCCGTCCTTGGTAATGATGATCTGATCGGCCGTGACTGATGCAACCTTGCCCGCCTCCACGGCGAGAATCACGGCGCAGGAATCGCGCGCCACGCGCCCTTCGAGACCGGTGCCGACCACGGGGGCGTCGGATTTCAAAAGCGGAACGCCCTGACGTTGCATGTTTGAGCCCATGAGCGCGCGGTTGGCGTCGTCATGCTCCAGGAAGGGAATCAATCCCGCCGCAACCGAAACAAGCTGCTTGGGCGAAACATCCATGTAGTGAACCTTCTCGGGTTCCACTTCCAAAAAGTCGCCGCGATAACGCACGGAAACCTTGTCGCCAAGCAAACGTCCCTTGGCGTCCGTCACCGAATTGGCCTGCGCCACGAGGAAATTTTCCTCCTTGTCAGCCGGCAAATATTCAACTTCGTCGGACACGACCCCCTTCTCCACCTTGCGGTAAGGCGTTTCAATAAATCCAAAATCATTGATGCGTGCAAACGTCCCCAGCGAGCTGATCAGGCCGATGTTCGGGCCTTCCGGCGTCTCAATGGGGCAGATGCGCCCGTAATGCGACGGATGAACGTCGCGCACTTCAAATCCCGCGCGATCACGGCTGAGACCTCCAGGCCCAAGGGCCGAAAGGCGGCGCTTGTGAGTCAGCTCGGACAACGGATTGGTCTGATCCATGAACTGGCTCAACTGGGAGCGTCCAAAGAAATCGCGCACCACACCGCTGAGAGCCTTGGGATTGATGAGCTTTGAAGGCGTGATGTACTCCAGGCCGGAGTCAAAAAGGGTCATGCGCTCCTTGACCACGCGCTCCGTACGAGCCAGGCCGGTGCGGCATTGGTTGGCAAGAAGTTCGCCCACGGTGCGGACGCGGCGGCTGCCGAGGTGATCAATGTCATCCACCAAGCCTTCCTCGCGCTTGAGCTCCAGCACATGCTTGATCGCCGCAATGAAATCCTCGCGGGTCATCACCCGCGTCGTATTGTCCGCATTCAAATCAAGCTTGATGTTGATTTTATGACGTCCGACGCGGCCAAGATCATATTTTTTCGGGTCAAAAAACATGCGCTTCAGCATGCTCTTGGCGTTGGCGATGGTGGGCGGATCACCCGGGCGCAGCTTGCGATAAATGTCCTTGAGCGCCTCCTCCTCATTGCGGGCCGGATCTTTGCGCAGGGACTTGATAATCGTGTCGTCCTCCGAAACATCCACCACGGTCACACTTGAAACACCCGCTGCAAGCAGCCGTGCAATGGACGCCTTGTTCAACGGCTCAAACGCGTTGGCCAAAATAATTTCCCCATCCTTGACATCCTCCACAAGCACCTTGCCGGACACATCATCCTCATCAAGGCGTCCGCTGAGCTTCAGCTCCTCCGGCGTGTAGAAAAGACCAACAATGTCCTTGTCCGACGGATACCCCATGGCCCGCAAAAAGGTCGTGGCAAGAAATTTTCGCCGCCTCTTCCGGCGATCCATGTAAACGTAAAGCAAATCGTTTGTGTCAAACTGAACCTCCACCCAGGAACCGCGATCCGGAATCAGACGGAAGCTGTAAAGCACCTTGCCATTGGCGTGAACGGTGGACTCAAAACAAATTCCAGGCGAGCGATGGAGCTGGCTGACAATGACACGCTCCGCGCCATTGATAACAAATGTGCCCTGCGGCGTCATGAGCGGCAGTTCGCCCATGTAAACTTTTTCGTCCTTTACCCCTCTTTCCTCCTTAAAGCGAAAAGTCACATGGAGGGAGGCACTGTAAGTTTCGCCCTCCCGCTGGGCCTCCAGAACACTCATCTTCGGCTCGGAGATCTCGTAGCCGACGTACTCCAGCACCATTTTTTCATCGTAGCTGGGAATGGGGAACACCTCGCGAAACACGGCTTCCAAACCCGCATTTTTGCGCTTGGAGGGCGGGACGCCCTGCTGAAGAAACTCCTTGTAGGATTCACACTGCAGCTCAATGAGATTGGGCGGCTCCGCAGTTTCCTTAAGTTTTCCAAAATAAAGACGATCAGACATGAGTGCGATAGTGGTTGTGCGCAGGGCGCTGGCTTAATCCCGGGAATGCAATGCAAGGTTCGACCGACCAAACAACCCCGCGCCGCGAAAGCGGACGCAAACGCTCCGCTCCAACACAGAACAGGGTGTCAAGCTTTTGACGATGATTTGGCAGGTATCCCGAGACAGACCTTGTAGCATGATTGGCTTCCGGGCGGAGTGCAAGTAAAAAAATTTGCACTCCGCCGCGGCAGCGAATGTTATTTGATTTCGACCGTGGCTCCCGCCGCTTCGATCTTCTTTTTGATCTCCTCGGCTTCTTCCTTGGTCACCCCTTCCTTGAGGGGTTTCGGCGCGCCTTCGACCAGAGCCTTGGCATCAGCCAGGCCGAGGCCGGGAACGGCCGCGCGGACTTCCTTAATGACGGCGATCTTGTTGCCGCCGGCGCTTGCGAGGATCACGTCAAAGGAGGTTTTCTCCTCTGCCGGGGCGGCGGCTCCGCCAGCGGCGGGCGCGGCGACAGCGGCCACCGGGGCGGCGGCGCTGACTCCCCATTTTTCCTCAAGAGCCTTTACGAGTTCGGACACTTCCAAAACGGTCAATCCGCTCAGTTGGTCCACGATGGTTTCAATATTAGCCATACTGTCTTTTATTCGGCGGCCACGCCGGTGACACCCGCGCGGCCCGCCTCCTTGGTTGTGGTATTGTCGCCCGCCGGAGCACCGGTGGATTTGAGGCGAACAGCCGCCCGCCCGACAAGGAACCGTTTGTGTTTTGGTTTTCCCCGCGCGAACCAAAGGCGTTCGCCCGGAAAATGATTCAGGCCGCCCCTCCTTCGGCGTCCACTTTGGCCTTTAAGGCACGGGCCAGACTTGCGCCCGGCTCGTTGAGGGTGCGCACCAACCGGCCCGCAGGCGTGTTGAGCAGGCCAAGCAATTGCGCGCGCATTTCCGGCAATGGCGGCAAATCGGCCATTATTTGAACCTGATCGGCCGTCAGCAGCGCATTGTCCAAAATGCCGACCTTGACCGCCGGTTTTTTAAATTCCGCAGCAAAGACCTTGACCACCTTGGCAGCGGCGCAGATGTCCTGTTCGCCGGTGACGATGGCCGTCTGCCCGGCAAGCGAAGGCGAGAGATCGGGTAGTCCCAGCTCCGTCGCGGCGATTTTCAGCATGGTGTTTTTCACCACGTGACACTCAGCGCCGGCGGCGGCGAGGCGCACCCGCAGCTCGGCAAACTGATCCACCTTCAAACCGGTGTAATCAGCGACGAGAAGAAACGGCGAGGCGTTGAGTTGTTCCTTGAGATCCTTGACGATATTGGCTTTTTCCGGACGCATGGCGATTAATTCTTGTTAAGGTTGGACACGTCGAGCGCGATGCCGGGCGTGACGGTGGCGGCCAAGGTGAGGCTTTCGATAAAAACGCCCTTGGCGGCGGGCGGACGGGCCTTTGCAACCGCATCAATCACGGTTTCCGCATTTTGTACGATGGCTTCTTCCGTAAAGGAAAACTTTCCGACAGGCACGGCAATGTTGCCGTTTTTGTCGAGTTTAAACTCCACGCGGCCTGCCTTGACCTCCCGCACCGCACCGGCGGTGTCGTCAGTGACAGTGCCTGTCTTCGGGTTCGGCATCAGACCACGAGGCCCAAGAACCTTGCCCAGCTTGCGAACCTCCGCCATGGCGGTGGGCGTGGCAACCGCCACGTCAAAATCCGAAAATCCGTCAACGCATTTTTTAATCATGTCCTCAAAACCAACGTACTCCGCCCCTGCCTCACGCGCCGCGTCGGCAGCGGAACCGGTGGCGAAGACCAGCACGCGCACGGACTTTCCGCTTCCATGGGGAAGCGGCGCTGTGCCGCGCACCATTTGGTCGGACTGCTTGGGATCCACCCCCAGGTGCATGGAGAGGGTGACGGTCATGTCGTATTTGGCCGGGGGCATGCTTTTCAGCGTTTTGACCGCTTCGGCCAGCGGATATTTTCGCGAGGAATCCACGGCCTTTTTGGCCGCCTCGTATCGTTTGCTTCGTTTTTTTGCCATGTTATTTATTGCAGTTCGTGCGAGCCCTGCGGCTCTCCTGCGGTGAATCGGCCCGCTTGCGCGGCCGGGTTGAAATTTTCTAAGCCTCGACCTCCACGCCCATCTGCCGCGCCGTGCCGGCGATGATTTTAATCGCCGCCTCGTCATCGCGGGCGTTCAAATCCTTCATTTTGACTTTGGCGATTTCCAAAAGCTGCTTTTTCGTCAACTTGCCAACCTTCGTCTTGTTCGGTTCCTTCGATCCGGCGGCGATTCCCGCAGCCTTTTTGATCAACACCGCCGCCGGAGGCGACTTGGTGATGAAGGTGAAGGACTTGTCCTTGTAAACCGTAATGACAACCGGGAGAATGTCGCCGGCTTGCTTTTGCGTGGCTGCGTTGAATTCCTTGCAGAACGCCATGATGTTGACGCCCTTTTGTCCGAGCGCCGGACCGACGGGCGGGGCCGGATTGGCCTGCCCAGCGGCAATCTGCAGTTTGATGGTTCCTATAACTTCTTTTGCCATATAAATTGCTCCTTATTCCTCGCGGTCAACCTGCCAGTACTCCAGTTCCACCGGAGTCTCGCGACCGAAAATCGTGACCGAAACGCGAAGCTTGCCGCGCTCCGGATCAATTTCCTCAACAATACCCGTCTGATTTTGAAAGGGCCCGTCGGCCACCTTGACTTTTTCGCCGACCTGAAAGGAAATCTTCGGCTTCACCGTGTCCTCGCGATCCTGAATCTGAGCAATCATGCTCTCGACTTCGCGGGGACGCATCGGCGTCGGACGATCCTTTGTTCCGGCATAACCAAGAACACCCGGCGTGTCCTTGATAAAATACCAAGTGCGCTCCATCAACCCGCCCTCCTCGGTGAGAAGGTGCATATTGACTATGATGTAGCCCGGAAAAAACTTTCGCGTCGTTTCGCTTTTTTTGCCCTGCTTGATTTCCTGAACACGCTCCGTCGGAATAAGAACCTTGTAAATCAAGTCCCCCATTTCCTCGGTCTTCAGGCGTTTGACGATGCTGTCATAGACTTTTTTCTCCTGACCGGAGAAAACCTGCACCACGAACCATTGGTCGCGGGGAGCGGGAATGCGAAGGGCTGCGGTCATAATAGTAATGCGGTGTCTTTCAGGGGCGGGTCAGCCAGCCGACAACGTTGACCAGCATGAGATCGAAAAACGCGATGTAACCTCCGACGATCAGCATCGCCACAATCACCACCACGGTCGAGTCGGACAGCTCCTTAAAGCGGCGGAATCCCTTTTCCTTGGGATCCCACGGCCAGGTGCATTTCCCCAGCTCGACGCGAACTTCGGCGATAAATTTCTTGGTTTTGCCAATCATACTGCGGTTGTGTGTCAGGCGAGAGGGAGATCAGCGGAGCAGGCCAGGAGGGACTCGAACCCCCAACCGGCGGTTTTGGAGACCGCTGCTCTACCAATTGAGCTACTGACCTGTGCGTTTCCCTCCCAATTTAGTCGAGAATCTCCGAAACGCGACCAGCGCCGACGGTGCGACCGCCTTCGCGAATGGCGAAACGAATGGTTTTTTCCATGGCAATCGGGGTGATCAACTCGACTTCCATCGAAATGTTGTCACCAGGCATCACCATTTCCACGCCTTCCGGCAGCTTCACCGTGCCCGTCACGTCGGTCGTGCGGAAGTAAAACTGCGGACGATAATTCGAGAAGAACGGCGTGTGACGGCCACCCTCGTCCTTGCTGAGAATGTAAACCTCGGCCTTGAACTTTTTATGCGGAGTGATCGAGCCGGGCTTGGCAAGAACCTGTCCGCGCTCAATATCCTCCTTCTTGATACCGCGAAGCAGCGCGCCGATGTTGTCGCCCGCCATCGCGTCATCAAGAAGCTTGCGGAACATTTCAATGTCCGTAACGGTCGTTTTGACCGTGGGGCGGATTCCGACAATTTCGACTTCCTCCATCTTCTTGAGGCGACCGCGTTCGACACGGCCGGTACACACGGTGCCGCGACCTTCAATGTTGAACACGTCCTCAATCGGCATCAGGAACGGAAGATCCAGCGGACGCTGGGGTTCCGGAATATAGCTGTCCACCGCTTCAATGAGTTCGTTGATTTTTTTCTCGTACTCAGCGTCACCTTCGAGAGCCTTGAGCGCGGAACCCCGGATGATCGGAATGTCATCGCCGGGGAATTCATATTTGCTGAGCAGCTCGCGAATTTCCATTTCCACGAGGTCGAGAAGATCCGGATCGTCCACCATGTCGCACTTGTTCATGAACACGACAATCGAGGGAACGCCGACCTGGCGCGCCAGCAGGATGTGCTC
>JACTMZ010000170.1 GCA_014584375.1 Verrucomicrobiota bacterium | reverse complement strand
GGGGTTCGTTCCATTTATGCGTGGCAGGGTAAAATCGAGGATTCCGCCGAGGTGGCGGTGCTGCTGAAAACACAAAGTCCGCTCTACGCGAAGCTGGAGAAGCGACTGACCAAACTTCATCCTTACGAAGTTCCGGAAATCATCGCATGGGAACCTGGTGCCGTTTCCAAGTCTTACGCCGCCTGGGTTGCGGACGCCACGGGGGAGGCGTAGTCTCGCTGCCGTGACCATTCTTGATCGTATTCTTCCTGATGCGCGCCGTGAGCTTGATGCGGCGCGGCGGGCAACACCATTGGAGGACGTCAAATGCCGTGCGGCGGACGCCCGTCCGCCGCGTGATGTGGCGGATGCACTGGCGGCACCCGGCTTTGGATTGATGGCCGAAATTAAGCGGCGCTCGCCCAGCATGGGGGAAATGCGTCCGGAAAATGTTGCCGCCGCCGCTGCCGCTTACGCAGCGTCGCCCCTGGTGCGCGCCGTGTCGGTGTTGACCAATGAAACTCATTTCGGCATGAGCATTGATGACTTGGCTGCTGTCGCCGCCGCTTCCTCCAAGCCCGTCCTTCGCAAGGATTTCATTTTTGATCCTTATCAAATCTATGCCGCACGCGCCGCCGGAGCCGATGCGGTTTTGCTGATGGCCAGCGTGCTTTCGGCGGATCAAATGGCGGCTCTTTATGAATTGACGCGCGACCTTGGGATGGAGGCGCTTTTTGAAGTTCATGAGGCGGAGGAAATCGCCGCATTGCCGTGTGAAGCCCGCATTGTCGGCATTAACAGCCGGAAATTCAAATCCCGGGGAAATCTTGTGGCGGCAGGCGATGCCACGGATCGGGATTTTGCGCTGGATTTCACCGCTTTTGATTTGGCGGAGAGCCTGCCGTCCGGATGTTTGCGTGTGGCGGAGAGCGGAATTTCTTCGGCGACGATTGCAGCCGTTGCGCCTCATTTCGATGCAGCACTGGTCGGCACGTCGTTATTGCGCGATCCACGCGGGGTTCGCGCCGCACTTGATGATTTCGCAGGTGCGCTGGAGGGAGGCGTCCACTAATCTGGATGGTATGGCTGGAAAAGATTATTTGAGGGAATCCGCCGAGGCGCCGGAAACGCCGCTGGATGTTTCCCTGCGGCCTCCGATGTTTGCGGAGTTTGCCGGGCAGAGGCGCGTGGTCGAGCGCTTGCAGCTGATGGTGGACGCCGCCCGCAAGCGCGGCGACGCATTGCAGCACATTCTTTTATCCGGCCCGCCCGGACTTGGAAAAACAACGCTTGCACTGATTTTGGGCAACGCCATGGGGGCGGAGGTCAAATGCACCAGTGGCCCCACCATTGAAAAAGCTGGCGATCTGGCGGGGCTTCTTACCACGCTTCCTGAAGGAGCGATTCTTTTTATAGACGAAATTCACCGTCTCCAGCCCGCCATCGAGGAATACCTGTATCCGGCGATGGAGGATTACAAGGTGGACATCATCATTGACCAGGGACCCAATGCGCGCAGCGTGCGGTTGAATTTGCCAAAATTCACCCTCGTCGGCGCCACCACGCGCTCCGGAATGATCAGTGCGCCCCTGCGCTCGCGTTTCGGAATGACCTGCCGGCTTGATTATTATTTGGCGGAGGAGCTCGTGCAGATTGTCGAGCGCAGTGCGGGACTCCTCGATGTCGCCATGGATGCCGATGGAGCCCGGGAAATCGCCAACCGCGCCCGGGGGACGCCCCGTATCGCCAATAATCTCCTGCAATGGTGCCGTGACTATGCGCAGGTGCGCGCAAAGGGCGTCATTACGGCGGATGCCGCTTCATCGGCGCTGGCGATGTTGGATATTGACGGCGATGGGCTTGATGAAATGGACAAGCGCATTCTTGAGACCGTCATTTTTCGTTTTGGCGGCGGGCCTGTGGGACTGGGTTCGTTGGCTGTTGCCATTGGCGAGGATGCCGGAACCTTGGAGGAGGTTCATGAGCCGTTTTTGATCATGCGCGGTTATTTGCAGCGCACTCCGCAGGGACGCGTCGCCATGCCAGCGGCTTATAAAAAGCTGGGGGCGCCCTTGCCCGCCAAGGCGGCGACTGGTGATTTGTTCAATGACTGACCGGCGTCGCGCGGGAGTTGCGCGCGAGCGAGCGGATGCTTACGATTCGGTCATGTCCGAATCGTCATTATCTTCCAAACGCAAGGCGGGACCCCGTTCGTTTTCTGGAAAGCGACGCATTCTTGTCACGGGTGGCGCGGGTTTTATCGGCAGTGTTTTGGTTGGAATATTGAATCGCCGTTACGGTCAGAACGGCATTGTGGTTGTGGATGAATTGGGAACGGGTGACAAATGGCGCAATTTGGTTCCGCTGACTTTTGAGGACTATGTGGAGGCCGGGGAATTTTACGACCACCTGTCCCGCAAACCGGGTGCGTTCGGCGATTTCACCCATGTGTTTCACCTCGGTGCATGTTCTTCGACGACCGAGAGGGATGCGGCCTATTTGTGGCGCAACAATTTCGGATGCACCCGGCAATTGGCGGAGTGGGCTTTGGCGCGCGACGCACGTTTCGTTTATGCGTCATCCGCCGCAACCTATGGCGACGGTACGGCGGGCATGGACGACACCTCGGACGATCTGGCCTCGCTGCGTCCGCTCAACGCCTACGGTTATTCAAAGCAGCTTTTCGATTTGCATGCGCGACGCGAGGGCTATCTGCATCGTATTGTGGGACTCAAGTATTTCAATATTTTCGGCCCCAACGAGGAGCACAAGGGCGATATGCGCAGCGTGGTGAGCAAGGCGTGGCGGCAAATTGAGGACACCGGAAAGGTGCGGCTTTTCAAAAGTCATCGTGCGGATTATCCGGACGGCGGACAAAAGCGCGATTTTCTTTACGTCAAGGACGCCGTGGCGATGACATTGCATTTGGCGGCTGCAAAAAGTGCGGGCGGGCTTTTCAACATTGGCTCCGGTGAGGCGAACACGTGGTTGGATTTGGTGAACCCGATTTTTGAAGCTTTGGGGCGCAAGCCGCACATTGAATTTATGGAGATGCCTGTGGCGCTGCGTTCCCAATATCAATATTTCACCCGTGCCAACACGGAGAAGCTTCTTGCCTCCGGCTATGCCGACGGCGTGACGGCATTGCGCGATGCCGTGATGGAATATGTGACAAACTATCTGGTGCCGCAGCGGCATTTCGGAGATGGCGCGGGCGATTGAGGGGCGCGTCAGTGTTGTGTTTCCGGCGGACGGGCGCCGGCCAGGTCCCGAATGATTTGCGGCAATTCGCCGCTGACGGTCATTGTTTCATCCGCAGGCTCCCTGCGCGCATAGACGCTGTGATTGTCGGCGGGCAGGCCGAAGTCGGCGCGGGCGATGATTTGCCCCCCGGCGGATTCTTCGGCGCTGTTTTCCGAGAGCCACGCGAGGAAGGTGATGCTTTCGGAAGGAGTGTCCAAACCCGTTTCATTTGCGGTGACGGCTGTCCGAAACTTGTCTACGCGAGCCGAGTTAAAGGCGGCGATCAGTCGTTTCACGTCGGAGGCTGCAACGGTTTTTCCGCTTTGCGGGTCGGCCCATTCATTCCCGCGTCTTTGCAGGAGCAGCGTTTCTCCGCCGGATTTCAAGCGAATGCGATCCACGGTGTCC
>JACTMZ010000059.1 GCA_014584375.1 Verrucomicrobiota bacterium | reverse complement strand
TCTTTCGTTCAGTCTTGCCATCAATGGCGAAGATACCGATTCCCCGCCGCCGACAGTGAGTGTGGAGCCGGGGGACATCCGTGTTTATCCGGCGGCGAATACCGATGTTGGCACGAGATTTCCCGAGGGATTTTTTCGTTTACGGGCAGGTTCCGAGACGGTTTTCGAGGTTGTGGGTCGGGATGAAATTCTTTTTGCCGACGGTGTTTCACGTGGGAATCACTTTCTCTGCCTGATTGCGGCGGCGTCCCGCGCGGTGGATCTGTCCATCGAGGGGCGGCTTATTGAACCGTTCTGCAGCGGTGAAAAACTTCCCGATCTCACGCTCTCCCTCACGGCTTCAAAATCATCAATGCCGGAGCGTCTGGCGGAGATTTTCCCATGGTTTGTACAAAATGCTCTTGTGCATTGCCTCTCGCCGCGTGGTCTCGAACAATTTTCGGGAGGCGGATGGGGAACGCGCGACGTTTGCCAGGGACCGGTGGAGCTGTTTCTTGCACTCGGACGCCATGATGCGATCCGCGACATCTTGCTCCGTGTTTTTCGTCAGCAAAATGCGGATGGTGACTGGCCGCAGTGGTTCATGTTTTTTGAGCGTGAGCGCAACATTCGTCCCGGCGATTCGCATGGCGACATTGTGTATTGGCCGGTTCTTGCCCTCGCGCAGTATCTTTTGGCGACGGACGATTTTTCGCTGCTTGATGAACGGGTTCATTTTTTTCATCCGGAAGGCACCAGCTGCGGAGAAAGCGCCACAGTGGCCGAGCATGTTGAGCGGGCGGTTTCGCTGATGCGGCATCGGGTGATATCGGGAACGCATTTGGCAGCTTATGGGCATGGTGACTGGAATGATTCGTTGCAGCCGGCCATTCCCGCCATGCGCGACAACCTTTGCAGCGCGTGGACCGTGACACTTGCCTTCCAAACATTCGACGCTCTGGCGCGCGCCATGCGGCGCGGGGAAGACGGTGTTCGAGCGGACGCCTGGGAAAAGGAGGCTGTGGAAATACTCGGTGATTTTCGTCGGCATCTGATCCGCGACGGCGTCGTGGCGGGACTCGCGGATTTTCAAAATCGGATGCGCCCCGAATTGCTTTTGCATCCGTTGGATGACAGGACCGGGCTTCATTACAGCCTGCTTCCGATGATTCATGCGATCATCAATGAAATGTTGGATCCCGGGCAGGCAAGGCATCATCTTGATTTGATTCGCAGTCATCTTGTCGGTCCGGATGGCGCGCACTTGTTTGACAAACCGATTGCTTATCATGGCGGACAAATGACGCTTTTTCAGCGTGCGGAAAGCGCGGCATTTTTTGGGCGTGAGATCGGTCTTATGTACATGCACGCGCATCTTCGTTATGCCGAAGCGTTGTCTCATTATGGCGATGCGGAGGAGTTTTTTGACGCTCTGTGCCGCGTCAATCCCATCGGTTTGCACGATCTCACGCCATCGGCGGCATTGCGTCAGTCCAATTGCTATTATTCGAGTTCCGATGCGGCGTTTTCCGATCGTTACGAAGCTTCTGCCCGCTATGAGGCTGTTCTGCGGGGTGAGGAGTCGCTCGAAGGTGGCTGGCGTGTTTACTCCAGCGGTGCGGGCATTGCTGTGCGCCTTGTTATCCAATGTTTCCTCGGTTTGCGTTTAATGGCGGACGCCCTTGTTTTGGATCCCGTCGTTCCACCGTCCCTCGGCAGCCTTGAAGCGCGCCGACGTTTGTGGGGGCGTCCGTTTGTCATTCGATATCGCACGGGAGAGCGTGGGTGCGGGCCTGTTTCGGTGTGTCTCAACGGACGGGATTTGCCCTTTGCGCGGGAGCCGAACCGCTATCGTGAGGGTGCTGCTTCGATTTCCATGGCGGATGTCCGCTCCGTCCTGCGCGAAGGGGAAAACGAATTGGAAATCGTTTTGCAATAGGCGTCAGGCCAGTTGCACCCGCAGTTTGGCCGGCAGCGCCTCCACCCGTATTGTTTGACTTTGCAAAATTGTGAGGGGGCGCTTCTCACCAGTTTGAATGACTTCGGTGATTTTCTTTTCATTCGGTGTCGGCGGACGCACGTGGACACCCTGCGGTGACTTTATCCCGCCGCCGATTTCGATATGAATGACGTTGTTTCCTGACGCGTGAATATGGAAATCCAGCGGGCCGAGACGCGTGGGCAGATTTTTAACGGAAAAGCCGCCTTTTTTGGAGATCCAATTCCATGGCATTCCGGAGGCGAGGACGGGCGGCTCATTGTTTTCGCGTTCGCTGACGATCATGGAGGCGAGGGCCAGAATATATTCTCCGGCGATCCATGTGTGCGGAATGTCGCCGAGGTGCCCCGATGCGCGCTTGTCCTGGTAAACAATCTCCGGCCATTGGTTCCATTCGGGCGGACGGCGGTCCGCCAGAAAAAAGTTCAGCAGTTCGTTTGCCGCCCCTCGGTCGCCCAGACGAACAAATGCCCCGATGATGCGAATTTCATAAGGCGTGTAATTGTTCCAAGGCATTGCGCCGTCACGTCTGCGTCGGAAGCCTTCAAGGTATTTTTCCAATGTTTCGCGCAGGGGGAGTTCTGACATGGGTTTGGCGAAATCGAGCATCGCGATGGCGTTGGATGTTGCCGTGGGATCGAAGTCGGCCCACTCAACCGAGCCCGGAATGTAATTCAATTTGCGCTCCCGAATCACTTTCTCCATCGAGCGAAATACAGCGTGTTGAAAATCGTCCGCCTCTTTGCGCCATTGCGCCGACTTTTCCGCAAGCCCACAGGGCTTTGCAAGATCCGCCGCCGCCTCCAGTCCGCGAATTCCCCAGAAATCATCCCAGTAGGAATGCACGGGATGCGCCAGGTAACCTTCGTGACTGGCGGACTCGGGCAATAGCCCCCGCATGGCGGCTTTTGCTTCCCGGCGATAATTCGCCCCCATTCGTTGCCGTCGAAGAGCCGTCAAATATTCTGCCGCCTTGAACACATAAGGCGACATGCGATGCGCAAAGTCGGGATCAAAATTGTACCGCAACGCCTCACGCACGCCCCAGAGGAATTGACCGTGACTGTCATGTTCCACGAGCCAGTCCACACCGTCTCGATCAATCACGCAGGGGACAAATCCATCCTTGCGCTGGAATTGTCCATACCAATCGAGAAATTCCATCAAAACATCGGGAAGCCCTGCTTTGGCGAGAGCCGCTCCCATGATGACGGAATCGCGCACCCACGAGCGGGTGTAACGTCGTGGGCCCGGCTGCAAGGCCGCTCCGTCGCGGTTGATCAAAATGTGTCCCGCCGCCGTGCGGAAGCAATCAATGGCCGTCCGGGCGCTCTCGGGGACTTTCCAGTGAACGCGCCCGAGAGTCTTTCTCCAATGTTGGACGGCAATCGCCCGGCTTTGAATTTTCGGTCCAATTTTATCACCGTAAGGGTAGGATACGATGACGTCCAAGCTCCTGCTTCCCGCAGGCATTGCCCATGCCATTGCGCCGTAGGCGAGACCGGATTCATCATGCACCATGCGATGGGATGGAAATTTTTTGAGTGAAAGAAACGAGGGGATTTCCCCTTCTTCAAAAGCCGCCGCACCTTTTTGATCCGGAGCGGGAACAGCTTGGACAAGGCGGCCTTCAATTCTAAATCCATTTTTCCGGGCGGTTATTTC
>JACTMZ010000051.1 GCA_014584375.1 Verrucomicrobiota bacterium | reverse complement strand
CGGCGGAGATCCCATTATCGGAACCACCACGCTTGATGCCGTGAAGTTATTCGCGGCGGATCCAGACACCCATGGCATCATTCTTATCGGTGAAATCGGTGGGAGTGCGGAGGAGGAGGCGGCGCAGTGGATCAAGGAAAACTGCGACAAGCCCGTCGCTGGATTCATCGCCGGCGCCACCGCTCCGCCGGGACGTCGCATGGGACATGCAGGTGCCATTATTTCCGGAGGTCAGGGAACGGCTGCCGCGAAAAAGGACGCCCTGCGCGACGCTGGAATCGCCGTGGCTGAAACGCCCAGCTCCATCGCCGACACCCTGCTTGCGATAATGAAATAGGCTCTGAAGCGCGCGCCGCTTTGGGATAGGAGCGTCTTCAGGTCGGTGTCATTCCCCGAATTCCTGAATCGCGGTTGACGCTAAATCATTGCGCGTACAATCACGGATCGGCCAAACTGCCGGCAACGGCACCGCGCACCCATGGAGCAACCTTTTATCAGCGCCATTCTGATCACGAAAAATGAAGGGGAAAATTTGCCGGATTGCCTGCGTTCCATTTCGTTTTGCCGCGAGATTGTCATTGTGGACAATGGGAGCAGCGATGAAACCGTCTCTGCAGCCCGTGTGGCGGGCGCCACGGTGATTGAGGTGTGTGACTGGCCGGGATTCGGATTGCAAAAACAGCGGGCACTTGACGCGGCTTCGGGCGATTGGATTCTTTCCATTGACGCCGATGAGCGGATCACGCCGGAGCTGGCACAGGAAATTCTTGCGGTGACAAATGCGGGAAGTGCCGATGGTTTTTACATTAAAAGGCGATCGCAATTTCTTGGAAAATGGATGCGGCACGGCGGCTGGTTTCCGGATCGTGTTCTGCGACTGGCAAGACGTTCCATGGCCCAATTCGATCCGTCGCCAGTGCATGAAAAACTTCTCGTCAGCGGAAATGTTGCGGAACTCCACAATCCCATGCTGCATTTCAGCTACCGTGATCTTGCGGATGTCTTGAACAAACAGGCGAAATATGCGCTGGCTGGAGCCGCAAAGAATCGCGCTGCTGGAAAATCCGGAGGGATTGTGACCGGTTTCCTTCGTGCTGCATGGACATTCGCGAGGCTTTTTATTTTTCGCCTGGGCTTTCTTGACGGACGTCACGGACTGCTTTCCGCAGTGACAAAATCCCAGGAAACATTCTGGCGGTATGCGGGCGTCGAATGGGCGGAAGGCCGTCGGAAAACATGAAACTGGCCATCATTCGCCGCCGTTATACGCCCCATGGCGGTGCCGAGCGTTTCATTGAAAGAATCGCCGCGAGCCTGGCTGAAAACGGCGTCGCCACCACGATTGTCGCCGAACAATGGGAGAAGAACGCCGACTCTCCGCTGGAAATCGTACGCGTGGAAACACGCGGGAGATCACGGACGGCGCGCTTCCTTTCGTTTCAATCCTCAGTCTCCGAAATCCTTCGTCGTCGTTCCTTCGATCTCGTGCAATCGCATGAACGATTGATGGGTGCCGACATTTATCGAGCGGGTGACGGCGTTCATGCAGCATGGATTCAGCGCCAGCTTCGGGAGGCGGGAAAATGGCGGGCGGCGTGGCTTCGACGCGATCCGTATCATCGGGCGGTGCTGGATGCGGAAAAACGCATGGCACATGATCAGACGCTCCGTTACGTCGCCAACAGCGCCTTGGTGGCTTCTGAATTGCGCGAGTTTCTCGATATCTCCGAAGACAGAATCACCATTATTCCAAACGGCGTTGACACCGTTCGTTTTGCGCCGCCGTCTGATGGCGCGCGTGCGGAGGCGCGGCAACGCCTGCAATTGCCGAATGACGCGCCGGTCATTGCCTTTGTTGGATCGGGATTTGAGCGCAAGGGGGCGTTTTTACTTGTCGAAGCCATGCGCCTTTTGCCGGATGCCTTTCTTGTCATTTGCGGTCATGACAAAAAGAGCCGTGTGCTTGAAGCGCGGGTTAAAAAGTTACATTTGGGTGACCGTGTAAAAATTATTGGTGCGGTGGATGACGTTCTTCCGGTTCTTCACGCATCCGACATATTTGCGTTGCCCTCGCTCTATGATCCGTCGCCCAATGCCGCGCTGGAGGCGCTCGCCTGCGGACTTCCGACCGTCATCACAAACGACACTGGATTGGCCCGGGACATTGAGGCGGCGCAGGCGGGAAAAATTTGCATGCGTGATCCCGGGGACATTGCGCAAAAAATCGGGGAAATTGCCGGCGATTGCGACCGGCTTGCCACCATATCAAAGCAGGCGCGGATGCTCGCATTGCAATTTGATCAAAGCCGCATTGTCGAACAGTGGCTGGATTTTTACGCGGCGTGCAAAAGGATGCGCGCGGAATCTTGAACGCAGAGCGGCCCTGCTTGCTTGCACGCGGGCGCGGCGACTGTATTCTTTTCGCATGTTCAGATTGACATCCCAGGAAAGGCGTATAGTGGCCTTCATTCTTGTGGCCTTTCTGACCGGACTTGGAATCAAGCACTGGCGCGACACGCGCGCGACTGCGACGGCAACCGCCGAGGTAAAATCATTTTAATCCATGCAAAAACCGACATTTCAAGAGACACTTGATCAGATTGTGATGCGTGACAAACGTTATGACAAAGAAGCCTATGGCTTTTTGCGAGAGGCTTTGGAGTTTACGCAAAAGCGGCGCCGCAAATCCCGGGCGACTGCGGGAACACATGTCTCTGCGGAAGAATTGCTGGACGGCTTTCGCGAGTTTTCACTGCAACAATTTGGGCCGATGGGAATCACGGTGCTTGAACATTGGGGTGTTCGCTCAACCGGAGATGTGGGCGGCATGGTTTTTAATCTCATCGAAGCCGGAGTGTTTGGACGCTCCGATGAAGACCGCATTGAGGATTTCGAGGACAAATTTAATTTTGAAGAAGCCTTTGCCGCGCCGTTTCGCATGACGAAAAAATACGCCGCAACCAAAGGCTCCCGCAAAAAAAAGCTCACGAGTCAGGCCGGATAGCGCGTCCGCCTCCGTCGCCTCCTCGCATCATCCATGCAGAATTACCTGCCGCAATCCGCATCCTCCGCCATGGCGCTGACACGCAGCCGCACGCAGACGCGTATATTGCCCAACGGCTTCACCGTACTCGTGGAGGAGGATCACTCCGCGCCTGTCGTCAGCGTGCAGGTTTGGGTTCAGACGGGCAGCATTCATGAAGGTGAGCGTCTTGGCAGTGGGTTGTCCCATTTTCTGGAGCACATGATATTCAAGGGCACGCCCTCACGCGGGCCCAATGAAATTGCGAGTGCGGTGCAGGAAATTGGCGGACAAATCAACGCATACACATCGTTTGACAGAACGGTTTATTGGATTACGGCGCCTGCTTATGGCACGGCCACGGCTGTTGAACTGCTTGCGGATGCGACGCTCAATTCCACGCTTCCGGAGGAGGAGTTCGTCAAGGAGCAGGAGGTCATTCGCCGGGAGTTTGCCATGGGGTTTGACGACCCCGGTCGCCTGAGTTCGGAACTCATGCTGGCTACGGCGTTTCACCGCAGTCCTTACCGACACCCGATCATTGGTCACCTGGATGTCTTCAACACCCTGACCCGCCGGGATCTCGAAGCCTACCATCGTTCGCGTTATGTGCCGGACAACATGTTCCTTGTCGTGGTGGGCGACATTGAT
>JACTMZ010000191.1 GCA_014584375.1 Verrucomicrobiota bacterium | reverse complement strand
GCCCACCGTTCGCTGACTTTGAGCCAAAACCGGGCGAATCCACTCCATTTTTTCCGACGAAAATCAGCGCCATCCACGTTGATGACGGTGCGCATTCCACGCATGCGGGCAAGCCACCCAAAGATCGCATTGCCCACGCCGCAGAGATAAATGATGTCATACCGCCGAAACATGGCGTGGAGCATGGAGAGTGTTGTGTGGACGATGGTGTCCAGGCTCTTGGTGGGTATGGTGTAAATCCCCACGATGCGCATTCCGTCCCAAACCTTCTGCTGCGCCTTGTAATGGGGAAGCCGGTTGTAAACGGTGACATCGCAGTTGCGTGCAGCGAGGCGTTTCCCGAGCTCCTGAACCACGACTTCAAATCCGGAATAGCGCGCCGGAACGCCCCGTGATCCCAGAAAGGCGATGCTGAGGCGCTTGGAGGGAGCCTCGCTGTCGGACGGCGTGCCGAGCAGGAGATCGCGCGAAATGTACCATAGAAACAGGGTGTTGAATCGCGTGTACCGCCGCCAAAGACGCCTCGGCTCCTGGTACAGACGATAAGCCCATGTGATGCCAAGGCGCTGCATCCAGGACGGCGCAAACGGACGCTCTCCGGCCAGCAGCGAAAATGCGTCGCCTATTGCAAAAAATACGCCGCGCTGATGGCGGGGCAGATTCGCAATGATCCAGCGCTCCTGCCGTTCCCCGCCCAGAGCCACCCAAACAAAATCCGCCCGCGCATCCCGGATTGTTTCGGCAAATTTTGCTTCTTCCTCTTCGCTCCATGCGCGAAACGGGGGGGAAAGAACACCGGCAATTTCAATGTCCGGCTGAATCTCGCGCAGCTGCGCCGTCAGGGTGGCGAGCGTTTTTTCCGTTCCCCCAAATAAAAAATGACGCCACGGACGCGGTGTTGCCCGGATCATTTTTTTCATGAAATAGGGGCCGTAAACCCGGTCGCGTAATTCCGCGCCGCGCATATTGAGAGCCCATCGCAGCGGCATGCCGTCCGGCAAAATCAAATCAAAACTTCTGATGGCCGTCCCGAATCCGGGATCGTGCCGGGCCTGCGTGATGATGTGCGTGTTGCTTGCGGAAACCGCTGCCGGACGGGGCTCGCCGGCCAGTCGAATGCTTTCGGCGATGGCGGAGTCATAATTCACCACCGCGACGGGTGTGCCGAGGATGCGGATGACTCCGGGTTTGGCATTCATGTTTCCGGCAAGTTAGCGGAGCCGCCCGCCGCCGGCAACAGTCGCAGAAAATCGCTGGCTCCCAAGGCGGCCCAAACTTATTCTTCGCGCATGAGCCTCGCCGCCCGAATCAATGAAGACATCAAGGAAGCCATGCGATCCCGGGACACAGCGCGTCTTTCCGCTCTGCGCATGTTCAAGTCTTCCCTCAAATACGCCGCCCTCGAAAAGGGCGCGGGCGGTGAAAATGAATTGTCCGATGAAGATGTGATCGCCGTCGCGCGCAAAAGAATCAAACAATGCCGGGATGCTGCCGAGGGATTCGACAAGGGCGGACGTTCGGAACAGGCCGACGCGGAGCGGGCGGAGATCGCCCTTTTGGAAGGTTATCTCCCCGCCGCCATGTCCGGCGAGGAGCTCGCGGTTCTCGTTAAACAAACCATCGCCGAAATCGGAGCGACGGGCAAAGCCCAGACGGGTGCCGTCATGAAAGCCGTCATGCAAAAGGCTGCCGGACGTACGGACGGCAGGTCGGTCAATGCGGAGGTGCAAAAACAACTTGGCTAAAAAACGCAGGACGGGTGCAGCGGGAACCTGGGCTGTCATTGTCGCGGGCGGCTCCAGCCGTCGCATGGGGTTTGACAAGCTGACGGCGGATCTGGAGGGACGTCCGACGCTGGCGTGGAGCGTGGAGGCTTTTAATGAATGTACGGCCATTGACGCCATCGTTCTCGTTTGTGCGGCGGGGGTTCGCAAGGAGTTCGAGGCCATCGCCCGCCTCGTTGCTCCGCAAAAACTTCAGGCCGTGATCGAGGGCGGCGCCTATCGCCAGATGTCCGTCGCAAAGGGGCTTGGGCGAACACCACAGGATGCGGCCATGATCGCCGTCCATGACGCCGCCCGCCCGCTGGTTACCTGCGGCATGATTGAGCGCTGCCTGGAAGCGGCCCGTAATTCCGGTGCCGCCGCCTGCGCGCATCCGGTTTCCGACACCCTGAAGCGCATCAATGACGAAGGCTTCATCGTGGATTCTGTCGGGCGCGAGCATTTGTGGGCGGTGGAGACGCCTCAGATTTTTCGGGCGGAATTGCTGCGTCACGCCTATGCCGAGGCGTCCGCATCCGATGTGCGTTACACGGATGAAACTTCCGCCGTGCAGGCTGTCGGTGCGCCGGTGGCGTTGGTGGATTCGGGGGGATGGAATGGCAAAATCACATTTCCGCAGGATCTCGAAACAGCCCGGTATATTGCGCGGGGGCGGGTGATCGGATGACAAAGGACACGTTGTGGCGCGGATTTCTTGCGGGATTGGTTCTGCTGCTTGCCACGACGGGTGTGGCGATGTTTTTCGGTGCATGGCAGGGCGCGAACAACGAAGATCTTCAGCCGTATCCCTACACCGAGGGACGCGACATTTCCCTGTTGCCCGGAAAAACACAATTGGCTCTTGCCGACTGTGAGGTCATTCGGAAAACGCTGAATCGTCATTCGACCGAAGGTCTCGCCACGCGGACGGATGCAATCGCTGAAGCCTTTTTTACCGATGATCCTCGCATCGCCTCCTGCGCCAAACGCCTGGGGGCGGAGAAGGATGTCGAGTCGGCGCGTCGCGCTTTCATGCGAATGAACCGGCTTGTGCAAAAGCACATCCGTTCGCTGCCGAAAAAATGAACCGTCGCAAGGCGGACTTGTCGGATGCGCCCAATTTGGAGACGTTTCATTTATGACTTCCGTAATGACCAGCGCTGAAATTCGCCGGAGCTTCCTCGAGTTTTTCCAGGAAAAGCAACACACTCTCGTTCCTTCATCGAGCCTGCTGCCGGACTCTCCCAACCTGCTCTTCACCAATGCGGGCATGAATCAATTTGTGCCGATTTTCCTTGGTCAGGTGCCATGTCCCTACACGCCGGGTCGCGCGGCGGACACGCAGAAGTGCATTCGCGCGGGCGGCAAGCACAATGATCTCGAGGATGTCGGGCTTGACACTTATCACCACACGTTTTTCGAAATGCTCGGGAATTGGAGCTTTGGCGATTATTTTAAAAAGGAGGCGATCGCCTGGGCGTGGGAGCTTTTGGTGGATCGCTGGAAACTTCCACCGCAGAGGCTCTATGCCACGATTTACCAACCTGACAAGGCTGCGGGTGATCCCGCCGAGCGCGATGAGGAGGCGTGGAATTTTTGGGCGGAAAAATTCCGCGCGGCGGGGCTCGATCCGGACGTCCATATCGTGGATGGCAACAAGAAGGACAACTTTTGGATGATGGGCGACACGGGTCCGTGCGGGCCGTGTTCCGAATTGCACATTGATCTTACGCCTGCGGGTGACACGCGCGGGGCGTTGGTCAACAAGGGCACTGCCGAGTGCATCGAGATTTGGAACCTCGTGTTCATCCAGTTCAACGCAAACCCTGATGGCACGTTCTCCCCATTGCCCGCGCAGCACATTGATACCGGCATGGGTTTTGAGCGCGTCACCTCAATCCTGCAATGCACCAAGGGATTCACCGATTTCA
>JACTMZ010000085.1 GCA_014584375.1 Verrucomicrobiota bacterium | reverse complement strand
CCTCCAGCAGATCGTGATGGGGGCCGGGCGTGTCTTGAAACGAGGTGGTGGTGAGCAGGATTTTCATGACGGTGGATTACACAAACAGCGGTTCGATGTGCTTTTTGAGAAGGTTGTCCCGCACGCGTCCGGCGATGACTGCACGGTGTTTGACGAGCGCTTCGGAAAAACGCGGCCCCATTTCTGCTGCAATTTTGAAGGAGACATGAATGAACTGGCGGAGCTGCGGGTTGTAATCCGGGCAGGATTGATTGTGGTCGAGTGCGGCGAGAAATTGTTCCGAAGTCCAGTTGTGAACGGTTTCGGCGGATGGCAGTTCGGGAACATTGATGTCCACCACGGGGGCGTAGGGTTTGATGAGTTCCTCTGCGCGGGGAAGGGCGGTTGCGTAAATGTCCCGGGCAATCTCCAAGGCATCACCGCCAGCCTGGGCGAGTCCGGCCACTTCCTCCAGCCAGGTTGTTCCAGCGGTTTTAAGATGGAGGCCTGCATCATGCTTTGCAATGAGCCGGCGGATGATTGGATAGAGCGAAAATTTGTCGCTGCCGGAGTGGACGCTGATTTTAAGATTTTCCGGCAGACCGAAATTGCGAATGGCGAAGGAAATCACCGCAAGGTCGGCGTCAAATTCGCGTTCAAAGGCTGCCAGGTCGCCCACGTAGTCCACGCCTTTGTTGAAGCGTCCGGTGAACTTCGGGGCGACGGTTTGCGCGGGAATGCCTTCGTCGGCGATCATGGCGAGAATGAGCAGGAGTTCCGCCGGAGTCTGCGGCGTGTCGGTTTCATCCACGGAAACCTCGATGGCGAACGACGCAGGATCTTTTTTGGAAGCGATGTGCCTGTGGATGCGTCCGGCTTCGCTCATGGCCCAAAGAAACTTGTCCGCCGTACGCTCCAAATCTTCGCGTGTGATGACTAGGGGTTCGTCAAACAGCGGAAGGGTGTGCGCGCCGATGATTGCGGCATGTTTTTCGAGAAAAGCGGCGCGGACTTCGGGAGCGGGTGCCTTGCCGGTGTAGTCGGCGACATCAATGGTGAAAAAATCGCTGCATGCAATGAAGCCGTCCACCGTGTTGAGATTGATGTGGTCGGCGTCCACAAAATATGGTGCCGTCCATCCGAGTGCCTGCACCGCTGCGTCGGCTTCATCGCGGAGGCTTTGCGGTTTGGTTCCGACGATGGTGTGTTCGCGGTTGGACTTGTTCCAAACGGGACTAAGCGCAATGCCGCGATCGGCGGCGGCTTTTACGGCTGAGAGTTGTGCTTCGCCCTCCTGGGTAAAGCGATCGCCGACACCAATGGTGAAGCGGGGAAGACGTTTCATGCCGCCATTGTTGTTTGCTTGTTCGGGAGTCGCAATATGGAAGATGTAGCAAACCGGCTATTGTGGTATAAAATGCTAACATGAAAACAGTCCGCGAATTTGTTTTGCCGCCGCCAGGATCGCCGCATTGGGTTTCGTCGGGAGATCCGCCGGGCGGCCTGCTTTATCTGGCGTGGGGACGACGGGATTACGGACGAAATCCGATCCCGCGCCGCTTGCATCATGGTTGGAGTTATCTGGCAGTAATGGCGGGGCGCCCGACGTTTCTTGCCGGGACGCGGCGGCGGGTGTTGCGCGCCGGGGATTTGGTGGTGGCCGGTCCCGACGCGCCCTATGGCTGGGAGGATCGCCCTGGAGCATCCTGTGAGCTTCTTGTCTGGGCCTGGTCATCTGCCCCGTCATTTGGGAAACGGGTGGGGGAGCGGACTTGCTGGATAAGGAATGGATCAGGGGAGACGGCTGAAGAATTGCGCGAGCTTCATCGGGTGACGCGTCGTGAAATTCAGGATTCCGATGTGCGTTCATCGCGGGTATTGCAGGCGTTGCATGTTTTGCTGGATGCGGCATTTGAGCGGGCTGACGGACGCAAGATGGATTTTGCGGAGCGGGATTTGCAGCGGTTGCGTCTTGCGGAGGAGTGGATGCGTCGGCATTTGGAGGTAAGGGCGCCGGCGCGGGCGCTGGCGGATTATTTGGGCGTGTCGCCGATGGGCTTGCTGCGGCTGTTTCGCCGGGCGGCGGGGCTTTCGCCCGGAGAGGCATTTCAGCAATTGAAAATGCGTGAGGCGGCGGTGTTGCTGTGCCGTCCCGGTGTGTCAGTCAAGGAAACCGCCTATATGCTGGGCTATAACCATTCCGGGGATTTTACGCGGGCTTTTGCAAAATTTTACGGCAGGGCGCCGAGTGAGATGCAGGAAGAAGCGGCGCGGGGGCGCAAGAAATCAGGGCCTTCCAAAAGTCATCGAACTTCCGAAAACCTTGTTCCAATCGGAATCGGGCGATGCCAGAAATTTGCGGAGTGATTTCGGGGTCAGCTTTTGGTTTTTGATCGCCGTGCCATCAAGGGCGCGCACGCTCAGGACGCCCCCGGATTGCGATTCCACCCAAAGCAGTGTGTAGCGATCGGAGTTGTCGGCAGGAATTTTTGCGCCGGATTCGGAGGCGAGGAGTTTCAATTGCAGCAAATGACGATCACGGCAGCGAACAGCCTGTGCATCGAAATACAGGCCGTTCTTATTCGCCGGGTAATGCAGCAGGGCGTGGTGAGCGTCCAGCGGTATCAATGCGGCGGCCTGCGGCTTGTTGTCAGACGTTTTTTCCACCCACATTCCCATCCAGTCCGAGGGAGGCAATTTTCCACCGGCGGGATAGATGGGTTTTTCAAAAATGCAGGAGGAAAGAAGAAGCGTGACGGCACACAGCAGGATGGGAAGGACAAAACGGCGGGGAATGGTTTTCATGCCGTCATTTCGAGGGGAGTGTGGGCGTCTGTCAAGGGGAAGCAAAGTGAGAGAAGGCATTCAGTCAACTTGCCAAGCGGAGGACTGTTTCGTAATGATTGAAGTTTCGGGAGAGGTGGCAGAGTGGTCGATTGCGGCGGTCTTGAAAACCGCTGGGCCGCAAGGTCCCGTGGGTTCGAATCCCACCCTCTCCGCTTTCAACGTCCTGCGGCGTGTATTCGTTCCGTAATTTTCTGCAAGGCCATCGCATGCTCGGACGTCATGATCAGGGCCTGCGTCAATTGCTCCGGCTTTGCATAGCGCGCATCAAGTTTGATGGCTTCAATCAGAGCCTTTTCGGCACTCTCAGCGTTGCCGAGTTTTTCAAACACCAGAGCTGCTCCGGCGGCGGCATCGGGCTTTTTGCCGTTGGTCAAATTCCAGGCGCGTTGAAAGGAATCCAACGCGGCTTGGAAATCATCGGCGTCAAGGAGCGCATAGCCCAGATTGTTTGCCGCCGTGTCGGAAAACGGAGATGTATTTGCCGTGTCCCGCCAAAGGGCGAGGGGGGATGCAAAGACGGACTGACGCTGGAGATTGAGCATGGCGAGGGGAATCAACAGCAGCGCAACCACGCCAAGGGCCAGGCGTCGCCGGGCTGTTTGTGGGGCGAGCAGTGTCAATCCGCCGGCGAGCATGAGGGCAACGCCCATCATGGGCAGATACAAAAAGCGGTCCGCAAGCGGGCGAAACAGCGGAATAAAATTGGAAACTGGCGCGAGTCCAAGCCAGAACATCCATGCTCCAAACGCTGCGAGCGGACTTTTTCGCGCAAGCAAAAATTGGATTGTGATGACAGCCAGCAAAATGCCGAGTGCCACAGGCAATGAGAGCCATGCGATGTTTTGCGGCGTATAATCGGCGGAGAGTCCGACGGGCCACGCGATGTTTTTGATCAGGAAAGCCCACAGCCG
>JACTMZ010000031.1 GCA_014584375.1 Verrucomicrobiota bacterium | reverse complement strand
TCGTAGGCGGCGCCTTTGGCGGAAAGTTTTTCGATCAGGTCGGCGTCGGAGGCATAAGTTTCAACGGCGAGTTTGATGCCGGGGCGTTCGCCAAATTGTGTGAGGAGCGCGCCGGGAGTGCGTCCGGCTTTCCAAAGCACGCGGAAAGTGTCGTCGGGTTTTTCGCAGCTCGTGGTCAGGATCACGAGCGCCGCGAGCAGCAGGGCGGCGATGATTCCGCGGGGTGTGGCAAAGGGCGCACCTGCATCCTTCGCTTGCAATGCGGTTTTCATGCGGGGGGCGTTTGCCCGGTGATGTTGCGGCAGGCGCGGATTGTGTTGCGCATCAGCATGGCGATGGTCATTGGCCCCACGCCGCCGGGAACGGGGGTGATGGCGTGGCATTTGGGCGCCGCTGACTCGAAATCCACATCGCCCACCAGGCGATAGCCCCGGGGGGAATTTGCGTCGGCAATGCGATTGATGCCGACGTCAATCACCGTGGCACCATCGCGAATGTGTCCGGCATTGAGAAAATTCGGACGTCCGATGGCGGCGATGACGATGTCGGCCTCGCGGGTGACGGCGGCAAGATCCTTGGTGCGGGAATGGGCGATTGTCACGGTGGCGTCCGTTCCCTTGCGGAGTAGAAGGAGGGCCATGGGTTTGCCGACGATGAGGCTGCGTCCGACGATGACGGCCCGGGCGCCGCGCACGGGGATGTCGTAAGCTGCGAGCAGTTCCATGCAGCCCAGCGGGGTGCAGGGAACCAGGCCGTCCGGAGCATCCATTGCCAGTGCCGCCACGTTGAGCGGATGGAAGCCGTCCACATCCTTGCGGGGATCCAGGGCGAGGATGATTTCCCGTTCGTTGATGTGAGCGGGCGGCGGGGATTGCACGAGGATGCCGTGGATGGCGGGGTCGGCGTTGAGTTCGGCGATCAGCGCGAGGACATCCGTTTGCGAGGTTTCCGCCGGCAATTCAAATTTGCGCGAGTACATGCCGAGTTCGCGACAGGTTTTGTCCTTCGATCGCACGTAGGCCTGGGAGGCGGGATCACTTCCGACAAGGACGACGGCGAGGCCGGGTGTGACGCCGCATTCGCGCAGTTCCGCAATATCGCGGGCGCTTTCCTCGAGGCAGCGCGCCGCCGTTTTTTTTCCGTCAATAAGTACAGGCACGGCGGAAGTTTAATCAACTCCCCCGCGCAAAACCGATTCCAAATTTATCCTTTCCACCTCGAAAGCCGTTTCATTCGCTGTCGGCGGAATGTGGCGCGGCGCATCGAGCGTCACCTCGATTTGTGAAAAGGGAAGGGGAATGGAAAATTCGTCCCATGTGCGCAGGCGCAGGCGTCGTCCGAAGCGGACGTGAATTGGAATGACGGGGATTGCGGCTTTTTGGGCGAGATAGACAAGGCCGGCCCCCAAATTGTATCGGGGTCCGCGCGGTCCGTCGGGAGTGATTGCGATGTCGTGTCCTGCGGCGACTTTTTCCATGAGTTCGCGCATGGCGGTGGCACCGCGTCGCGAACTGGAGCCGCGCACGGCGCCCATGCCCAGCCGCCCGACAAGTTCCCCGAGCCACATGCCGTCCCTGCTGGCGCTGGTCAGAACGAGAACGCCGTTCCGTCCGGCCGGGTAGGAGCGGAGAAACGCTGCCGTGACGGCGAGGATGCGATTGTGCCAGAAAGAGAAGACGACCGGGCTGTTTGGGGGATGGCTGAGAAACCCGGAGGGATCCTGTATGCGCAGGCGCCATGTGGCGAACAGGGCGCGGAGGAGGCAGGCGCCGGCGTGTGCGGCGATGCGTTGCGCCAGCGTGGGTGTCGCCGGGTGTGATTTCATGGGTTGCAGAGTCTCAAAGCGGATGATTTGCGCAAGCGTTCAGTCAGGCATTGATTTTATTCGCATCGGAAGCATAGTAAGAAAAACTCCCATGGACGCACCGGAACCGACTGAGGAAAAAACATTATTGGATCGGCTGATAGAGAAATTCAACGATTCCCGTTTTTTCACCATATCCTTTGTTTTGCATGTGCTGCTGATAGTGATTTTCGGCGGCACGGTACTTTTTGAGGCGATGCAGGAGCCGCCGGATTTTGAGGGTGGTGAAGGTGGGTTTGTTGCACCTGGGGCGGAAGTGGCGGCGCCGCCGGACAACACGCAGACACAGCCAACGGAGACGACATTCACCGTTTCCACCCCCACGCAGAACAACGCGGTGGAAGCCATCACGACCACGGGGCAAAACGAGTTTAATTTTTCGATGGATGCCGTTATTGCGCCGCCCACCATGTCTGTGCCGAGCACAGCCGGGGCGCAGGCTGCGGCGGCACCGGCGGCGACAATCGGTGCGGCGGGCATGAGCGCGCAGGTGGCCAGTCAGATTCGGGAATTCACCGGCGGCTGGGGCAAAGGCAGCGGCTCCGGCGTCGGAACGCGTCAGCGCGAGTTTGTCTTTGTCGCTTATGTCGCCAAATACAGCGGTGGGAATTGGGATTCCACCGTGGACGTTCGCCAGGGAAAGATTTGGCGCGGCAGCTTGCCGAACCTTCTCGAATTTATGAGCAAGGAGTCGAAGGACAAGATCAAGACCAATTACAAGAACGTTGAGTACATTGATTTGAAGAGCGACAAGATTTTTGCGACCAAGCCGCCTTTCATTTTCTTTACGGGCTCCAAGGATTTTGTGCTTGCTCCGGATGAGGTTGAAAATCTTCAGAAGTACATTCGTTTGGGCGGGGCAATCTGGGGTGACAGTTCCGTGCCGGGCAAGGGGTCGGCGTTTGACATCGCCTTTCGCCGGGAAATGCGGCGGGTGATTCCGGACAAGGACAAGGATTTTGAATCATTGGAGTCGAATGATCCGGTGTTTCGCAAGATGCCCTATTTTACGGAAATCAAGGAACAGCCGCGCGGGTTGAATTACTATCAGGAGCCCGTCTATGTGCTGCGGTATTTCGGGGAAATCGCCATCATTTACACGGCCAATGATTACGGCGACATGTGGCAGTTCGGCGTCAAACAGAATCCGCAAAATACCAAGGAATGGATTGTAAATTTGGATAACAACAAGAACAGTGAGCGTGTTGCCATGAATCCGGTTCTCGAGGCCAATGCCGGCATCTATGTTCACAATGTGAATCCGACGCCTCCGATTGTTTCCATTTTGGACACCTATAAATTTGGGACAAACATGGTGATCCATCTGCTGACCCGTTGGGAGGACAAGGTTCGCACGGCGCCGAGGTTATAGGACGGTGCGGGTCAGGTTCCGAAGAGCCGGTCTCCTGCGTCTCCAAGGCCGGGGGTGATGTAGCCACGGGCGTCGAGTTCGTCGTCGAGGGCCGCTCCGTAAATCGGCATGTCTGGATGCGCGGTGTGCAGGCGTTTTGCACCGGGGATGGAGGCGATGATGCAGGCGCAGGAAATGCGCGACACGCCGGCGGCTTTGAGTTTGGATGCGGCGGCGGCAAGGCTGTTGCCGGTGGCGAGCATGGGGTCGAGCAGGAGAACGTGGGCATCCTCAATGCGGGGCGGGAGACGAAGGTAATAATGCACCGGTTCCAGCGTGTCCTCGTTGCGAAACATGCCGATGTGCCCCACGGAGGATGACGGAAGCATCTGCAAAATTCCCTCCGCCATGGCCAGCCCTGCGCGCAGAATGGGAACCAGAACGAGCGGACGCACGGGATGTGCCCCCTCCGCCGAACCCAGGGGAGTCAGCACTTCCGTTGGGAGTGTTTCGTAATTTTGCAAGGCCTCATAGGCGACGATTCGGGCGAGTTCCTGCAGCAGACGGCGGAATTCGGCGGGCGGCGTGGTTTTGTCGCGGAGGGCGGAAACTTTCAGGCGGGCAACGGGATGCCGCACAAGATAAAATCCGGGAATGCGTTGTTCGGTCACAATGACGGCGATAGTGAACGGCGGCGGGTGGCGAGGTCAATGCGCTGGATTGACGGATGGGCGTGTCAGTAAAAAGGAATTTTAGCATTTGGCCGGAATTCTTTGTGTTCGCTTGCTCTTGCCGGGGTTTCGCGGAATCCTTTCGTGTGTTTATGCAACGTCTGACCGTCATTGCCCTGTTTTTTTTGGTCATCGCGCCGGTGCGCGCCGCCTACGAGAAGGAATACATTGTTGTGAGTGGGGGGCCTTCCCTTATGCAATGGGAAAAGTACAAACGCGCGCCGCATGACCGCTGGTGGGGAAATTTTATTCGTCCGGCGGTGACGCGGTTTCAGGAAATCAAGGCGCAGGATCCCAATGCGCGAATGACCTGGCTCGTTCATCGTCCGAGTTACGAACGGCGGCTGCGTCAGGGCGAGGGCCCGCTTACCACATGGATCGCTGACAATGCGCGAAAATACGGCGCGCGATTGATTTGGTTTTCCTCGCCGGAAACCGTGATCAATTACATCAACGCCGGGCAGCCGCGTGATAGCGTGAAAATTGCGAATCTTGAATTTTTCGTCCATTCAAACAAGGCCTGTTTCATGTTTGATTACAGCAACGAAATTGACAGCGGTTCCAAGTCGTGGCTTCACGAGAAGGAGCTAAAAAAAATCAACCGGGGAGTTTTTGCGCGCAAGGCGCTGGTCAGGAGCTGGGGATGCCATACCGGCGAAAGTATGTCAAAATTGTGGAAGCGCGCCACCGGAGTTCCCATGATTGGAGCGGTTGGGAAGACGGATTATTCCCAAATGTATCGCAACAACTGGCTGCCGGCTCTCTCCTACGGCGGACGCTGGACGAAGTAGGGCTAAATTTTTTCCAACAGACACGCTGTTTCGACAGCGGCCGTCTGCGGGAACATGTCCACGGGAACGGCGCGAGTGAGGCGCCAGACTTCGGAGAGGGCGGCGATGTCCCGTGCGAGCGTGGCCGGGTCGCACGAAACATACACGAGACGTGACGGGCGCGCTTGGAGAAGAGTTTCAATGACGGACGGGGCGACGCCTTGCGAGGGAGGATCAAGCAGAACGACGTCAGGCAGGGCTTCCGCGAGTGCGGCGGGAAGGAGCGTCGCAACATCGCCTGCACGATATTCCTCCTTGGGTCCGGCGTTGGCACGGGCGGCGGTGATGGCGCGTTCGTTCCAATCCAATCCGATGACGTGCTCAAATGCGTTGGCAAGTCTTCGTGTAAAAAATCCCGCGCCGCAATAGGCGTCAAGGAGCGTTCCGCCGCGCCCCGCCATTTCCACGACCAAATCGGACAAGATTTCGGCGGCACCGTCGTTGACCTGACGGAAACCGTCGTGCGCCACGCCGTCGCGCAGGGTGGCCACGCCGGGGCGCAGATGTTTTTTGGAACGCAGTCGGGAGAGGGCATCGTTGACGGCATCATTGGCCAGCATGCAATTGGCGACATCCATAATGCGGCGTGGATCAGTTCCGTGAAAACCGATGGCTGGTGGTTGAACGCGCACGGTGATGCGATTGCGGTAGCGGTATTCGAGGGGCGATGGGCGCGCGGGTTCCACCGGCGGCGATGGAATTTTTCCGATGCGTCGCAGGGCTTCGGACACCTGCCGGGTTTTGATTTCGAGCTGACGTTCGCCGGTGATGTGCTGGTAGGCGCAGCCTCCGCAGCGGGTGAAGTATGGACAGGGCGCGGTTGTGCGCGCGGGTGATGGGGAGAGAATTTGCAGCGCGTCCGCCCGCGCCCAATCGCGGCGGACACGGGTGACGCGAGCGCGAATTTTTTCACCGGGGATGACAAACGGCACAAAAACGACACGACCATCGTGTCGTGCAATGCCGTCGCCGCCATGGGCGATGTCGGTGATTTCCAGTAAAAGTTCCGCGCCGGATTTCATTGTGGATCGCATGATGAACCGACGTTGGTCGCATGGCGACGGACTTTTGCGGATTTTGTTTTTTTGCGTAAAAGCGACGTATTTTCCAAACGCAGTTGCGTACGGCGCGGGAATGCGTGAAATTAGGCGCTTATGAATTTTTATATTTATGCCGTGTTGATAGGCGTTCCTTTGCTGCTGGGGCTGTATGCGCAGATGCGGGTCAAGGGGGCGTTCGGCAAGTATAGCAAGGTGCGGGCGACTTCCGGCGTCACGGGGGCGCAGGCGGCACGCGAGATTCTCAATGCCGCGCAGATTCACGATGTCGAAGTGCGGGAGATCAACGGGATGCTCGGCGATCATTACGATCCGGTTCACAAGAGGCTGTGTCTGTCGTCGGAGGTTTACAACACGCCGAGCGTCGCTGCGCTGGGCATTGCGGCGCATGAATGCGGACACGCGGTGCAGCATGCGCGCTCCTATGCGCCGTTGAAGTGGCGCATGACCGTCGTTCCCGCCACGCAAATCGCCTCGCAGATGCTGCCATTTGTCATCATCGGCGGATTTATTTTTCACATCACGGGGCTGATCACCCTGGGTATTCTTTGCTATGCGGTGTTGGCGTTTTTTCAATTGATCACTCTTCCGGTGGAGTTTGATGCCTCCAAGCGGGCGAAGGTGATTCTTCAGCAAATGGGCATCATTCAGCCCGGCGGCGAGGCGGCGGGAGTGAACGCCGTTCTCAATGCGGCGGCGCTCACTTATGTGGCGGCCTTCGTTGCGGCATTGGGCAATTTGATTTGGCTGGTCCTCGCCTCGCGGCGCGGCAATTGAATGAGCCATTGATGAGCGCGCGACGGTCCTCTCCGCCGATGGTTGCAATGACTGTCGCCGGCTCCGATTGTTCGAGCGGAGCGGGTGCGCAGGCCGACCTCAAGACATTTGCGGCCGTCGGAGTTTACGGGCTCAGTGTCATCACCTGCGTGGTTTCGGAAATTCCGGGGCGTGTGGAGCGTGTGCAGCCAGTGAGTGCGGAAATGCTGCGTTCGCAGATGCGGATTCTTTTTGACGCCTATCCCGTGGCTGCGGTGAAAATCGGCATGCTGTATTCCCGCGCTTTGTTGCGTGTGGTGTCGGAGGAACTGGCCGACCGTCTGGGGCGTTGTCATCTCGTCGTGGATCCCGTGATGGTGGCCAGCAGCGGGGATCCCCTATTGAAACCTGATGCGGTGCGGGCCTACGAGCAAGAGCTGCTTCCGCTGGCCGATCTCATCACGCCCAACCTGGATGAAGCGGGGGTTTTGCTTGGGCGGCGCATAAACCGCCGGGGAGAAATGGCGTCGGCGGCGGATGAGCTGCGTTCAAAATATGGCGCCGCCGTATTGCTCAAGGGCGGGCATCTGCGCGGACGCGAAGCGGTGGATGTGCTGAGTGCGGAGGAATGCACGGAGGAATTTGTTCTTCCCCGGCTGCCCGGGCGTGAAACGCATGGGACGGGCTGCACCCTTTCTGCAGCCATAGCCGGTGGATTGGCGCGCGGGCGCTCGTTGCGCGCCGCCGTGAGCGATGCAAAAAAATTTCTTCATCGGGCGATGACCCGGCAATGGGAGTGGACGCGCGGCGGACGAACCGTCGCCGCATTGAGACATTTATGACGATACTTGTTGTCGGCGGCGGCGGGCGGGAACACGCGATTGCCTGGAAATTGCGTCAGTCTCCGCGTGTCACACGCCTTCTCTGTGCGCCGGGTAATGCGGGCACGGCGGCTTTTGCCGAGAATTTTCCGATCAAGGCTGCTGATCTTGACGGCATCACCGCCTTGGCGCGCCGCGAAAATGCAGAGCTTGTGGTGGTGGGGCCGGATGATCCGCTGGCGGCGGGGCTTGTGGATTGTTTGCAGAATGAAGGCATTCGCGTTTTCGGTCCGACGGCATCCGGTGCGCGCCTGGAGGCATCGAAAAATTTTGCCAAAGATTTCATGCGTCGGCACGGCATCCCCACGGCGCGCTCGGAAAAATTCAACGATTTTGATGCGGCGTGTGATTACGTTCGAACTCAGCGATATCCGCTGGTGATCAAGGCCGACGGCCTTGCGCTCGGCAAGGGTGTGACAATTGTCTCCGATTTTTCCGAGGCGGAGACTGCATTGCGCGCGGCGCTGGTGGAAAAAATTTTTGGCACTGCGGGTGACACGGTGATTGTTGAGGAGTTTTTAACCGGGCGTGAATGTTCCGTGCATGCCCTGGTGGATGGAAAGTCATGGCTGCTTTTTCCGGATGCACGCGATCACAAGCGTGCCCTCGATGGTGATCGCGGCCCCAATACCGGCGGGATGGGAACGCTCAGTCCGTCGGGCCGGGTGGATACGTCCCTGCGCGCGCGCATCGAGACTGAAATACTGGCGCCTTTCGTTCGCGGACTCGCTGCGGATGGCCTTGACTTCCGGGGTTTGCTTTTTCCGGGGCTCATGCTTACGGAATCCGGACCGAAGGTGCTTGAATTCAATGTGCGTTTCGGCGATCCGGAGACACAGGTTTTATTGCCTCGGTTGCGCAGCGATTTGCTGGATTTGTTGGAGGCGACGATTGACGGAACCCTATCGGAGGTGCGCCCGCAGTGGGATTCGCGTGCTGCGTGTTGTGTGGTGATGACCTCGGGCGGATATCCGGGACATTATGCAACGGGTCATTCGATTTCCGGTCTTGAGGCGGCTGAAAAGTCCGGGGCTCTTGTTTTTCATGCAGGCACGGCACAAAGCGAAGGAGGCGTTGTCACATCCGGAGGCCGCGTACTCGGAGTGACGGCTCTTGGTGCGACGCCGGATGAAGCCAGGGAGAATGCTTATTGTGCCGTCGGTTTGATTGATTTTAAAAACGCTGCATGGCGCACGGACATTGGGGCCGCCGATCCTTCATGAAATTTTTCAAATTTCAAAATACTGTTGCCTTGTCGGCTTCCCTTCGTCATGCGGTCGCATGGCTTTTGTTTCTGACGACTTCGTCCCTTTGCGCCCGTGCTCCCGCCGAAAAGGCATCGGCGCCCGTCGGTTTGGATTCGTTGGATGCCGCTCAGGTGCGGCAGGCGCTCTCGATTTTGCAGGAGCGGCATGTATCCGCAAAATCGCTTGATGCGGATGGTCTGGCGCGCGCGACACTGCGCGGATTGCTTGATGAATTGCGGCCCGGTGCGGAATTGGTGGCGGGAGAACCGTCGGCACCCGCGCTTTCCCCGTTTCGGGCAGAAACCCTCGCGGGTGATGTCGGGTACATTCGACTTGGTTTGCTGCAACCCGAAACCGTTACGGAAATCAGGGGAACCCTCAAGGATTTCACCGCACGCCATGTGGATGCCGTTGTGCTTGATTTGCGTGCGACACCTGAATCCACCGACTACGGCCAGGCTGCCGCTGTTGCCGGATGTTTCATACCCAAGGGTGCGCCGCTGTTTTCGCTGGTGGATGCGGAGGGACGTACGACGCGGACATTTGCATCCGAAGGGGTGTCGTTGTTTGACGGAGTGGTTGTTGTGATTGCCGACGGTTCCACGGCGGGAGCCGCTGAGGCGTTGGCAGCGGTGCTGCGCAAACAGATGCAGGCGATGATTGTCGGCACCACGACGAGCGGGCGTGCCGTGGAATTTTCCATGGCGCCGCTTGGAGCAGGGGGGAACTTGCGTTTTGCGTCTGCGGAAGTGCGGGTGGAGGGGCTGCCTCCGATTTATCCGCGTGGGCTCAGACCCGATTTTGAAGTTGTACAAAATGCGTCTGAACGCGGGGAAATTCTTTCGGATGAATTGGAAAGCGGTCCGTCGTCCTTCGTGTTTGAGCGAGAGCGCCCCCGAATGAATGAGGCGGCGTTGGCGTCTGGAGTTGATCCAGAAATTGATGCGCGGGAGGAAATGCCTGCGGCGGTGGATCGTCCCTTGCAGCGCGCGGTGGATTTGATTACTGCAATCCGCTTTTTTCGCAAAAAGGATTTGCCTACTTCCCCATAAGGGTGTCGAGCAATGTGCCCGCCGCCTCGATGGCGTTTCCCGGAATTTCGATCGCGCTATTCACCGCTCCTGATGCAGGGACGGCTGCCAGTGCCGCAACCACGCGCGGGGTTAGATCTTCGGTGGGTGATTCCAATGTCCCGCTCACATTGATCGGCGTCCAAAAATATCCCTCCCTTTCGCTGCGAAAGAGCACGGGCATAAACGCCACGAGCCACGGGCGCCCCTCCCGCCGCACTCCCAATTCGAGTTTGACGGCGATGGAATCGGGCGCGATGCGTCCTGATCCGCGTACAATGAGGCCCTTGGGGGAGACAGCCGACAAATTGGAAAATTGAATCGCACCGTTTGCTTCGCGCACAAATGCAAAGCTGAATGTTTCCCACGGCACGGAATCCCATTTTTCTCCTGCAAAGAGGCTGGCCATTTTAACCAGCGTCGGAACGGTCTTCGTTTCGGCTTCGGAAATCATCATGTCTCCGCTCAGGACACCTTTGTTGAGTGTGGCGGTTCCGCTGCATTTTCCCGTGAAATGTTGCGCTGCGGACTCCTGCAAAAAATGTGATGCGTCGAGATTTTTCCATGTGAATTTTCCCGACCATGTGTCGCTGTCGCGCCGAACCGAACCGGATGCCTCGCCGCCCAGTTCATCGTTGACGGTGAAGGAATCCACGACCCAGTCGCTGTTGTACAAATTTGCCGAAAGCTCCTTGAGCCGCAATGGAGGAAGGTTTGGAATGGTGATGGCTCCACCCTGCATCGAGGCCGTCCACGCATCCCCCTCACGCCCGCCGCGCAAGGCTGTGTCGCGGATGGACCAGCCTTCATGACCGGGGGAGAGAAGGGAAAACCGCGCGATGGAAAAATTCAGTTTTGGCAAATTTTGAGCGCCGGGCATCGTTTCCCTCGCTGCCATTGATTTTTTTGCCGCGCGCAAAGTGATTTCCGCTGTCGCCGCTTCGATGGACAGTGGCTGGCCAAAAGGATCCTTGATTCGATTCCAATCCAAACCCGTACGTAATTTTGACGCATTGAGGCTGTCGAATGGCAGGGTTTCGCCGCTTATTCGGCAGCGTGCGGCGCGCAGCACATCATCTCTCCATTCGACGCCTTCAAATCTGACCGTGGCACTGAGTGCGGCGGACAGCTGTGCGTCAAGCTCTCGACCGATCCAGATTCCGATTAAGGCTTCGCGAAAAAAATATACGCTTCCAGCGGCGAGTACGAGCAGCGCCGCAACGACGAGAGTGATGCGAAGCATCGCCTTCATGCTTTCATACAATCATCCCATCATGGTCGTGGCGAGGGCGCATTGTCAGATCTGCGACAGGGGTTATGACAAGGGCACTGGGGGGCCGACTTTGCGAAGAGTGTTTCCCGGGAACCATCCGGGGGAGATTAAAATGGATACCGGAACCTCGGGAACACCGAGTTCATTGCGTGCAAGCATGCTGCTCAGATGTTCCGCAGCCAGAGCGCCTGCTGTTTCCTGCCGCCCCTCGGAATGCGCAAACTGGAGTCGCCCCTGCTCGAAATGGTAGGAGAGCGCATAACCCAGATTTTGTGGGATGCGCAGTTTTAATTTTTTGATGCACGGCAGGGTCACAACAGCGGCGGGGCCGATGAGTGCGTCCGGCTGATGACGTTGAAACCAGCGGCGAAATACGGGCTCGGTGATTTTCACCCCCGAAAGAATGGGAACCCGGTGAAACTCCGCAGGAAGCTTTTGTTGAAAAGCCAGATAGGCGCCGCTGAAACGATTCTCCGTCCGCTCGTCCTGATGTCCGTGAATAATGAGCCCGATGCGCCGATAGCCGAGCGCGCTCAATTCCTGCAGGATTCGCAGGCAGGCCTGGAATTGGTCGGTAATGACCGTGTGAAAGCGCGGGGATTCGAGGGAGAAGCCCAATTGCACCGTGGCAAAGCGTTTCCAATCCAGCGAAAGCTGTGCGTGCGGCTCGGGTTGCGGGCCGATGAGCAATCCCTGAATGCCTCGGGAAATTAAAATTTCCGACATGCGCTTTGGATTTAAACCAGGTTCCCGGAGCCAGAATTCTTCGACTTGGAATCCCAGCTCCCCGGCGCGTTGACGCGCGCCCTGAAACAAGTTCCGGTGCAGGGCAATTTCGCTGACGATCGAAGGTTTGTCGTAGTTGTTTAAATAGGCGATCGTGCCCAGATAGCCCTGCCGGTGTTTGCCATGACGGTATGTCACCAGCGCCCGCAGCGCCGGATCCGGCTGGAAACCCATTTTGTCAGCGAGTGACTGGATGCGATTGCGTGTGACGTCGGAAATGCGTCGGGAATTGCGCAGAGCCAGCGAAACGGTCATGACGCTGACACCTGCCCGGCTTGCAATATCCCGCATGGAAATTCTGGGGGCCATCATTCCAAATGATTGGGAACCACCAGCCTCAAGGAGTCAAAGTCAAAGTGATCGCACGATTCCGCGCGATCAGCGTTCGCCGCCATTGCGTCGTCCGATTCCCCACATGATTAGGCCCGTCAGGGCGACGCTCAAACCAATGAAGGTGATTTGGAGTGCGCCGTCCGCCGAGCCCGCAAATGGAAGCAGCAGCAAAATCATGATGCCGGATGCCATGGCGAAAATTCCGACAAACACGAGCTGTTTGAGGTCATTGGCCTGCCCGACCTCCTTTTCAAAGTCCACCGGCGTGTGCATGCGTTGGAAAAACTCGGCCACTTGTTTTTGATAGATCGCCGAGGATTTTTCCCAAAAGAGCATGCTAAGAAAAAATGTCATGCTTCCGGTGAGGAAGGTTAAAAAAATGGTTTCCTGAAACAGCCATTCCCGGGCGCCAAATTTTGGGGAGACGGCGGCCCACAGGGAGGCCAGCAGTGCCGCACCCGCCGAGGCAAACGCCGCCCAATTTGGTGTTCGGCGAAAGAAGAGGCCGAGAAACATGGGCACCGCCATGGGGAGGGTGAGGTAGGCCCCGATGTTGATCATGATTTCAAAAATTCCCGCCCCGTCGTACAGGGAATAGTAAAGCGAAAGGCCGATGATCAGGATTCCCAGCGCAAAACTGATCCATCGGCTGGCACCGAGAAGGCGGCTATCCTCACGCGGTGTTTTTCCGAACAATCGCGCAAGCGCGGGATAGATGTCCTTGATGATGATCGCCGCATTTCGATTGAGGCCGTGATCCATCGAACTCATCGTCGCCGAGAACATGCTTACCACCACCATGCCAATGAGCGCGGGAGGCAGCAAATTCAGGCAGGCGACAGCATAGGCGCTTTCCGCCGGTTTGCTGATCGCCACGGCGTTCACCTGATCCGCATAGAGAAGGCGTGCGGCCATCGGCGGCAAAAACCACACGATGATTCCGACAAACATCACCACAAAGCAAAACAAGGCCGCCTTGCGCGCGTCCGCTCCATTCTTTACCGAAAAAAATCGTGGTGCCGAGGTGAGCGTATTGAAGCCCATGACGCTTTTAATCATCATCGCCGAAGCCCAGCCCCAGGTGAATGCACTGGCCGCAAATTTTCCCGGCTCCTTGATCATGCGAAAATCCTCCGTCAGCCCCTGCGTCGCGACCATGTCCTGAAATCCACTCCATCCCCCCATAGCGCGCAACGCCAGCCATGCTGTCAAAATGGTGACCGGCAAAAGGATCAGGCCTTGCAAAAAATCCGTGGCCATGATCGCCCAGTTGCCGCCCGCCGTGGAATAGACGAGCACCACGACGCCCAGGATGACGATCACCCAGTGAATCGGCAGTCCGAACACCGCCGAGCAAAAAATGGACAGTCCGAAAAGATGCAGCCCGGCCATCAGCAGACCCGACAGCACATTCATGAACGCGTAAAACTGCTGGGTGCCCGCGCCGTAGCGCAGGCGAATGATTTCCGGCCCGGTTGTGGCGCGCAGTTGGCGGAACCACGGAGCCGTGCAGATAAAGTTGAGCAAAAATCCCGCCGCATTGCTGAGGAAAATAATCGCCGCGCTCCATCCCGCCTGGAATGCCACGCCTGCTGCGCCCGTGAAAGTCCAGGCGCTGAAGCTGCTCATGAACGCCCCCATTCCCACCAGCCACCAGGTGCCACGGCACCCACCGCGAAAATAGTCGCTTGTGTCCTTGTTAAAACGCTTGAACGCCCATCCCATCCCCAGCATCAGGAGCAGGTAGGCGGCGATCGTCACATATTGTATCCAATGGAGGGAGGCGGGGTGGGACATCGGAAGGAAGGGCACACACTCGCAGAACGGAAAGACCGCACAAAACGATTTCCGGTTTAATTGTAATTTCCAAATCAGCAGCCCGCATGAAATCCGTTGGGCACACTATACAGTTAAATCATTGGCCGGATTGAGGGTGTGGGGGAAAATATTAGCGTTTGGCTGATTTTGACTGCGCTGAATTTTTCCCTCCATTTTCCAATGATTGTTTTTTCTCATGATGACCATGCCGATTAATCGCCCTCCCGGCTGTTTATGCCGCCGCTTTCATTTGGCTGCGCACATTGTTTTGGTTTGCGCATTATGGCTGGCGGGCGGAGCCGCTGCGGTTTCGGCATCCAAGCCGGATGACATGTCGCCGGGATTGCGATCTTTTCTCAATGATCAAAGTGTGAATCCGGAGAAGCTGGTCGGGGAGGCTCTCAGCCGCCGTCCGAATCATCCGCGTCTTTATGTGACGGCGGACACATGGGATCGGCTTCGTTCTCTCAAGGACAAATCTCCGTGGAAGGAGGAGCTGGATAATTTTCGCGCCAGCATGAAGCAGCGGGTGGCCGGAGTGGATTATCAAAAGGAGTATCCTGCTACGACCGGCAACGCGATGCCTGAGCTGCGTCCGGTCGGGGATTTGATCGCGGCCTCGGCGTTTCTTTACAAAATGGATCAAAGTCCGGAATGGCTGGAGGCGAATCAAAAGTTGATCCGCCGTGTTCTCGCACTTCCGGCCTGGGGAGTCGGACGCCATGGCGAAAAGAATTGGGATTTGGCCTATGCGCATATTGCGCATGGATTGGCCGTGGCCTACGACTGGTTGGAGAATGAATTGCCGGAGGATTTGCGCCGGCAAATTCGAGAGAATCTTGCGGAGCGTTCTGCGGGGCAAATTTTGCCGGATCTTCGCACCGAGCCTTATCGCGGATTTCAAAACAACCATCTTTCCAATGTGCTTCGCGCGCGCATGGCCGTCGGTCTTGCCCTTGCCGGCGAGGAGCCGGTGGCGGGGCCATTGTTGGAATCCGCCGTGCTTCTTGGCAATGTGGTCTTTCACGCGCTGTCAAAAAGCGACGGCTTTCTGGCGGAGGGCACGCCGTATTGGCAGTACAATCTCGCCGCGCTGGTTCCGCTGGCGGTTTTGGCGAAGGAGAATTTGGGCATTGATTGGTTTGCGGACAACGGCGGCCTGCGTACGGCGTCGCGCTTTGCCGCTTCAATGATGCTTCCCCTGTCCCGACGTGTTTTCCAAGCGGGGACTCCGCAGGAAACCCTGCTGAGTTTCGGGGACGGCCCTCGTCATGATTTTTCCTACCAATACGCCGGATACATGCCCCGGTTGGCGGTTGAATATCATGATGAGCTCGCCCAGTGGGTGTCCGAGGATTGCCGCAGGACCATTACGACGCACGGTTCGCCTCTGCGCTTTTTGGGGATGATTTGGCAGGATGAATCCATTCCTGCAACGCCGTTGCCGGCAAACAAACCGGTGATCGAAAATTTCCCGGATCAGGGGATTGTCGTAAGGCGTGACGGACGCGGAGAGGCGGAGTCCGTGCTGGCTTTCAAGGCCGGCCCTCCCGCCGGGCATTTTTCAAATGAATTTTTCAATCTCAATCCTTCGACATCGCACAGTCAGCCGGATGCCGGGACGCTGTTGCTTTATGCGCAGGGGCTTTGGGTGCTTAGTCCGCCGGATTATGCGTTCAAGGAAACGGCATTCACCAACAGCCTCCTCATCAATGGCCGGGGGCAGCGCGGCAGTGGAAAAACCTGGCTTCATGATCATTCCTATTTCCGGGAAAAACTTGGCGCCAAAATCACCGGGGTGGAACTGGATCCCAGGAAGCCGTTTTGGGTGGAGGCCGACCTCACTTCCGCATATCCCCGGGAGGCCGGATTGGAAAGTTTGCGGCGCACGGTTTTTGCCATTGGAGATTCGGCGTGGCTGATTCGCGATGAAATTGCACTTCAGGCTCCTGGCAATTTTACATTGCTTTTTCACGGGGAGAATCAGCCGGATGTTCTGGAGCCGCGCCGTGCGGTGTTTTTTAGAAGAAATGCCAAAATTCAGATGGAGAGTTTCATGCAGTCGGAGCCATCGGGTGTCGGTCTTGCCTATCGCGCCGTCTCCCAGCCGATCGAGAACAAGGCGGCGAAGCAGGATTTGCGTCATATAAACGCCGTCACGGCCTCCCCCCTTGCCGATGTGAGCCGGGCGACTGTTTACACCCTTGTCCAGGTGGTTCCGCAGGGTCAGTTTGCATGGAGATTGAAGGAGGGCGGGAACGGCGGCGTCATGCTGGTCAATGAGACGTCCGCTCCATCGTCGGATGCAAAAGGGGATTCCAAATAATTTTTTCAACTGGCCGAAACATTTTCACCGGTTCTTCTGCACGTTAATTTTTTTGAAAGAAAATTTCTCGAGGCGGCGATGCCTGTCGGGGTGATGTTTCAAAAAGCACGGACGCTCGGTGCGGACGGCATGGAGCTTCGCTTGAATGAAGCCTCGTATTCCGGTGAGACATATTGGGAGGAGCTGCTCGCGGCTCAGGACAAGCATCCGTTGCGCTGTCTTTCCTTTGGAACCATTCTCAATTTGACGTCGCCCGATTCCTTCGTTCGCGAGGAGTCCGTCGCCTCCTGGGCCCGGGCCATTGCGTTTCTTGCCCCCCGACTTCCCCTCACCGTTCTCAATGTTCTCACCGGACGTTTGGAAAATCCGGATGTTTCGCCTTTTGAATGTGAGCGTCACGGTTCGCATCTTCAAACACCCGAGATTTTTGCCGCGCAGGCGGCTGGTTTGAAATTGGTCGCAGAGGCGGCGGATTCCCTCGGAGTTCGCATTGCGTTGGAAACGCATCAGGGCTTTTGTCACGATCTTGCGAAACCGGCGGCGGAGCTTGTGGATGCCGTGAACTCTCCGAGGGTCGGAGTTCTTTTGGATTATGGAAACATGATCGGTTTCAAGCCGGTTCCCGATTTGGAAGAGGTTGTAAAAACACTCGGCTCACGCATTTTTTACCTGCATCTGAAAAATTCTTTTTTCACCGGCAATCGCCCTCCTGTGCGTTGTGGATTGGCGGATGGCGCCATCAATCACAGGTGGTATTTGGATTTGGTTCGAGAGCAGACGGGCGCTTTGCCTCCCATTTGCATCGAGGCGCCCCGCCCAGGTGACCGGGAATATTTTGCAGTGCAGGATCTCGCCTATGTTCGGAGTCTGATGTGAGCGTCAGACCACCGTTAAAATCGGTCGCCGCCGTCGAACGGAAGGATTTTTACGGGCGCAATGAGAGACGTTGAAGTTGGTGGAGAACGTCGGCGGGTTTGATGCTGTCGAGGCACAGATAATGATCCATGCCGCAACGGTCAATGCAGGGGTGGAGCGGACACACGCGCTGTTGCACCACGCGATCGCGATTGTTCCATGGGGCGAACCAGTCCGGCTCGCCGGAACCGAAAATGGTGACGACCGGTTTTCCCAAAGCTGCTGCAAGATGGGCGGGAAAGGAGTCATGACAAAGAACGGCGTCGGACGCATTCAAAATGGCCGTCAGCGCAGCAACATCGGGCGTGCTGGCGAGATGGCTGCCAGGCATGGCCAAAGGCTCCTTGCCGGGAGGCGTGATTTCAATGATGGAAAACCGCGTGGTGATTTCCGGCAGGGAGAGAAGTTGTTTCCACAGGGAGATGGGCCATTGTTTGCCCGGCAGGCGCGCGTGGGCGTGTACGGCGAGAATTTGCCGATTTAGCTGACGGGATGTCTTTTGAAAATTGGTGACGTCCTTGGTGGGTGGCGGTGTTTGCACCCATGGAACAGCATGATTGCAGGACACATCCAGCGCACCGGCGATTTGTTCCCAGCAACGCATGTGGGGCTGTTCCGGTGTGGCGCGGTACAGGGCGTGTGTGAGCATCGGGAAGAGCGCCATGTTCCAAGCGGTTTCCAGCGCTCGCACGAGCAGCCGCCGTTTCCGCCGCCACGGCCAGTCGGCCGCGTAATAGTTCCCGTGCGTCATGGGAAACCCGATGCGTCGAGCGGCGCGCGTTTCGGCCATGAGGAGTCCGCATCGCGCGTCAGCCCAGGCGCAGACGGCGACGGCGAATTGTTCCGCCTTCAAACGACGTCCGATATCGCTCGCCGCCCGCAATGCGGTCAGTGCGCCGCATTCGCGCTCATCCGCCCAGGGTGGCTCCCATTCGTGAATGTGCGGTTCGTTTGCAAGCTGACGGAAGACCGGTGCGACGGATGGACGGCAGAGGACGTGAATTTCATGCGTGGCGGAGGCGCCGCGCACGAAGGGCAGACTCATCACAGCGTCGCCGAGGTGGTGGAGTTCGATGATGAGGAGGCGCGGTTTCATCGGGAGAACCACCGCCGTTTCATGCGATAATAATGTCGCCCCCACGCGGCCATGGCGAAGGCGTTCCACCACGGGCGCATCCGCCATCCGCCCCGCGTGAGCATCCGGGCTGTTTCCACCCACATCGCCGTCAGTTGACAGCTTGTTTTGGCATCCGCGTGCAATCGCGAAACGGCGAGGGGTTCGGCAATGTAATGCCAGCGAACGCTGTCCCCAAGGCGCAGCCAGTATTCATGATCCATGCAGTAACGCAGCGATTCGTCAAAGCCGCCAAATTTTTCATAAACCCGGCGCCTCCACCAAACGGACGGCTGGCCCAGAGGATTGCGGTTGGGGAGATCGGACGGCAAGAAACTCGCGGCGGATTTCCGACGTTTGCGTCCGGAGTCTCCTTCGAGAAAAAAGAAATCCGCGTAAACAACATCCGCATCCGCGTGACGCGCAAAGGCAGTCATGACCTGCTCGATAGCCTGTGGCTCGTAAAGATCATCCGCGCAAAGATAGGCAAGGATGTCACCGGATGCCTTTGCCAGTCCCTTGTTGATCGCCTGCGATTGCCCGGAATCGGGCTCGGAAATCCATTGGGCAAATGTCTGGGTGGATAAAATTTGGCGGGATTCGTCGTGCGAGCCGCCGTCAATCACGAGATGTTCGACGCTGTGTTCCGGCGCGGCCTCTGCGGCGGTGCGGACGGATTCCAGGCAGTCGCGCAAATAGCGGCCTTGATTGAGCGAGGGGGTGATGACCGAAAGTTTCATGCCCGTTTTTTTGCCGTGATGCGGGAAAAAATATCCTCGTAGCGGGCGACGACGGTTTCCCAGCGAAACAGCTCGGCGCGCGCCCGCGCCTTGCGTCCGGCCTCCGCGCATTCCTCGGGATGGCTTTTCGCGCGATCGAGCACTTTCGCCAGCGACTCGACCGGATGCTCTGGACCAAAGGGCAGCCCGGCGTCGCCCAACACCTCCCGCGTCGCGGCGCAGTCATTGTAAATGATCGCGGCGCCCATGCCGAGCTGATCGAGAAGCACAAGGCGCGTGGCTTCGATGGTGGCGGGCATGATGAAGGCCCGGGTGTTTTGGCTTAGTTCGACATAGGCGTCGTCAAAGCGCAGTCCGGTGAATATCACCCGGTCGGTCGCAAGGGCGTTGAGTTTGTGACGGTAGGCTTTTTCATGGGGATCGTCGCCGACAATGACCAGGGGAAGCGGATCATCCAAGCGGCGGTAAGCCTCCAGAAGCAGGGCGGCCTCGTTTTCCGGCGTCAGGCGGGCCACGTAGAGAAAATAGCCGCCGGGTTGGAGATTCCATTTTTCCAGTTCGTCATTGCGCACGGGCTTGTCGCGCACGGTGAGACCGTAGGAAAGGTGTTCCGGTCGCACGCCGTAATTGCGCTCGTAGCGCTCCACGATGGTGGCGTTGTCGGCAATGATGCAGTCGGTGGAACGCGTTGCCCACCGTTCGCTGACTTTGAGCCAAAACCGGGCGAATCCACTCCATTTTTTCCGACGAAAATCAGCGCCATCCACGTTGATGACGGTGCGCATTCCA
>JACTMZ010000086.1 GCA_014584375.1 Verrucomicrobiota bacterium | reverse complement strand
GGCGTCCGGTGCTTCCGATTGACGCCACAGGAGGTAGCCGGCGAAAAGCAGGGTGACTCCCGAACAAATGGCCCCCGGGGCGTCCCTGGCCCCCCGAAATGCCAGGCCCGCCGCCACCGCCGCCGCTCCTGCCAGAAGGTAGCCTGGCGCGGCAAGGGCCGGATACCACCAGCCGCCCAGCAAAATCTGCGATGCCGCCAAACCGGCGGCCAACAGAAACGCGCTGATCCATGCAAGCGATTTAACAGCCACTATGGCCCGCATTTAACTCCGCCGCCCGCTCATCCTCAATGTTGATCTGATTTTACACCGCTTTTTGACTCGTGGCGTATTGGGTCACTTCGCAATATTTCACTTGAAATACAAGAAGTTCGTAATAATGTGCCTTTAAACCCAGCCTGCTTATATGAAAAATTTCGTCCCCAAATACCTCCTTGTTGCAACCGTGTTGTTTACGGCGATCTTTTGTGCCCGGGTGAATGCGGCCGATTTAAAGAAACAAATCGCCCATGCCACGGAGATTGCGGATTCATTTGATTCGGTCAATCAAGAGCTGGCCAAAAGCATTGCGGAAAGCTTGGGAGAAGCCTTTGGCGAGCAGGAGGACATGGACGCGTTGATTGCCCGTGTGGGAAAACTTTCGGAGGCTCAGCCAAAGTTTGCGGATGCCATTGCCGCTGCTTCAACAGCGTTTATTCCGACGGATGAGGCTGGCGTGTATGCGGCGCGTCTTGCTGCTGCAGCGGCCCGCGCGGTTCCATCCAAGGCGGCGGATATCGCCCGCGCTGTTTCCCGTCAAGTGCCTTCTGCTGCCGGCGCAATTGCCAATGCCATCAAGGGAGCCGTTCCCGGCGCAAATCCAGGGCAAATTGACAATGCGGCGCAACAGGGTGCCAACGAAGGCACCAGCGGCGGAACCCCGGGCGCTCCGGGCGGCGGCGGCGCTGGCGCTGGCGGCGGAGTCATTCTGCCCGGCGGAGGCGGTGGTGGCGGTGGAGGCGGAATTTACTAAGAATTCCCCTTTCTCCCATACGCTTCGCTAAAAATATTTTCGATTTTTCATCGAAGATTGAGGTGCCGGGTTGCCTCGTTTGTCACGAGGCGCATAGCCCGACGGGCGAACGTCATTTTGCAAAACTTTTGTTCGACGACCTCCGTCACCTTGCTGCGTTTATAAGTGCTGCATCACTCAATTTTTATTCTTGAAAATACCTTGGTAAGGCGGGGGACGGCGGAGATGTTCCGATAGCGAATGTCAGATGTTTGGAAGCAGGTCGAAATATTCGTCGTCTTCGTTTTTGCCGCCTTCTCCGAGGCCGACGGATTTTTCCGAAGCAACAAATTCGATGCGTTCGATCCATTTGACCATTTTGTAGCCGAGTTGATTTTCGATGCGCAGGCGGAGGGGGGCGCCGTAGAGGTCGGGGAGAGGGGAGCCGTTCATGCGGGTGGCAAGGATGCATCCCGGCTGGAGAACATTTTCAAGGGATTGTGTGTCGTAATATGCCCCGCCATACAGGCCTTCTCCGAATGAATAAAACACAACCGTCCGGGCGCCGGGCAGCGGGCGGACGAATTCCACGAGCGCCCGCATGGGAACGCCTCCCCATTGGGCAATCCCACTCCATCCCTGGATGCAATGGTGCATGGTAATTTGCTCCGTTTCGCCCAGTCCGGTCAGCTCTTCCAGGGTGAGCTCCACCGGACGCTCCACAAGACCATCCACTCGCAGACGATAATTCCGAAAGCCGTCGCGCGCCATGGCCTTCCAATCACTCCGGACAGGCAGTTTTCCGTTGGGCCAGAAGTGTGGGGAAATATCCGCCGCCGTGTAATGCCTGCTTGGGACAAGGCGGTTGAGCGTCAGCAGCTGCATTGGATAGGTGACAAATTTGAGCGCGTGCTGGAGCTGACGCGGAAATTTCCAGGAGAGATAATGCGCCGCAATCCAGGAAAATACCACCAGGCCAATGGCACCGAGACCGACAATCATTCCCCGCAGCCGTACGTCGTCGGTTCCAAAGACGATGTGATTCATGTTGCGCGCGAAGCCGGTGATGACCACCAATCCCACATGCACGACGATGAAACTGACAAAGCTCAGCATGAGCAGGAAGTGGATTGAGCGCGCCGCCTGCCGTCCTCCAAAAAGATGGGCGTAGAGCGGGAAGCGGTTGACCACCGCCGGGGACATCGCAATCCCGGTGAGAATGGTCAGCGGCCCGAAAACAAAAACGACGCTGAAATAGGCAAGTTGCTGAAGGGCGTTGTACGCGTAGTAACCATTGGGTTCCGGCGGCATGTGCAATGTCGCATAATGCACCCAATAACTCCACGCCTCGGGAATGACGCGCGGAGAAACCGGAACCAGTCGCTGCCACTGGCCCGTTGCAAAGAGAAGGATCAGAAAGGCAATCCCCGTAAAAATGTATCCGTGGACGATCAGAAAATGCCAGATGCGTGCAAGTCCGATCGCATGGCGGTAGCCCGGAGTGGCGATGAGCGGAGAGATGTAGCGTGCGTCGTCCTTTGCCGTCCAGACCCGATCCTTGGGTACTTGGATGGGGGTGAGTCGCAGCCATTCGCTGCCGGGCGTACAATGGTCATTGAAATACAACCTCGGGTGATCCATCAGGATGCAGATTCCGCTTCGAATCAACAGGGTCACAAAGGCAAAATTTAGGAAATGGCAAATGCGCAGCCAGATGGGGAACCCCTGGGGACCGGTGGCTGGAATTGTCTGCGCGGGGATCGCGGGCAGTCCTGTCAGCATCCACTGGATCCATGCCGGCGCAACGCACAGGACGCCTGCGGCAATCAACGCGATCAGAATCGAGGGGCGAATCCAGACGCAGAATCTTCGGTCATCCGGATAGTGGATGGCTCTGTGGTCCGCGTCGAAGGGAATCATGGCTGTCGCGTCAGGGGCACACTAGGATTTTGGTGGGCTGCTGTCCAGAGGTTCGGGGTGCGTTCGCGCCGGAGTTCCGGGAGCCTCTCGCAGGTGGCGCACACCCTCGCGGATGGCAGCTGCCAGTGGACGGAGGCATTCCTCGATGGCTTTGGGGTTTCCTGGCAGATTGATGATGAGAGTTGCGCCGCGAATCCCGGCCAGCGCACGGGAGAGGATTGCGGTGGGGACTGACGGAAAGCTGGCTGCGCGCATGGCTTCTCCGAAACCGGGGAGTTCTTTTTCAATAATTTTCCGGGTTGCCTCCGGTGTGACATCCCTCCATCCGGGGCCGGTTCCACCCGTTGTGATCACAACGTCACAGCACTCATGGTCCACCAGCTCGATGAGGACTTGCGCGATGGCTGGTTCGTCATCGGGTAGAATTCTCGACAAAAAGACGGCGTCGGGATCGAGAATCTCCCGGACGACCCGTTCAATCTCCGGGCCGCTCCGATCCTCATAAATGCCCGCGCTGGCGCGGTCGCTGAGTGTTAGACGTCCGACTTTCATGATTTTGTTTTGGATGTCACGCGAATGTCCTGGACGCTCATGGTTTTGTCTGCGGATTTGAGCATGTCATAAAGCGCAAGGGCCGCAGCGGAAACCGCCACCAGCGCCTCCATTTCGACTCCGGTTTTTGCGGTGACGGTGGCCGTTGCGTGGATTCGGATTGAATGGTCTCCGATTTCAAAATCCACGGAGATCTGTTCGATGGGGAGGGTGTGGCAGAGCGGGATCCATTCGTCGGTTCGTTTGGCGGCCTGAATGCCTGCCACGCGGGCCACGGTGAGCGCGTCGCCTTTGGG
>JACTMZ010000107.1 GCA_014584375.1 Verrucomicrobiota bacterium | reverse complement strand
CCGTCGTCCGAAATCTCCAGTTTATAGCGATAGGCATCGTTGAGGTGGCCGTGGGCCGTGGAGCCGATGTCGGCAAAGTTCACCTGCACGGCGTCAATGCGGCGGATGTTCCCGAAGTCCACTTGCAGCCATTCGCCCGGATTTCCCGTGGCTGCCGCCCAGGATGTGGCGATGTTTTCGTCAAAGGCACGGGCAGGTGCGTGTTCGGCGTCGAGTGTGGAGGAAGCGATGGCGGGTTTGTGAAGCGATAGCAGCATCCATCCGGCGAGATTGCCGCCGGCATGAGATTCACGGGCGTGTCCGGGAGCAAGTTGCGGATAGTCGCCGAGGTAGGTGTCGGCAATCAGTTGATCCGGCTCGCCGTCACCTGGCAAAAATTCCGCCGGATGGATGCCGATGCGCCGGTCAAATTTGAATCCCGTGCCGACAAAATGCGTGGTTGCGTGCCAGAGCCGTCCGTCGGCGTCCTTAAACAAACTCCCGTGTCCGGCTCCTGGGGCAAAGCCGGTTGGACGGTAGGAGAACGGACTGTAGAGCGCATAGTGATAGGGGCCGAGAGGAGATTTCGAGGTGTAAACACCATCGGCATATCCATTTTCCTCGGTGCCCGGCGCGGCGTATTGCAAATAATAAACGCCCTTGTGTTTTGTCATCCACGCTCCTTCGATATACGAAGCGCCCCGCGCGTCGCGAATTTCCGCATCGGTGGCAAATGGATGGCGCGCCTCCCATCCGTGCCGCAGGGGATCAAGTGAAAGCAGGGCTCGGGGATGTCCGATTGGTGCGAAATTTTTGGCAGGATCAAGTTCCACGCCCATGATGGGATTGACGTTGGAGGAACCGGAATAGAGATACAATTTCCCATCGTCATCGGCAAACAGGGCGGGATCGCTGACGGGTTGAACATCGCATTTTTTTACCCACAATCCGGTTTCCGGATCGTCCGTCGAATAAAGCCCCGATCCTTCGGAATTAAGCAGCAGCCATTTTCCGTCAACAACCGCCACCGTCGGCGCATATTCCTCGACGGGGTAGCCAGTGGGGCGGACAAACGTCCATCGAACCAGATCGGTCGAGTGCCAATAGCCGCCGCTTTTTGAGGCGAACAACCAAAAGCGTCCGCCGTAAAAAATAACGGTTGGATCCGCCGCCTCCCGCGCGGAAACGCCACCGGCGACAGGATTTTCCCGAAGAGTGAAACGATAGGGCAAATCGAGCGGATTGCAGAACGTGAGGGGGCGGGAAGTTTTTGCGGAGGCCGGGGTTGTCATGATCACAATGGCGAGACAGACGGAAAAAAGTGGTGCTGCTGTCTTTGGCATGTTTGCTGTTTTCTGATGGTGCTATATCCTGTTCGTCCATCAAATCGGAGGAAATTCAGCAGTCCTCAGCTGCAAGCCCATCGGAATTCCCGCATGCCGTCATATCGTGAATCCAAGCTTGCGTGCAACGGCGGGCTCCGCTCCTTGTCACCAGCAGTGTGGCCTTACCGTGAACCCTGAATTCCTTCCCTCCGATTAATGTAAACGCCAATCATTTTGGTGGAGGGATTGTCACAGGCGCAGGGGATGGTGTTTGTGCGGGGTGGTTGACGGGCGGAGGGTTGTTCCCTCATTCCAAATTCCTTCGACATAGGAATGAACCGGGGAGATGGGAACGCCGCGTTCTCCGCGCTGGAGCATGGCAACCAGCAGATCCACGGCCAGGGAACCCACCCGATCCGTTCGTTCCACAATTCCGGACAGTTCGGCATCAGGCTCCGGCAGATTGATGCTTGCCACGCCGAGGTCGGCGGGAATGGACAGCGATGTGTTTGCAAGTCGTTTGAGAATCAGGTGGTCATCGGTGATCAGCGCGTCCAGTCGGTGACGACGAATATAGGCTTCCAGCTGGGCAACACCCTTTGATTTCTGAGTTCGGGATTCATAGGATTCCGGGTGTATGGGAATCCAGCGGCTGATCGGCTGCGGATTGGTGGCGTTTTGTTCTCCGAAGAAGCAGGAGGTTGCGGTTCGTTTGCAGCGCAGATCGCTCAGGGAATTGATGGCCATGCCGATGCGCTGGTATCCTCGGTGTCGTAATTCCGCAAGGGTGAGGCGGACGTTTTGAAAGATCGCCGAGGCGACATCATTCAGGCCGGGCGTCGCCAGAGTGTAACCCAGCGCCACCACGGAAAATTTTTTCCAGACGAACTTTAAATGTGTGTCCGCGTGCGGCAGAGGACAAATCAGGATGCCGGAAATTCCCCGTGAATTCAGCATGGCGGCGGTTCGAGAGGGGAAATTGCGCTGGGCCGGATCCACGTGGATTTTTTCGAGCTTGTATCCGTGGTAGGGCGCACGATTGACCGCCGCCTCAAAGTATCGGCGGTAGTGCGGGCTGCTTTGGAAGTCGTAATTTGCAAGCACAATCCATGCGAGGACTCCATGAAAAGCATGGGGGCGGTTTCGGTTTCGGTAGTTGGCCAGTGAGGCCAGCATGGGATCCGGGGCATAACCGAGTTCCTTTGCGATTCGGGCGATGCGCTTGCGCGTCATCTCGGGGATTTTCGGGTTTCCCTTGAGGGCGTATGTGACGGTACTGCGGCTGACGCCGGCTTTTTGAGCCACATCCCGCTGTGTCACCTTGCGGGTGGAATTGTTGGAAGTCTGGGAGGATGCCTCGCTCATGAAAAATCAGCCGTTTTCTTCGTCGGTGAGATCCCTGGCGACGTCAAGCGGAAGATTCCGATGAAAGCCGTTTGAAAGGTCGGCCTCGCCCGATTCGCTGTTCATGCGGATGCGGAGCCGCATTTCGCGAAATTATTTTTGGGACTGCGAGACCGGGCCGTAGGCGTCCGGACGGCGTTCGTGGAGATAGAGGCTGCGGGCGTGACCCATGCCCGGGCCGATGGAAAGGTAGCGGTGGTACCATTGCCGGTTGAGGTCAATTTCCTTCACAACATAATCGAGAGGGCCGGTGGCTCGACCGAGCACTTCGCCTGCGGGATTGATGATGCAGCTGGGCGTTTCGCTGACTGTGCCCGAGGCGACGAGATAAACGGCATTGTCGAGGGCGCGGGCGCGGGAAATGGTCTCCCAATGCCCCGGAACGCCATCTCCGGCGATGGGGAGCAGAAGAATTTCCGCGCCCTTCAGACGCAGGAGACGCGCGCTTTCGGCAAACCAATTGTCCCAGCAAATCAGAAATCCCACCTTGCCGAAGTCGGTTTCGAACACCACGGGTTCATGACCGGGAAGAATGCCAGCCTCTGCTTCCATGAGCGTCAGGTGCATCTTGCGATACCGGGTCGCGATGTTGCCGTTGCGGTCCACCAGAACGGCCGTGGTATAGATGCGTCCTTCGGCATCCTTCTCATGCAGTCCGGCAACAATGTAGGCGTTGAGTTTGCGGGCCTTTTCGGAGAGCATTTCGGTGAAGGGTCCGGGAATGGTCTGCGCTGTTTGGGAAAGCGGCTCATGGACAAAGCGGTCCAGGAGATTTTCCGAGAAGAGCACCAGATCGGGACGCTCGGGAGCAAGGCGGTCCAGCATTTCGGCCATGGCCTGCGTATTGAGCGCAATCGTCGAAATGTGGTGCGGCTCAATGCGGGTGGTGGCAATCCGGACCCGGCGCGCGGGAGGGGGCGGCACCTCGACAATCCACGGGGCCATCCACCAGGCCGAGGCGCCGCGCATCCAGCGCAGGCCCAAGTCCACCCGCACCGAAACAGCCTCGTCCGGAGCCCGGAGGCGGCGCACCCGGCGTACCCAGCCCCCGGAGGTTTCCGCCGTGGTGGAATCATATTCGTCCACATAGTCCCGCTGAATGGCGGGCGAATTCTGATCCGCTCGCATCCAGGACAGGACCAGGGGCACCTGGACATTGTCAAATTCCGTTCCTTCCGTGCGTTGCCAGACCGAGAATTCGTAAAATCGGTCGGCTACAATCCCGTGCGCCATCGCGCGCCAGCTTCCGTAGCCTTCAGCGTGGGCACAGTGCAGGGAGAGAGCCGGATGAACTTCGCCGGAGAGTTCCCTGGGGCCGGGAACCGACTCGATTTGGCCTTGCGGTGCCCACTGGGAATGCGTGGCCCAGAGGGTCCATGTTTTTGCTCCCGGGGTGGGGAGAAGATTTGTCGCCTCGCGGACGGCTTTGGATTTGGAAGACAGAGAAGATGGTTTTGGATTCATGTTTTGGAAACACAGGGTGTCGCCAATGGTTTTCGTCCAGCCATCAGGGCAATTTCAGCGCCATCACCGCACCGCTTTCCGCGCCCGCGACCAGAAGTCCGTCGGACGCCGCCAGGGTGGTGAGGGCGGAATCCGCCTTGGCGCTTTCGAGGATCTTGCCGGTGGCGTCAATCAGAAGAACTTCCCCGGAGGCCTGCGCCACGGCGATTAGCGGTGGCTTGTCCGCGCGCTCCACGACCATCATCACCAGCGGCTCGGAATGCAGGCGCACCAGGAACCGCTTTTTGAAGGTGTGGTCAAAAGCCAGTACGTACCGGCTTTCCGTGGCCACGAGGATGTCCTTGTTCTGATCCCCGTCGAGGTCGGTGACCGCCACGCCCCGCACGTTGAGGGTGCGGCGTGTGGGGTGGCCGTAAATTTTCGTCCCATGAACCCCCTGGGCCGGGGTGCCCGGGCCGAGGTTGATTTCCCTCACCGGAGTGCCATCCGGATTCCAGAGCATCAGCCGATTAAGCACGCCGTTGAAATCCCCCACGAGTTGCTGGGGGCCGCCGGGCGTCAGATTCTCCGCGCTCAGGAAATTGCGTCCCACCATGCTGTACCCAAATTGCCCCATATCCGTCCCGGCCATGTCCTTGACCATCGCATGCCCCATATCGCGCTGTTTCCAGTTCTTTCCGTCCGGGAACACCTCAAAAACCGTGGGCCATCCGCCCATCGAGCGCCGGCACAACATCCGCGCGGGCAGTTTTCCCTCGGCGGGCGCCGGGGAGAATCCATCCACCGCGCCGTATTCCTGGTAGAATCGCTTCTGCAGCGCCCCCTGCGGGTTCAGGATTTCCACCGTGGACGCCCCCCCGACAAACAGCACGTCCTGGCCGTCCGGAAACTTCATGGACTTCAGGCCAATCACTCCCGGAACCGAGGCCTTGAACCAGTAAAACTTTTGGCTCGCCACCAGTTCCGGCGCCATTTCCGCCGTGTGCGTCCAGCGTTCCTTGCCTTCAAAATCAAAGGCGCGCAGCTTCTCGTCCCGGCTCCCCACGAGCAGGAGTTGCTGGCTGTCCCACCAATATAGCGCACCGATGGTGTCCGAGGCCTCGATCGCCCGCACGTCCTTTCCGTCCGCATCCACAATCACCACCTTCCGTCCGCTGGCGATGGCGAAATACGGGTTTCCGGCGTGCGAGAATTCCTGAATGACTGAAATGGCTTCCGGCAGCTTCCGTTGCCAGGCTTCCGTGAGCGCGGGTGCCTCGGCGGGCGCCAGTGCCGCGCGGCTTTCCGCCCGGTCCACCCGTGCCGCCTTGAAGATGGATGTGACACGCTCCTCGAACGCCTCATCCGGCCCGGCGGCCTTCGCGGGCGGCAGGGTGAGGGGGATTGTCTGCCCGGGCGGGCATTTGTGCGTGGCGCCTCCGGCGACGAGGCGGACTGTCGCCTCCTGGGTGCCCTCATTTTGCACGAGCAGGTTGCCGGTTTCGCGGTGGAGATTCACATTCACCGGCTTGTCCGCTGTGAGAACGCCCGGAATGGCTTTCACCTGGAAGCCGAGGATCTGGTTTTGCTCGGTCAGCAGCAGGCCCGCGCCTTCCCGGGTGAGCAGCGCGGGATCCGGAAGGCGGAGGGCCACCACATCGTCCTTTTGCGCGATGGTGGGAGGGGCCGAGCGCGCCTCTCCGGGGCTCAGCAGTGTGGCAAAGAAAAGCGATTTTTCCTTGGGAATCTGACGAAACAGATTGAACCGGCAGGCATCCGCGGAAGATCCCAGGGACTGGGTTGTCTGGATCAACTCCACCTCGGCGGGCTGCGAGCAGCCCAGGTGGTAATGCTTTTCCGGCTGTCCCTTGCCCCCAACGGTGAGGAGAAATTCCTCGTTGGCAAGTTTTTTGGCCTTCACCAAATAGTGTTCCTGCCAGTCATTGTGAATTTCGGTGAGGCTTTCATCCTCCGTGGCCGTGAGTTCGTCCGCGACAAGAAGGAAGCGGTTCTCGCGCAGCAGGAAGGTGCGCCGCCACTCAAACCCGTTCAGGTTTTTGACAAAGCCCTGGATGATCACGGTGTCACCGATTTTGGTCTTCCCGGTGATTTTGGTGTAGAGGCTTGTGGAGGAGGAATCCTGGCCGTCGCGGTAGATCAGAATTTGATTGGCGTAGCCGCTCAGCAGCGTGTCTCCATTGATCCGCAGGCCGATGAGGGCAAAGTTGTGAAAGGGATTCCGTCCGGCTTCGTACTTGGTATCCAGGAGAAGGAAATCGCCCGTGGCGTCCGGCTTCTGACGCCAGGAGACAATGTCCACCACATCGTCCGGGTTAAATCTCGGATCCCCCTTCTTTTCTTTGGGATCAAAGCGTCGCGCAATGATTTTCCCCGTGCTTTCCTCCAGGTAATTCTTCGGATAGGGCCTGACCGGCCAGTACGACTGTCCGACCCGGAAGGAATCGGTTTCCTGACCGGTCTCGGCAATCAAATCCACCAGCGCCTGGTCCCCGGACAGAGCTGCCGCCAGGTTCAGCAGGAACGGCGAGGAGAAGCGCACCGCCCAGTTTTTTTCGGTGCGGTCCGAGAGCTGGACCATGGCGTCGGCATATTCGCGGACCACCGGATTGTTTTCGTACTGGAGCGGATTGGAGAGTGCGGCATAGACAAACGCCGGCTCGATGAAGGTATTGTACCACCACAGCGATCCGGCTCCGATGCCGACGGTTTTGTTGAAGGGGGCGAAAATGTTGTCCACGGCCTTGAGGGCGGCGGCGGATTCCTCGCTCGGATAGTATTTCTGGAAGTAACGGGCGAGGACCTGGATGGAAACCGCCTCCCAGAGCTTGTGCCGATCCCCCAACGCCGTCGCCGGGGTTTTCTGATCCAGTATGCTGTACATGCCGCCGGCGTGATAATGCAATTGCTGGAGAAATTTCTCCCGCACGCGCTGGCGGTCCTCGGGGGTAAAGAACGGATGGGCCTCAACCAGATCCCAGTAGAGGATCATCATGGCCGCCTGGTAATGATACGGCTTGACCAGGGGATCATGGGGGTCGTCATAAGCCTCCTTGTCGAGCTTCACGAGCTCCTCCACCGCCTGGGCATCCGGAAAGGCCAGCCTCAGAAATTCCTTTGCGTAGCGCTCCTCTCCGGTCATGTAGAAAAGCGCAAGGTTGCGGCTGATCTGATTCCAGCCGAAATACCCGCCATTTCCATACCCCGTCGAACTCTCCCACAGCTTTGCGTCCTTCGCCAGCTCGGGCGGCGTGATCCCTTTGCCTAAATGAATTTTCTGGAGAAAACCCAGCTGTACATTGCCGCCTTCGGACGGAGCCTTTTCGATCTCGGCGATCAAATCCTCCACGGCCCGATCCAGCCCGGCCTTGTCGCCTCCGCCGACCAGGATGATATTATGACCGTCCCCGAAGGGATTGTGCAGCGAGCGCACCACGCTTCCGCCCGGCCCCGGATAACGGGTGTCCAGCAGGGTGTAGTGAAGGTAGTAGAGCTTCTTGATTGCCAGGTTGGTATCGCGAGTGCCCAGGAGAATGAGGTTTTTCTCCAGTCCGGAAAGATCCCGGTAGTCCGCGTCGGATGCGATGGGAATCGTGATGCCCTTGGCGGCGAGGGCGTCGGCAATTTTCCGGGCCTGGGCCTGAAGCTCCGCGTCGCCCTCGGGAACCACCAGGACTGCCGCCGGCTCCCCCGTCTTGGCCAGATCGGTTTCCAGAAAAAGGTTCCGCTCGCCCAATGTGATGCGCGCCGGAAGCGCCGGCGAGTCCTCCACGGCATGGGAAATGGTCGCGGAAATGGTTGCGGCAAGGAGGGTGAAAAGGAGGGTTTTGTGACGGGAATTCATGGATTTTTTAAAAAGCGAATGCGCGATTGCAAAAGAGCGGAGGTCAGAAAGAGATTGCTCTTGCTACCACCATTTCCAGCGGGAAGTCTCCGCGCTCAAGTCTGACAAAGCTCCGTGCAAATATTCCACATGACCGTCACAAAAAAGATAGTTGGCTCCTTCGCCATTGTTGTGCGATGTGCGGTATCTTGAGGGGGCCCTGCCAGTTTGCTCGGGCTGATCAAATCCGACGACCATCTCGATATTTTCATTCATTTCTCCGACCAGGATAATTCGGGATGGCTGAGGCGGGGCCAGGCGATGGAAATTCCAGTTGGTATTGACAATCTGGTAGTTTAATCCGTAGTGCCGGTTGTATTTGCTGATCATTTTGGCGTCCGGGCACCACCAGACCGGGGCGTCGTAGAAGCGTTGTTTCGGGAAGGCGGAAAGTTCGAAGTATTCATTGAGGCGATCATTCCACACCATTTCCCCAGGCCTCCATATCTCTGGGTAATTCCCGCTGTGATCAATCGCGTATTGGGTGCTGGCCATTCCAATCTGCTGAAGATTCTTCGAGCACTTGGCGATATGTGCGGAGGAGATCGCCTTGCGAAACGCCCCCACCGAAAAGGCGATCAGAATGATGCAAATGGCGATGACCACCAAGAGCTCGATGAGGGTGAATCCTGTAAGGCGTCTTTTCTGGGGAACGGTTTCCGTGGCGATTCGATTCAATATGCGTGCCATGGGCGCTAAGTGAGTTCGGCTTGCGATTGCCACACGAGAGGCGCAGTTCAAATGCCGCGCTTTCGATGTCCTCAAAAAGCCGCCTCTATTGCACGGATTCTTGCTTCCTTCTGCGCAGGATCGCAAACAGTGTTATCCCCGCCAAAGCCAAGGCTGCCGTATGGGGCTCGGGAATGGTTTCAAGGGAAAAATTGTCGAAGTTGCCCTCGCCAGCGACAGTGGCGGGAACTTGCAACCAGAGACCGGTGAAGTCGTTTCCCACGCCCGCGCTCGCTCCGGAATTCAGATTCCAAGTGGCCATGTAGGTGTCGTTCAAATACATGTCCATTTTTCCAGAGGCAACGTTGGTGCCGGCATAATTAATACTGCTGCTGGAATTATTAAGAACCATTTTTAGCGAGTTCTTCTGATCCGCCGTAAAGGAGAATTTCGTGCTGCTCATGGCAGAAGAATTTCCCGTGTCTTTCAGTTGAATGGTGCTGTTTGAAGATGTCGTGGCAAAATAGATGCCACTGACTGTGTGCTGGCCATCGTAGTCGGTATAGCTGCCTTCCGTCACCCCTGACATAAACCGGAGATAAATTCCTTTGCCCGATGTTTCAGTATCGATCGCGTTGGCCTCTATGTAAAAATCCAATGTCAAAATCGCCGCATTCGTGCCGGTGAAAGTCCGACTGACTACGTTGTTGTCCGCATTTGTCCCCGAGGTCTTCAGGGTATTCAGATACTGATTGTTCGTTCCTTCGCCAAAAAGATCCGAGGAATCCTTGTGTACGGTATTCGTCCGATTCGCATCGTTATTAGCCGACCACCAACGGAGATCTGGAGAATTGGTTCCTATTGGCAGCGCAATGGAAGAATTTGTTCCCATTGAGTATTGATTAAAGTCGTCCGACCAAATCACAGACCCTTTGGCGAAGGGAGCGGAAATCATGGCGAGCGCTGCAATGGTGAGCGAGGGAGTGAGGAGTTTGGTTTTCATATCGGTGGAACTTTTTTGTAAAGTATTCACTCCCTGCCGATGTGCAAAACAATTTTGAGTGACTCAGGTGACTTGCTTTTGGCGCAAGGTGTCCGGAATTTTTGCATTGGCGTTTTGTCGTGTGAGCGAAGTCATATTTTTTCTGGAAAATAAAAACGAGTTCGTGCGTGTGCGGCGGTTTGTGATAACAGGGAGGGCTCATGGATTTTGCTTCATCGTTTGCACATGCTTTGACGCCCGACTCGTTGGCGACGTTGGCCCTGCTGGTCGGTCTCGAACTGGTGTTGGGCATAGACAATGTTCTTGTTATTTCCATTGTGGTCGCCCGGCTTCCGGATCACCGGAGGAACCGCGCGCGGTTGATCGGCCTCGGGATTGCGCTGGTGGCGCGGCTGCTGTTTGTGGCGGGCGCCTTTTGGCTCGTCCATCTCACGCATCCGATCATTCCCGGCTGGCCTGTCTCCTGGCGGGATGTCGTGTTGATTGCGGGCGGCTTGTTTCTCATTTGGAAGGCGGTGAAGGAAATTCATTGCGTGGTGGAGATGAAGGACGAGGAGTTTCACGGCCCTGTCGCCTCGGCTTTCCGCATGGCCATCCTGCAAATCGTCCTGCTCGACATCGTGTTTTCGCTCGACTCCGTCATCACGGCGGTGGGACTGACCAACAATCTGCTCATCATCAGCATCGCCGTGATCATTTCCTTCATGGTGGTGATCGCCTACGCCAGGCCAATCGGTGAGTTTATCATCAAGCGTCCGACGCTCAAAATACTGGCTCTGGCATTTCTGGTTTCCATCGGCATCACGATTTTTTTGGAGGGGCTGCATCAGGAGGTGGCGCGAACCTACATTTATTTGCCGATGGGATTTGCGCTGTTGATTGAGATGCTGAACATGCGCTACGCCGCAAACAACAGACGGCGGAATGGAAATTCCTCCGGAATTCGCTGACATGCCGCGCCGCGTCTTCCTGTTCCGCACATTGGGTGTTTTGCTGCTCGGCGCTTGTCTTGCGGGATGCGGCGGGGGGGGCTATTCCGGCTACAAATACGCGCCCTACACCGTGCGCGGTCAGCGATATCATCCCATGGCGCCGCGCGAAGCTCTCGGTCACGTGGAAACGGGAACCGCATCCCATTACTCCCACGGCTTTCTTGTTTTTCCCGGACAAACCGCGCTTGGTGAAAAAATTTATCCCTGGAGTGCCGGCGCGGCGCACAAAACCCTGCCGCTGCCATGCAGGGTGCGCGTGACGAATCTGCGCAATGGCAAACGCGTGACGGTGCGGGTGAATGATCGCGGCCCATTTATCGGGGATCGGATCATTGACATGACCTCCGCTTCCGCCAAAAAACTGGGGTTTTACGAACAGGGGCTCACGCCTGTGCGCGTCGAGGTGTTGAGCGTGGGGGACGGACGCTACCGGCTGCGGCGCTGAAGGGAGCGGTTCGCGCTTGCAACCGTGCGGCAATGACACAAGGTTGACCGTATGAACATCAAGGTCGCCACCGTTCTGTTTGTATTGCTCACCGGCTTTGTCATTGTTTTCGGTTTGTTCGGCCCGTGGTCGCCGGTGTCCGATAATTCATTAGCCGAAAAACAGATGTCTGCCGATGAATCCCAGGGGCGTCCGCCGCGCGGCTCAACCGCAGCGAACGGAATGGATGCGACTTCAAAAACGGGGAAGGTTTCCCCCGGTGCACGGATTTCTGCCTCCGGCGGAGGGGATGTCGCAGGGCGGTTGGCTTCCTTCAAGACCGATCGCGAGCGCGAGTTTTATATCAATGGCTTGGTCAAATCCTTCGCGGGCATGGAGCCGTTGGAGGCTCTTGATCGAATTCGCCAATTACCGGATTCCAATTCGCGGGAGATGGCTTTTCTGGCGCTCTACGGCGAATGGTCGGGGAAAAGCATGGCCGATATTGTTCGGGGAGGCGAGGCTGGACGTTTTGGTGTCGCGGGTGCACTGGGGATTTACATGATGGAAAGCGGAAAGATGACGCCACAGCAATTGGCGGCGCATGCGAATGAATTTCTCTCCGGGCGGGAGCTTTCCGGTGTCCTCGGTCGTGCGGCGGCTTCGTTGGCCGCGACCGACCCGGCGACGGCTTTGGCGATGGGGGACAGTTTGGGAGGTTTTGAAAGAGGGCAGTTTCTCAGCAGATTTGCCATGGGATGGGCGCAGACGGAGCCGGACGCAGCCCGGGAATGGGCCATGGAAATCGAGGATCCCCGCATGCGCAGCCGTGTCCTCGACAGAATTCTCGCCGCAGAAGCATCAAACAATCCCGAGCTCGCCGCACGGAATTTTCAAAACATGCCCGCCGACACACCGCAGCCGATTCGCGCGCGTACAGCCGCCCAAATTGCCTCGGAATGGGCGGGCCGGGACACCCTCGCCGCCATGCAATGGGCTTCCGGACTGCCCGAAGCCGAGCGTGCAGCCGCTCAGCGGAGCATTGCGCGCGTCGCACCCGTCGGCATCGGCGCCAATTTGACGGCGGGTTCCGACGGCGTTCCCGTGATAGAAAATATTTTGCCTAACACTCCGGCCAGCGGGACTCTCAATGCGGGGGATCGCATACTTGCCGTAAGCGGCGGCGACGGGGGATGGGTCAGCACCCGGAGCGTTTCCACGAGGGAGCTTTCCTCGATGATTCGCGGAGAACCCAACACATTCGTCTCCCTCCAAGTGCAGTCGCCGGGGGAAACATCCCCGCGTGTCATTACGCTCGGACGTCAACAGCTCATCTACGCGCCGCCACGATAGCCGTCCGCCTTACTGTTCTCCGCCCCACTTCGCAAGCCGCATGTCCCCCTGCGTTGAAAAGGCCTGGTGCATTGCAAAGGCGGATTGAAGCTGGTGCGGTGAGTGGGAATGGATGCTGCCGGCGCGCGCAACATAGTCGCGCAGCAGCGGACGGTAGTCCGGATGGGCGCAATTTTCGATGAGAACATGGGTGCGCTCGCTTGGACTCAATCCGCGCAGGTCGGCCACGCCCTGTTCGGTGATGATGACGGCCACGGAGTGTTCGCTGCTGTCCACGTGGCTGACGAGCGGCACAATGGTGCTGATGCTGCCGCCTTTGGCAACGGACGGGCAGATGAAGATGGAGAGGTAGGCCGAGCGGGCGAAATCCGCCGAGCCGCCAATTCCGTTCATGATGTTGCGTCCGAGCACATGGGTGCTGTTGACGTTGCCCACGAGATCCACCTCGATGGCGGTATTGACGCTCAACACGCCGATGCGGCGGATGACTTCGGGGCTGTTGGAAATTTCCTGCGGACGAAGAACAAGGCGTCGGCTGAAGAAGTCCCAATCCTTGTAAATTCCATCGAGCGTTTCCGGCGGAACGGTGAGGGAGCAGCCGCTCACAAATTTGACCCGCTCATTGCGCATGAGGGCGATCACCGCATCCTGAATCACCTCGGTGTACATGTCGAACGCCGGAATGTCAGGGTGTTCCGCCATGGCCATGAGAACGGCGTTGGCCGTGTCGCCCACGCCGGATTGCACGGGAAGAAATGAGGGGGGAATAAGACCGCGCCTGATTTCTCCAGCCATGAAATCGGCGACGTTCTGCCCGATTTTCGCAGTCATCGGCCCCACGGCGGAAAACGCTCCGGTTTCATCCGGCGCATTGGTTTCAACGATGCCGATGATTTTTTTTGGATCCACTTTGACGACGGGAAGGCCGATGCGATCCGAGGGTTTTAAAATGGGAATCACCCCGCGATTCGGGGGATTGCCCGGCTCAAAAATATCATGAATGCCTCGAAGAAATTCCGGATGATAACTGTTTCGCTCAATGATGATTTTTTCCGCAAACTGACAAAAAGTGGGAGAGGCGCCCACGGCGGATGTCAGCACAATTTCCCCCTCGTCGCTCACGTCGCAGGCTTCGATGACGGCAAGCTTCATCGGCCCCAGAAATCCGTAGCGCACATCCTGTGGCGACTTGGAAAGATGCATGTCGAAAAACTGCGTCTCTCCGGCATTGATGCTTTTCCGCATGGCCGAGTCGGATTGATAGGGCGTGCGAAATCCCACGGCCTTCGCCTGCGCTAGGACGCCATCGGTCGAACGTCCCGTGGACGCACCGGAAATCACATTCACCTTGTAAGGACGTCCCGCCGCATGCTCCGCCTCCGCCCGGGCTGCAATGGCCACCGTCACGGCCTTGGGCGAACCGGCCGGCGTGAATCCGCTTACGCCCATGGTCTCTCCATTGTTGATGTGTTGTGCTGCTTCCTCGGGTGTCAGTTTGGCGAATGATTTCATGAATGGTTGTCCGCATCTCCGGCTTGCATGGAAATCAATGCCGGATGGATTTGATCCGCGTGCTATTAATGAGGTTAATACATCAATTATTCGATAAATCCAAGTGGATGATGCAAAATGTTTTTAATGTGCCTGCGCGAATCGCCGTTTCATTTCCTGTTTTTGCGAGGAGACGGAAGTTTGACCCGATGGTTGTTACAGGATGCGAAATTGGAAAATCATGACACCCGTCCCCGAGTATTTTAATTTTGCCTCGGATATTTTTGACCGTTGGGCGAGGGAACGCCCCAATGCGACGGCGCTATGGTGGGTGAACGGGGAGCGAACGAATGAGCGTCGGTTTTCTTTTGAAGAGCTTCGTGATTTAAGCTGCCGTGCAGCCCGTGCGTTTGAGCTCTCTGGCGTTCGTGCGGGCGATCTGGTTGTACTGATGCTTCCGCGTGTTCCCGAATGGTGGATTGCAATGCTTGGACTTATTCGAATGGGCGCGGTGCCGACGCCGTGTACGACGCAACTGACGGCACATGATTTGTCCTATCGGTTGAGGGAGGGGGCGGTTCGCGCCGTTGTCACCGATTGCGAGGGTGATTCCAAACTTTCGGGATTTGAGGGCATAAAATGGATTGTCGGCACTCCTGGTTCGGGAGGACTTCCTTTTCGGGAGGCTTTGCAACAGTCCGCCGCAAATTATTCCCCGCCGCGCACGCGGGCGGATGCGCCGGGCATTGTTTATTTCACCAGTTCCACAGCGGGCAGTCCCAAGATGGTGCTGCATACCCAGGCTGGTTATGGGCTGGGACACGAAGTCACGGGGCGGCTTTGGCTTGATCTCAACGAGGGGGATGTTCATTGGAACACTTCCGATCTCGGCTGGGCCAAGGCTGCGTGGTCGAGCTTTTACGGTCCATGGCATCGCGGGGCATGTCTCTTTGTTTGGGATGCAAGGGGGCGTTTCTCTGCGAGCGGAACGATGAACATCCTGGATGATTATCCCATTACCAACCTTTGCGCCCCGCCGACGGCATATCGCATGATGGTCGGACGAAACTCGGATCGCCGTTCGTTTCCCCATCTTCGGCATTGTGTCACCGCCGGGGAGTCGCTTCATCCCGATGTTTTGGAGGCGTGGAAAAAAATTACAGGGCTCACAATTTACGAGGGTTACGGACAGTCGGAAACCGTGGTGCTTGTCGGTCATTTTCGAAGTCTTGGGTTTCCCGTAAAACCCGGCTCCATCGGGCGCGCAACGCCTGGTTATGAAATTCATCTTGTGGATGAAAATTTGAATCCCGTGCCCGACGGCAGGGAGGGGGAAATGGCCATCCGATTGGACGCCGGACGTCCGACGGGTCTTTTTAAGGAGTATTGGAAAAATCCGCAGCAAACGGCGCAGCATTTTCGCGGCGGTTGGTATCTGACCGGAGACCGTGCGACACGCGATGCCGACGGATATTTTTGGTTTGTTGGTCGCGGGGATGATGTGATCAAAAGCTCCGGCTATCGCATCGGGCCGTTTGAGGTCGAGAGCGCGTTGCAGACCCATCCCGCCGTTCGAGAGGCCGCCGTGGTCGGCGCACCCGACCCGCTTCGGGGACAAATTGTCAAAGCCTTCGTTGTTCTGCGTTCCGACCGCAAACCTTCATCCGCCATGAAGAGGGAACTGCTGAATCATTGCCGCCAACTCGTTGCGCCTTACAAACAGCCCCGTGAAATGGAATTTGTTGACGAACTCCCGAAAACCGTCAGCGGAAAAACCCGGCGCGCCGAGCTGCGAAAGCGCACTGCAAAATCGGACGCAACCTGACTTCGCCGCATGCGTCCGGAGGATGTGCGGGGTTGTTTTTTTAGTGCTTCGTTGGCGTCTTGTCGAAGATTCACACAGCAAAAATGCAGCGAACAATTTTTGAGTCTTTGGCTGATGAAACGGCTCCAAATAATCATTGGCTGAAATGGGGAATACCCACGGTGCCGGTTTTGTAAAAATCAATAAAAGTGCGGTCATGATGGGAATTTCTCCGAAATGCAAGCGGAGCAGCTCGACTTTGTCGTTGTTTTTGTTTGTTCGTCCCTTGTCTTGATTGCCAATGATTGATGATTTTTTTGCTGGGACATTTTTTTGCCAGGTGGTCGCGGTTTTATGGAATTCTTCAGGTAAATATGGCATACGTTCGTTTTTTTGAATGAATGGCGATTTTTTCTGATCGGCTCACGATCAATAAAAATTTGACAGAAAGCAAAAAACGGAAGAAATCTGCGTCGTTATGAAAAAATATCACATTCAAACAGCACGCAGTTTACTCATTGCAGCACTGCTCCTCCTCGGTATTTCGTCCGTTGCTTTCGCGGATGATCCGCTCCGGGCGTATGCTTGGGGTTGGCCAACCGCAGCCGAGACGAATACCGGAACGGTTGGTCCGGTTCATGCCATTTCGGATGGAGATACAGTTTTTGCTGAATCGTCTGCCGACTTTGGTGTCCTCAAACTCTACAGCGAAGCTGACAAAGTCAGCTCTGCCAGAACTGCGTTCGCCGAATCGGAATGGAATGACGTGCTTTTATTTAATGCCCCCGGACTGACCGGACAACAGGGGTTTGCGACATTGCATTACCAGATTGATGGATCCTATGACGTGTACCAATCCGGCAGCGACACCGACTATGCGAAATTCAGCCTGTATATTCGTGCTTATGACGCCAATTTAAACATTAGTTCGGTGGAGGATCGTGCATTTGCTTATCAGGGTGACGGCGTTCTAACTAATCCAAGCTTTCTCAATGCTCCTCGTACGTTAAGCATTTCGTTCACCTACGGTGAGCCTCTCACATTGCAGTTCAAGCTTCGCACCGAGGCCAGAGCTTATTACCAGAATGGTTCCCATGCTGTGGCGGATCTCAGCCACACGGCCACATGGGAAGGCATCACGGATATTGAGGATTCATCCCACAATGCCGTGACCAATTCGTCTCTCTCTTCAGACTCAGGAACCAACTACATGAATCCCGTTCCTGAACCTTCGCTGGCGGCTTTTCTTGTTGAAGCCGGAATATTTGCCTGTGCCTTTGTGCGTCACCGTCCTTCCTGCAAAGTCAAATAAGGCACTCTCTTCCCACGGCTTTCCGCAACATACGCTTTTATTTCGAGCGAGGTAGGCGCCAGGTGGCGGATGGCCGTGGGTGAGCAGGGGCGAAGGTCGGACTGCCGTAAGCTGTAATTTTCTTGGTATTAAGTTTCCGCTGAGGAGCTTCTGAAAACTATCTGCGGAAAAAATCCAACACAAACTGACTTTGCGGCGTGCGTTCGGATGGCGTACGACGCTATTTTTTCAGCGCTTCGTTGACGCGTTGCCGCAGATCCAAGAGCCAGGACGCGTCATGCGGATAGTCCTTCATCGTAATCGGCGTTTTCGATCCGTCGTGAATAAGCGCCACCGTTTTTTCGCGTCCGATTTTTTGCTCCAACAGGCGCAGGGCGCGCAAATCCTGAAGACCTTCGGAGAAAACTTCGTGACGAATGGAGTCAATGGGGCCGTCTTTTCCGGGATAAACGGCAAATGAGTCACCGGACGGGAAACACCCTCCAGCGTCGGTGATGAAAAAGGGATTGATGTCCTGTTTTAGGGAATACTGCGTGAACCAGAAGTTGTAACCCCATTGCAAGAATCCGGTGAGGTCGTAAAGATACAGCATCAATCCCATGATGCGGTTGCGCGCCGATGGCATGGCCATGAACCGATTGGGCACCTTGTCATATTGAGCGCAGCAAAAATAGGTGAACAAATTTGGAATTTTCAGCTGATAAAACGGCTCCAAATGGTCGTTTGACGCAATGGGAATGTCCACGGCGCCGGTTTTGTAGAAGTCAATGTTCGACAGCGCGTCAATGATGGGAATGTCTCCGATGAGCGAGCGAAGGAGTTCGGCTCCGGCCTTGTAGGTGTCCAGTTGCTCGAGCGTGGGTTCATCTGACACATGGAAGAAAATCCGCTTTTCAAGGTCGTGCGCCTTCACAATCTCCAGCAGTTGCGGGATCAACTGACGCAAAAAATTCGCATATTCCGGATCGCTTGCTGACACATGCCAGCCGAAGAGTTTTTCCTCCGCTCCATTTTCGGAAACGATGATTTTCGGCGTAAATTTTGCGCCCCATTGTGTGTAGAGGTGCGCAAAGTCGAAATATTTGAAGCCGCATTTTTGTCCGAGTGCGAACCAGCGTTCCAATTTTTCGAAATCAAACGTGTACTGCGATCCGGTTTTCTCGATGCCAAGCAATTGCACGGTCGGACGCTCTCCGCCCACATTGGTGTCCAGGGGCGGCGTCCACAGCGGCGTCAGCAGCATGTTGATGCCGTGCGATGCGGCGTTGGTAAAATATTGCTCCAACAATGCCCAGTGTTCCTCACTCCAACACGGCGTGTTGTAAAATTTGAAAATGCAGTCCGCATGAAACCATTCGCTGCGAATGAGCGTCTGCTCCGGCAGTGCGGCATCCAGGACTTCGAGATCAAATTTTGCCTGGGCGTTGGCGGATTTATCGGCGGTGGCAATGTTGATTTCCAGGCAGTAATTTCCCGGTTTGCAATCGTCCGCCACAGGAACGGAAACCCATAGCGCCTGCCATTGGTTCGGACGCAGCAAAAAGGCGTCGTCCTCCAGCGGCATGAGCGCGTCGGGATAAAGCCCGGGGGTTTTTCTCAAAAAATTGTCGTCAAATACCGAACTGGGATAACGGCAGGGAACGGATTCCACGGCGCGGACGTTTGTTTTTGCAAAGGGACCGTCCACCTTGACCGTGACCCACTGCGGCATGTTTGCCTCCGACTTGAGGGCGATTTGAAAGGAGGCAGTTTCACCGCGCAGTGCCGTGGTTTGACAATACGGGAGAGCCGCCAGCGGTTCGTCGCCAAATACTTTTTCCAATGAGCTGACGGTTTGAATTTGAATGTTCATATTTTAAAAAATGCAGCGTGGAAGGATGATGAGGAGGCGATTTATTTATGGAGTGTTTTGCGTGGGCGCGTTGGAACGCGTGTCATAGGCAAACGCTCCCAGCAAATCCACAGCACTGCCCTCCGCCGTGATTTCAAGACGGTGTTTGCCATGGGGGAGATGACGGATTCCAAATCGGTTTTCCATGTGAAGCGTCTCGCCGGAGGCCAGCACGGTCGCTTCGCCGGTGGGCGTGCGCTTTTTTTCCACGCCGTCAATTTTTGCAATGAGTACGCCGCCGCCTTCCTGGGAAACCCAGGCGATGGAGCAATCCGTTCCCGTCCATTCCAGCGTGGCACTCTCACCGGCGCGCAGGGTGACTTTTTGCGATCCATAGGGCGCTCCCCATTCGGAATGGAACGGCTCGGACGCGCGCGGCAATACCCAACCGCCTTGCGCAACACCATGAAAAACACGGTTGAGCGCCGTCTTTGCATCCACCGCAACGATGGTCGCGCCGTCGGTCACTTCCAGCAAATGACGCTCACCCAGCGGCAGGCGTCCCATCACAAACGTGCTGTTGCGCGGATCGCGTTTGGCAAAGGGGCGCAGACGGCTGCCGTTCTCCAATTCCGGCGAGGTGCTGTCCCTGCCATTGATCAGCACTTTGACTTTTTCCCCCGCGCCATTTGCCCACAGGTTGACAACCGTGTCATCCAGCAAAAATGCGACACCTTTGCGAATGCGCGGCGAGGCGGCTTCGTAGGTCTTCATTTCGCCCTCCCACCCGATGGTGAAATCGCTGATTCGCGACGGCAGGAACCGCTGCGGAAATCCGGCTCCGATTGGATCAGCGGGCTGAAACACGGACTCCAGGCTGCGCGCCCACAAATCGTGCGCGGCGGCCTGCGGATGTCCGTCTTTGGGCGTCAGCAATTCAACCGGCACATGCCGCGTGGCCAAGCGCAGTGTGCGTCCGAAATCCACAAATGGAATGCCGTAAACCAGGGACAGATCCTTCAACATGCCCGCGTTGGGCGTGTAAGCCTGGTCATTCTGCCACATGCAAAACACAAACTCCACGTCCGGGTAGTGGCGTTGAAACCAGCGAATCGCGCCTTCGAAGGCGGCGATTTCCTCCCGAC
>JACTMZ010000071.1 GCA_014584375.1 Verrucomicrobiota bacterium | reverse complement strand
CCCGGCGCGGCGCTGATGGAGCCGACAGGCGGAGCACCGTGGACATTGAGCACAACCGGCTTATCCCCCTCGCCCAGATGACGCGACAAGACAGCTTTTTCAATTCCGCCCGCATCGCTCACAAAGACAAATTCCGCAAGCTCGGTGGAAATCGAAAAACGTTCCACCGGCACATGCGAAACTTCGGGAGTCGGATCAGGCGGTGCGACTGCGCGCGTCTCGGGAATCGGTGTCGGTCGGGGCGTCTCTTGCACCCGGGCACTTTCCGCCGCCCCTTTCCGCCGCCCGGCGGGCCGCCTCCCTCTGCTCCGGCGTGGGCGTGTAATATTTGACATTGGCCCACTGCCAAAGGCCAAGTCCGGCGACACACAAAATGACAACAATCCAAGATTTGCGATCCATGCGAAAAATCCTTGCTACAAATGCGACGCCGAAACGGAGGCGTCATGATTCCCGGACTGCGGCACCGGGTCGCAGCCACAGCCTCCCCACGGGTGACAGCGGGCGATGCGTTTCAAACCAAGCCAGCCTCCCCGCACGCATCCGTGCGCTTCCACTGCTTCGAGAAAATATCGCGAACAACTCGGTTCAAAACGGCATCCGGCACCCGGGCCGCCCAACCACACGAGAAACGGCGAAATCGTCCACTGATACAACAATATCCCGGCGCGTATAAAAAATTTCATGTCTTCAAATATCCGGCCCTCACGCACAAAGAGCGCCACTCCGAAAGCAACGCCCGAAAGGTCGCCGTCACTGCCGCCCGGCGCAATACCACCACCATCCACAATCCCGCAGGCAAAAGCGGACGATGCGTGCGAAAAATTTCCCTTAATCTCCTCCGGGCCCGATTTCGCTCCACAGCGGATCCTGTTTTTCTCGAAGCGATCACGCCGAGACGGGCCGCTGCTGGTTGCAGGTTTTGCCAGCCGGACATCACCATGAAATTTCCATGCCAGGCCCGACCGCGCCGACGAACGGTTTGGAACTCACTCCGGCGGGCGAGTCGCGCGGGTTTTGGAAAAGCAAAATCACCCATCGGCCCGTGGCGCCAGCCGGCGAAACCGATCAGGCGGCGGTATGCCGCGCGTATTGAACCTCGGCGCCCTTGGGCAGAAGCCGTTTGCGACCGCGCTGGCGGCGGCGGGACAAGGTGGCCCGCCCACCCTTGGTTTTCATGCGCGCACGAAAGCCATGCTGCCGTTTGCGCGTACGCTTGGAAGGTTGGTAAGTTCGTTTCATGATAAAAAAAGTTCGTGCCGAAAATGCGGCGGACTGTGCAGCATGAAGCGACACCCTCCCGGTGTCAAACAATCCCGAACCCTTTTCACACACAATCATGCCCCGTGAATTCCTGCTTGTGGACGCCCACAACGTCCTTTTCTCCCGCCCGGATCTGGCCGCGCTGCATCGCCGCACCCCCGCAGCCGCACGCGAACGGCTGATTCGCATCCTCGAACGCCATCAGGACGCCACCGGCCTGCGCGTGGTCGCCGTGTTTGACGGCGGAACAAAATCGCGCCCCGCCAGCGAACTTTCCGGCGAAGCGGGAATCCAAGTCATTCACCCGAAATCCGGGCAAAGTGCCGACGCCATCATCGAGCAGCTCGTCATAAAATACGCCGGCGTTCATCGCCTGACCGTCGTCACCGGAGACAATCTTGTACGGACGGCTTCCGCAGCGGCCGGCGCCTCCACCATGGACCCCGACGCCCTTTTCGATGAAATTGCGCATTCAAACAACGACCTCAACGCCACCCTCGAACGTCTTCGTCGCAGGCGTTGAACGTCAAGGCCCATCAAATCCGGCGGGAAAAGCGTCTCTGCGAGTTGCCCCCAGAGGAAAAACGATGTAGCCAAAGAGAAATGCAACGCCTTTGGCTCCTCCCGCTTTTCCTGATTTTTGCCGGTTGCCAGTCGCTCCGTGACACCGAGATTTTTTACACACCGACTTCGCAAAAAAACTACCAGCCGCTGACCAAGGACACGCCTGTGGCGATCCTGTCGGAACCTCCTCCATGGCCGCACCGCACCATCGGACGATTCGCCATGCAATCACCAAGAGGCTACCGCTTTGTTCAACGTGCCCTTCTCCACAATGCGCGCCTGCGCGGTGCGGACGCCGTCGTGCTGCGCAAGCTGGCTTTTGATCTACGCCGCACTTACAATTACATTCCGCCGCAATGGGAAACCATCCCGCAAACAAACGTATTTTATCAATCGGTGAAAAATGACAAAGGGCAGTGGGTGACGGTTCCGCAAACCTACACGACCTTCGTCCCGATATTTCGACCGGCACGCACAATGATTAGCGATGTGCAATGGACGGACGTCGAGGCCGACATGGTCGTCCACCGCGACAAGCCGGCGCTAGGCGCACCGACGCCAATTCCCTGAATTTGCCATGCAGGACAGCTATCTCCGCAAACGCCGACAAACCGTCAAACTGGGGCTGATCAAAGCCGTCAGCGAGCTGTTTCCCGAATACCGCCTCAAGGCGGCCTACTCCATCCAGGAAGGTGTGTTTTGCAATCTCTCCGGCTCCCTGCTTTCCGAACGGGAAGTCGCACGCATTCGCGCCAACCTCGAGGAATGGGTGTCGGCGGACCGCCCCATCATTCCGCTGGAACACGAAAACGGCTATTATCATTACAACGTTGACGGGCTCGTCCTCAAGGCACTCTACCCGGCGGAGGAGAGGTCATCCATGATAGATGCCTTCAAGGTTGTTCCCTACTCCGGCGGATTCATCGTGGACTTCAACGATGCAAAAAACGACGGCGAACCTTCGTTCGTGCTGCCGGAAAAATTGTCCGCCTGCTATGCAAAAACGCAAAACTGGCTGCGAAACATCAACATCGAGCTGGTCGCCGATGTAAATGCCCTTGTGGATTCCGGGCGAGGCATGGAGGTCATGGGCATCGCCGAGGCACTTCAGGAAAAGGAAATCGCGGATATCGCCGACATGATTTTAATGCAACGCCGGGCGCTGCGCGTGCTGCTGATCTCCGGGCCGTCGTCCTCCGGAAAAACAAGTTTCGCCCAACGCCTGTCCACCCAGCTGAAAGTCAACGGACTGCGTCCGGTTCCGCTGTCGCTTGACGACTACTTTGTGAATCGCGAACAAACACCGCGTGATGCGGAGGGCAAACCCGATTACGAAAGCCTGCATGCGCTGGATCTCCCGCTGCTGCACCGGCATGTCTCCGCACTCATCAATGGTGAAACGGCGGACATCCCGCAATTTGATTTTGTTCACGGACAGCGGACCAACGAAAGCCGTCCTCTGCGGCTCGGCCCGGGGGAAATTCTCGTCATCGAGGGCATTCACGCGCTCAATCCCGGACTGCTCCCGCAGGTGAATCGCAACGCATGTTGGAAAATCTACATCAACGCGCTTTTCCAATTGAACATCGGACTGATGAACCGCATTCCGACATCCGAAGTGCGCCTGATCCGCCGGCTGCTGCGTGGCGACAAATTTCGCGGCACGCCACCGGACAAGACGATTGATCAATGGGAAGGCGTACGACGGGGGGAATATCGAAATGTTTTCAAATACCAGGAGGAAGCCGACGCCATGTTCAATTCGAGCCTGCTTTACGAAATGAACGCCCTGCGGCGCCCCGCCGAACAATCCCTGCGCAAAATTCCCGATGGAAACAAGTATGCCGACACCCGCGACCGCCTGCTCAACCTTCTCGGTTTTTTTCATCCGGTGAACTCCGAGAAAGTACCGCACAATTCCATCCTCCGCGAATTCATCGGCGGCAGCATCTACTTCGGTGACGACAGGGACGCGGGTGGCATGAAGCTTCCGCACTGAATTTTGACCGCCTCCCACATGCAAGGCATGCGCCAAACAGCAAAAATGGAGCAGCGGTGGACGCTGTCTCCGCAAATGCAGCAAAGCCTGGATATTTTGCAGGCCGCCACCCCAGAGCTTGAGCAAATGGTGCGTCAGGAATTGGAAACAAATCCAGCCTTGGAGCTGGAACCCCCGGAAACTAGAGGCGATGAAACGACGGGCGATGCGGACGACGCTTTACCCGCCGAGGACAACTGGTCTTCCATCGAGGACACGGACGATTTGC
>JACTMZ010000040.1 GCA_014584375.1 Verrucomicrobiota bacterium | reverse complement strand
CCGCGCATGCGGTCCGTCCGAATCCGGACGCAACTCGTCCAGCAACCCGCAAATCACATCCACAACGTCCACATTTCTCATCTCCGCCGATCCGCCAATGTTATAGGTTTCGCCCAGACGCCCACCTCGCAACACAGACCAAATGGCCCGGCAATGATCCTCCACAAAAAGCCAGTCGCGAACATTTTCGCCCTTTCCGTAAATCGGCAGGGCTTTTCCCTCCACGGCATTGCGAATAATCAGCGGAATCAATTTCTCAGGAAATTGAAACGGACCATAATTGTTCGAGCAATTTGTTGTCAGCACCGGCATCCCATGTGTGTGAAAGGCCGCACGCACCAGAAAATCACTCGCCGCCTTGCTTGCGGCATAAGGACTATTGGGAGCATAGGGCGTCGCCTCGGTGAACGCCGCATCATCCATCCGCAGGGTGCCATAGACTTCATCCGTCGAAACATGCAAAAATCGAAACGCATCCCTTTTTTCTCCATCCAGCCCCCTCCAATATGCCCGTGCCGCATCAAGCAAACGCTGGGTGCCAAGGACATTTGTCGTAATGAACGGCTCCGGCGAGTCAATGGAACGATCCACATGTGATTCCGCCGCAAAATTCAACACAGCATCAATTTGATGCTCCTTCAACAAACGCCCGACCAATTCCCGGTCGCCAATGTCTCCCTCGACGAACACATGCCGCGCATCGTCATCCAAATCCACAAGCGAGCCGCGACACCCGGCATAGGTCAGCAGGTCAAGATTAACGATCCGCTCAACACCCCACTCCGCAGAATTCAACGCCAGCCGAGCAAAATTGCCCCCGATAAATCCAGCACCACCAGTGACTAGAAGATGCATAAAAATGAAAAGGCGAAGGCTGAAACTTGAAACCTAAAACCTGAGCAAAATTGCTGCGGCCAAAGGTCGGCAACTTTCCACTCAAGTTTCAAGTCTCATCCCTCCCAAAGCCCGCTCTTGACCAAGTCATGTTGACCAAGTAAGTGAATGAAATATGAAAACAATGCTTGTATCGGAATTCAAAGCCAAGGCGATCTCCACGCTCAAGCACATCCAGCTTACCGGAGAGCCGGTGCTTGTGACTTTGCGCGGCAAGCCGTTGGCGGAGGTCATTCCCGTGAGGGAGCGAGGCCATCGCGGCGTGAAATTGGGCAGCGGACGCGGATTGATGAAACGTCGTCCGTCGGACACCAGGTTGGTGCGTGGTGATTTCGCATCCGAATGGGAAATGAACGGATGAAATACCTGCTCGACACCCATGTGTGGATTTGGGCGTTTGAGGGGTCTCCCAAACTCGGAGCAAAGTGCCGAAAAGCCCTTTGTGACGAATCTTCGGAACGCTTTGTATCTCCCGTCTCAACCATGGAGATCGCCCGTTTGCTGGCGTACGATGAAATTGAATTGACATGTCCGTTGCAGGAATGGATAGCGCGCTCCATGTCCGCACTGCAACTGCGCACCATCGAACTCAATCATGCCACATCCATGGATGCCTATGCCCTGCCAGGTGCCTTTCATCCCGATCCCGCCAACCGTCTGCTTGTTGCCACCGCCAGAATGCACGATTTATGCCTCATAACGGCTGACCGCCGAATTCTCGCATACAACGGCGTAAAATCACTACCAGCGCGAAAGTAAGGGCCTTTTCCACCTGCGCTTATGGTAGCGGCTGAAAGCCGCCACCCTCTCACTCAAGTTTCAGGTCTCAAGTCTCATCCCTCGCACTATCCTTCTTCAACTTTTCCCCGCCAGCATCAACACGCGCCATGCCGCTTCGAGGGAAATGGCGGTGGACATTTTTGAGTCGCCTTCGCGACGCTCGGTAAAAACGATGGAAACTTCCTTGATGGCATACCCCTGCTTCCACGCCGTGTGATGCAGTTCTATTTGGAACGCATAGCCCTCCGCCTGCACACGCGACCAATCCAAATCACGCAAAACCTCCGTGCGAATCGCCTTGAATCCGCTGGTCGGATCGCTCATCGGCAGCGCCGTCAAAGTGCGCACATAAAAACCGCCGAAGGTGCTGATAAACAGACGACTTTGCGGCCAGTTGAGCACGGAAATTCCATCCAGATAACGGGAGCCAACGGCCAAATGAGCTCCCTTTTCCAAGGTTTCAAGAAGCTTCGGCACATCCGCCGGATCGTGCGAAAGATCGGCGTCCATTTCGACCGCCGCTTCATAGCCGTGTTGGACAGCCCACTGAAAGCCCCGGCGGTAAGCGCTCCCCAAGCCCGCCTTCCCCTTGCCCTCAAGAAGGAAAATGCGCTTGTTAAACTCCGGACGTCCTTTCACCACATCCGCCGTTCCATCCGGCGATCCGTCATCCACCACCAGCACATTCACCTTGCGAGGCAATCCCAATACCAAGTCCAAAGCCTTGTTGATTGTGTCCCTCTCATTGTAAGTCGGAATCACCACAACAGCCTTGTTGATCGGACTGGTCGGCGGCTGAATCGCCGGCATCTGACGTCCGGCCGCTGTCCACCAATCCCGCCAGCGACGCGGCACGATGGGCAGCGGCATGATCACCAACAAACCGAGCACTCCAACCCACGACAGCCCTGCGATCCAAACGGCCAAACTATACCAAGGCGGTGCCGCAAAAATAAATTCAATCGGACCTTCCGTCTTTCCAAGCGGAACAGCCATCAATCCGCCAAACGCCTTGAAAATCGGCACCTCCTCTCCATCGGAAAACGCCCGCCAGTCCGGATGCCAGGCCTCGGTGACAACCAGCCATCCCTTGCGCTCCCCGAGCGGATCAAAAATCATTCGTCCGGAATTCGTTCGCGGCAGCGCATACGACACGCGACGGAAGGGCGCGCCCGGTGATTTTCCATATTTTTCGGCCACCTGAATGCCTTGCTGCATCGAACCTGTTCCAGCGAGAAAAGGAAACAAACGCTCTTGCGGAGTAAGTTCCAGGGGAACAGCATTAATTTTGCCTGCAACATCGAGAAATGCCGGAGCCAGCATTTCGGTTCCGGGATCCATCGCAATGTATTCCCGCGCAACAAAAGCCGGCGCCAACGAACCCTTGTTTTCCAAAACCCGAATATAATCCGAGTCAAACACCGCCGGATAAACCTGCACAAAAGCGTTCTGCACTTCCTGCGGTGTAAAAGGATCCTGCTTATCCTGCAGAATATGAGAAATCCCCGCAATGTTCATGTAGGTCTGCATCGCCTGCGGCGACGTATTCGCCCCAGCCAGAAGTGCCCGAACACCACGCATTTGGAAGTGACTCAAAATTGCCTCGCTGTTGAGTCCGCGCCCGCTTTCCATCGGCGTCAAAAGATAGAAATACCGCCCAGACATGGGATAGACGCGGCCGTCTATCAACGATGTTTTCAAATACCGCTGCGCTTTGTGGAAATCCTCAAAAGTTTGCGCCGGCAATCCGGGAGCATAGAATTTCGAAAGATAGGCGCTGGCGTCCAGAACGGCAATAACCGCCAACAACCCGGCGATAATGAGCCGGTCGCGTTTTTCAACCATGGAATGAAAAAGCTGATAAATCGCAATCGCTCCCGCCATCACAATTGAAATAAATCCCACCTCCCAAAATCCCCACGGTGCGCGAATATCCCGATAAACCTGTAATTTTTCCAAAACAACAAAACCGGGCACAAACAGATACACGGCGATGAGCAACGCCGCCCACCATCCCCTGCGCCGCGTCGCTGGCAAAATCATGTAAATCAAAATCGGCGGAATAAAAGTCGCCAGCCATACGAGCGCCGCAATCCAATCGGGTGCCTTGAGGGAGCCCTTCAAAAATTCCTGCAATCCGGTGAATGGGGAAAAGGGGCCATGCGCAAGCCACAGCGACA
>JACTMZ010000028.1 GCA_014584375.1 Verrucomicrobiota bacterium | reverse complement strand
TCGCCTCGCCCGCGATGCGCTTCCATTCATCGGGATGATTTCCGGCGAAGGAAATCTCCGAGATGTTGGTCTGCTTCTTTGGATCCGGGGAAAACAGCGAGTCCCCGTTGCTGTTGATTAGAAAGATGGACTCGCCGTCATCCTGTCGCTGGGAATTTTGCAGGTGCTTCAGCAGGGTTTCGCCGCGCAGGTTCAACATCAATACGCCGGGCTCACGTCCCCCTTCGGCAGGCAGGCGAACGCCGAACCGAATCACCGGCTTCAGGGGAATTTCCGGCGTGTCTCCGTCGAGACTGTAATCAAACGCCGACATATATATTTTCCCCGGCGGTTGATTGAGAATGTCACGAAACCATGAACGATCGGATCTGTCGGCGAGTTGATCCTTGGGGGCAACCGCCGGACGATCCTCGGTCTGTCGCACCAACACCAATTCCATTCCCTTCGAATCCAACCAGCGGGCCCGATCGTAAAGCGGGTTGCGATAAAGCAGGGTAGTCAGGTGCGACTCCATCCAAGCGAGGGATTCCGGAGTGGCCGTTTGTGCCGCATGCGAAACCTCCGGCTCGCGCAACATCCCCGCGACATGATTTAGCACCGATGAAACCCAGAATGATGAAACCCAGAATGTCGCCACATTGCGCCCAAATTCCATCTGCGCCCTTTGCATCACCGACAGCCGCTCCATGTCGCCGCGCGTCAAAACAATCCCAACCCATACCACCACCAATAAAATAACGAACGCCACTGGAAGATAGAGCAAGGCGAATTTTTTCATGACTTTCTCCTTGGAGCGATCGTCCTTTCATCATGCCACACAATGCAAAATGAACAAACGTTTTTATAGTCGGACTCTGAAGCGGCGTTTGGTGTGTCCCGTGGAAAAGTTTGATTTGTGATGTGAAAAGTCGTGTTGGTGTGATAGGGTGAACGGTTCTTATGGCCGATTATTTGCGGATAGCGGGAATTCTCCTGGAGGTTCTGCTGCTTTTTAATCTGATTATCATTGCCCACGAGCTGGGTCATTTCCTGGCGGCGCGCTGGCGCGGTTTGGTTGTGGAAAAATTCGGCATTTGGTTTGGGAAACCGATTTGGAAAAAAACCCTGGGTGGCGTCGAGTACAGTCTTGGCTCAATTCCTGCCGGCGGTTTCGTTGCCCTGCCGCAGCTTGCGCCGATGGAGGCCGTGGAAGGTGAAAGCAGGCAGGGCCGGGCCTCACTGCCGCCTGTTTCCGCATTGGACAAAATTATCGTCGCCCTTGCCGGGCCGGCCGCCAGCATGACCCTGGCCCTCGTCTGCGCCGCACTGGTGTGGTGGGTCGGACGTCCGGTCAGCGAAATGGAACGCACGACGGTGATTGGCTTCGTGCTTCCCGATGGCCCCGCTGACAAGGCCGGACTTCAGGCGGGTGATAAAATTCTTGAGGTCAACAATCATCCGGTGACGCGCTTTGCCGGGATGGGGGATGCGAGCGGAAGCGTGACGTGGAATGTCGTGCGCAGTGAGGAGCCGGTGATTCCCGTGAAGTTTGAACGTCATGGAAAAGTTCAAACGGTGGAGGTGGAGCCGACTTTGCCGGAGCGCCAGGGCTGGGGACGGCGCAAATTGCGGCAGATCGGCATTGTGCCGGCACAGACCCCGATGGTTGCGCGTGTGTTTCCCGGCAGTCCGGCGGCGGAGGCCGGCATTCAGCCCCGCGACCTCATCAAGGCGGTGAATGATTCGCCTTTGCTCAGCATGGTTGCATTGGCGGAGTATTTGAACAAGGCGGAGGCGGATGTTCCCGTTCAACTCACGGTGCAACGCGGTGGTCAGACTCTGCGGGTTGAGGTCACGCCGCGCATTCCCGTGGAGGAAACGGAACCGCGTGTCGGCATTCTTTGGGACGATCGCGGCCCGACCGTTTTGGAACATCCCAATCCCTGGACGCTCGTGACTGGAAGCGTGCGGACGATGGTGGACACCATTTCGGCCGTGCTTTCGCCGCGCAGTGACATCAAGGCGGAGCATTTGAGCGGACCGGTGGGGATCATGCGAATTTACTATCTGCTTTTTGAATCCCCCGACGGATGGCGACTCGCCTTGTGGTTTAGCGTGGTGCTCAATGTCAATCTCGCCCTGCTGAATCTTCTGCCCGTTCCCGTGTTGGATGGCGGCCACATCACGCTGGCCATTATTGAGGCCATCAGGGGACGTCCTCTCAACATTCGGCTGTTGGAAATCATACAGACGGGATTTGCCATGCTGCTCATCGGCTACATGCTCTACATCACCTTTTTTGACGTGCAGGATTTGCCCTGGCGCCGGCAAAAGGGGGAGCCTCCGGCGGAATTGAAATTTTCGCCCAAGGCGCCTGGGAATTGAGTGATGAAGGATGGGACACGAAATGTCTGACGCCATGCCGCAGCCATTTTTTTCAACGCGGCGCAAAACGCGCGTGGTGAGCGTTGGCGATGTCGGTGTGGGCGGCGACAATCCCGTGCGGGTGCAGTCCATGCTCACATGCGACACGATGGACACCGGCGCATGCGTGAGGGATTCCCTCGCGCTGGCGGAAGTCGGCTGCGAGATTGTCCGCATCACCGCGCCCACGGTGAAGGACGCCCGCAATCTCGAGGCAATTCGGGATGGATTGCGTTCGCTCGGATGCAATGTGCCGCTGGTCGCCGACATTCATTTCAAGCCTGAGGCGGCAATGGAGGCAGCGAAATGGGTGGAAAAAGTTCGGATCAATCCCGGCAATTATGCGGATTCCAAAAAATTCGCATCGCGTGAATACACCGACGAAGAATATGCGGCGGAAATCACGCGCATCCGCGACAAATTTGCGCCTTTGGTGAAATTTTGCGCAGAGCGCGGCATCGCGATGCGCATCGGCACCAATCACGGATCGCTCAGCGACCGCATTATGAACCGTCATGGTGACACGCCGATCGGAATGGTTGAAAGCGCCCTGGAGTTTGCCCGTATCGCCCGCGATCTCGATTACCATAATTTTCTTTTTTCCATGAAGGCGTCCAATCCCAAGGTGATGATCGCGGCTTACCGACTGCTTGTGTCACGACTGGCTGCCGAGGGGGCGGATTGGAATTATCCCATTCACCTCGGCGTCACCGAGGCGGGGGATGGTGAGGATGGACGCATCAAAAGCGCCATTGGCATTGGTTCCCTGTTGGCCGATGGCATTGGCGACACGGTGCGCGTGAGTCTTACGGAGGACAGCGTTCACGAAATTCCCGTGGCCCGCGAACTGACCGGACTTTTTGAAGAAAATTGCGAGGGTTGGATGCAGGGCGAAAAATCGTCTTTTGATCCGTTTTCTTTTGCGCGCCGCGCCAGCGCCAAAATCACAATCGGGGAAATCGCCCTCGGCGGCACCGAAGTTCCACGGGTCGTCGTCACACGGAAACATCACGATGCTGTGGCACGCAAATTCAGCGCTTCCGAGGATTTTCAGCCGGAGCTGATTTATGAGGATTTGCCCATTTTGGAAATTGATCCGCAGGATGCGAATTCCGTCGCCGCCGCGAACGAACGACGGGATGTTTGCCTGGTCACGGTGAAGGATGGAGTCAATCTTCCAGTAATCGCCGCATTTCGGCTGCTGGCTGCAAGAATTGAGGCGCGGCATCCGGTTTTACTGAAGGACACACTGCATCCGAACGCCGACCCTGCGCCTTTTTCGCGAACCTTGTTGGCGGCTTCCGCACGGTTGGGCTCCCTGCTTTGCGACGGCATCGGTGATGCTGTTTTGTTGAGAACCGAAGACGACCCCGGGCAGTCCCTCCGTCTGGCCTACAACATTCTGCAGGCCGCTGGTGTGCGAATTTTCAAAACGGATTATGTGGCGTGTCCGAGTTGCGGACGCACGCTTTTCAACCTTCAGGAAACCACAGCCCGCATCAAAGCGGCGACCAGTCACCTCAAAGGCGTTAAAATTGCGATCATGGGCTGCATCGTCAACGGCCCTGGCGAAATGGCCGACGCCGATTTCGGCTATGTGGGCGGAGCCCCAGGCAAGGTGAACCTTTACGTGGGGAAAAAAGCCGTCAAATTTAATATTCCCGAAGGCGAAGCCGTGGAGCGTCTGACCGATCTGATCAAGGCACACGGACGGTGGGTGGAAGCCGCAGAAGATTCCTCCCCGACTCCGGCCTGATCATCCCGCCTCTTTGCATCTTTTCGTCTTCATGTTCCTGCGCCACATGCGTGGCAGGTGGAGATTGTCCGGTGTGAAATTGCCAACGCTTAATTCCTTGCGAAATTTATAAAAATGATGTCTAATATCAAAAATATTAGGAAAATATTATGTCCTTGCGCCTTTACGTTTCACTGTTTCTTTCATTGATGATTTTGTCGGCAATATCGCTTTACGGTGGAGATTTGAAGTTGGTTGAAAATGGAAAACCCCTGGCGGAAATTCAGCTGGGGGAAAAGTCAACGGTGACGGAGCAGTATGCGGCGGAGGAATTGGAG
>JACTMZ010000020.1 GCA_014584375.1 Verrucomicrobiota bacterium | reverse complement strand
AAAAATTGATACAAAAGTTGATCCATGTTGGCTTTTTTCCCAAAAGAATCCGGTCAGACACGCATTGCCCTAACTCCGGAAAACACCGCAAAGCTGATCAAGCTGGGACTGCGGGTCACGGTGGAGACGGAACTTGGGAGGGCTCTTGGATGGATGGATGATGATTATCGCAAGGCCGGAGCGGAAGTCGCCGCCACCGCCGCCGAAGCACTGTTCCAGGCGGACATCGTACTCCGTGTTTCCAAACCGGAGAATCCGGCGCAGGCGGCAAAATCCGGCGCATGGCACATCAGTCGCCTCGATCCGTTTCGCGAACGTGCCGCCGTGGATGCGATGGCGGCGGCGGGAATCAACACCGTGAGCATGGAAATGATCCCCCGCTCAACCTACGCGCAAAAAATGGACGTCCTGAGCTCGCAGGCAAGCCTGGCAGGATATGCAGCGGTGATTCTGGCAGCGGAGCGCCTGCCACGCCTATTTCCCATGATGATGACGCCATCCGGAACGCTCAAGGCGACCAAGGTGTTCATCATCGGCGCCGGCGTCGCGGGTCTGCAGGCCATCGCCACAGCTCGGCGGCTCGGCGCGAAAGTCGAGGCATTCGACACACGCCCGGCGGTCGAGGAACAGGTGCTGAGCCTGGGCGCCAAGTTTGTTAAAGTGGATCTCGGTGAAACCGGGCAGACAACGCAGGGCTATGCGCGGGAACTCACCGAGGAGCAGCTTGCCAAACAACGCGAAGTCATGGCCAAACAGGTCGCGCAATCCGATGTCGTCATCACCACCGCCCGGGTGTTCGGACGTACGGCACCGCGCCTTCTTTCGCTGGACACCATTGGATCCATGCGCACAGGCGGCGTTGTCATTGACCTTGCGGCGGATGCAGGCGGCAATGTCGAGGGATCGGAGGACGGTGTGGAAAAAAACGTGAACGGCGTCCTGTTGATCGGCGCATCCGATTTGTCCGACCGCGTCGCGATCCACGCCTCGCAAATGCTGTCAAACAACTATTTCGCCCTCATCGAACACCTTTGGGACAAGGAAACCAAAACGCTTCGAAGCAATCCCGATGATGACATTCTTTCCAGCTGCCTCCTGACCCTGAACGGACGGGTGGTTCATCCAGCACTCACCGCCGCCTCATAATTCCATGCATCTGCTCCTCACCGCCGCCCCGGCATCCACATCCGCCATCAGCAGCTACATCCCGCTCATCTTCGTCTTCATCCTGGCGACATTTATCGGACTGGATGTGATTCGCAATGTCTCCCGATTGCTCCACACACCCCTGATGTCGCTGACCAACGCCATCTCCGCAATTGTCATTGTCGGCGCCATCCTTGTCGCCGGATTGGACTCCAGTGCGGACAACCATCCGCTCTGGATCAACATCCTCGGCCTGGTGGCAATCTGTGCGGCGTCGGTCAATATCGTCAGCGGTTTTCTCATCACCGATCGGATGCTCAAAATGTTCAAAACCCGCGATAAAAAGAAGAACCATGAATCCTGAGTATCGCGATCTTTTGATCCAGTGCAGCTATCTCGCTGCGAGCGTACTTTTCATCTTTTCCCTCAAATGGATGAACTCGCCGCTCACGGCGAGACGCGGTGTCTTTTCCGGCGTTTTTGCCATGCTGATCGGCGTGGGGGGAACATTGCTGAACCCGTCCGTCGCCGTGTCGCAACTCCCGTGGATCGCCCTGGCCATCATGGTCGGCGCCCTCATCGGCGTTCCGCTCTCCCTGGTTCCACTTACGGCGGTTCCCCAGCGAACAGCCCTTTCACACGCCTTCGGCGGACTGGCTGCAGGACTGGTCGGCACGGCCAAATACTATCTGTGGATTCACGAAGGCGGGGAAATGCTCACCGGCTTCCGCACCTTCGCCATTTCTGCCGAAGTGATTCTTGGCTTCCTCACATTCACCGGCAGCCTGATGGCCACCGGGAAGTTGCAGGAAATTCTGCCCGGACGTCCGATTACCTACCGAGGGCAGTTGATTGTGAATTTCCTGACGCTCGGCGGCGCAATCGCCTGCGCCGTGGCGCTTGTCATCAACCCGCAATGGACTTTTCTTTTTCCGATTCTCGTCATTCTTTCGCTCGCCTTCGGCGTGATGCTGATCGTTCCCATCGGCGGCGCGGACATGCCGACGGTGATTGCGCTGCTCAATTCCTACGCGGGGTTGTCCGCCGTGGCGATGGGGTTCGTTCTCGACAACAAGCTTCTCATCATCGCCGGTGCGCTCGACGGTTCCTCCGGCCTGATCCTTTCGATCATCATGTGCAAGGCGATGAACCGCAGTTTCTCCAATGTCCTGTTCGGTGCCTTCGGCACGGTGAGCGCGAGCGCCGGATCGGATGCGGGCGGCGCGGTCAAGAGCGCCTCGCCTTCCGAAGCGGCGGAAATCATGGAACAGGCGGACACCGTCGTCATCGTGCCGGGTTACGGCATGGCCGTTGCCCAGGCGCAGCACCGGGTGCGCGAGCTGTATGACCAACTGACGAAACGCGGCATCAATGTGAAATTTGCCATCCATCCGGTCGCGGGCCGCATGCCCGGACACATGAACGTGCTCCTTGCCGAAGCCGACATCCCCTACGACGACCTCATTGAAATGGAGGAAATCAATCCGGAAATGCCGCAGGTGGATGTTGTGCTCGTGCTGGGCGCCAACGACGTTGTGAATCCGGCGGCAAAAAATAATCCGGGTTCTCCGATTCACGGAATGCCGATCATCGAGGCGGACAAGGCTCGCACCGTCCTTGCGGTAAAACGCTCCATGAAGCCCGGCTTTGCCGGCATTGACAACGATCTCTACACCCTCGACAAAACCCTCATGGTCTTCGGTGACGCCAAGGCCGTGGTCGGCGACATGGCGAAAACGCTCGCCGGCGACTCGGGGATGCACTGATTACGCGGGCGCATCCGCGCCAAAACTACTCCCCTGCGGACGTTGTTCCACCGCCCTCGGGCAAAGGAGGTGGAGGCTCCACCTTGGGCTTGCTGCGCGGCGGAGGCGGATGATGAGCGCCCTCGCTCGTGACAATGCTTCCGACACCCATCGGCCCGCCGAGGGTCGGAGCAAAAAAGTCAACGGTCACGGGCGTTCCCAGCGGAAGCACGCGAAAAAGCTCGGTGGCCGCTTCTTTTTTAAGACGTATGCAGCCGTGTGAAGCGGGACGCCCGGGCACATTGCCCACGTGCATCCCCACACCCGTCGGCGTAATGCGCATCCAAAGAGGCATGGGCGATCCCTTGAAACTGGCTCCGGGCGGAACCAAATCCCTGCGCGTGTCGGCGTCGGACACGAGCGTTTCACCGGTCTCGGAAACAATGCGTCCGTAAAGATTTGAGGAATACTCCCTTTTCTTATCAATGATTTTATAAATTCCCTTCGGCGTCGGATGACTGGATCGTCCCGTGGCAACGGGGAAATCCATGGCGACAGCACCATTGACGAAAAGAACACCGCGCTGCTCGCGCAGGGAAATTTCCACCGAGGCGGTCTTGACCGTGGCCTTGTCCAGCAGCTCCTGCTGTCGGTAGGTTTTTTTGCGCCAGCCCGGCTGCGAGCGGAATGCAAGATGCGCTTGCTGATATTCCTTGCGTTTGCCAGCGGCGAGTTTGAGGGTGGACGCCTCCCGGCGATGCGCCTGAAAATCCCGCAACGCCGCACATCCCGACAAAAACAGCACGCTCACAATCAGCAGCAACAACCGGAAAGCAACCTTATCGAAGCAGCAGGAAATATGCAGATTCATCGTGACCCTCAGCGACCTTTTACCCGCTGGCCGCCATTAAGCACGAAGATAAATCGGCCCGCCCCCCGCCGCATATTCCGTTGCTGCCAATGTCGGAGGAGGCGATTATGATGCCCTGCCAATGTCGGAGGAGGCGATTATGATGCCTCCCCATGGAAAAACGCGCGGATCTTCATTTGCACACACGACACAGCGCGCGTTCGACGGACTGGCTGCTGCGCAAGGTGAATTTTCCAGCCAGTTGTTCCGATCCGCGCTTCCTTTACGATTCACTGCGAAAAAAGGGATTTGATTTCGTCACCTTCACCGATCACGACACCATAGACGGCTGCCTGGAAATCGCGGATTTGCCGGGAACATTTATCAGCGAGGAAGTGACGGCGCTGTTCCCGGAGGACGATGTGAAAGTGCATCTCCTCGTCTGGGGAATCACCGAGGCACAGCATGCCGCGATTCAGGAGCAGCGGCGCGACATT
>JACTMZ010000080.1 GCA_014584375.1 Verrucomicrobiota bacterium | reverse complement strand
CCGCGCGGTGTCGGCCAGCAGGAACCATTGCCAGCGGTCGGGCGGCGTGGGCGGACGAAAAACCAACTGCTCGTCGTGCATGTTGAATGCCGCATAGAAAAAATCCCCAGAACCTCCGCGAGCGCGATCATGTCGTCCGCAAAGCATGAAGGCGAGGGAATGGCTCGTCGCACTCCAGTCCGGCTCGCCCGGGCGCACACCGTGCCATGAAATGTCCGGATACCCGCCGCCGACATTATCTGCACCGGAAAGCCAGTCTCCCGCATGCAGACTGGCGTGCGTGCGGCGGAAGGCGATGAGCATTTTGACAAAGCGAAACAATTCTGCATTGCGCTCAAGCAGGCTCCAATCAAACCAATTCCAGTCCGTATCGTGACAATAGGCGTTGTTGTTTCCCCGTTGGGTGCGTCCGGCTTCATCGCCCATCCAGAGCATGGGAACGCCCTGACTGACGAGCAGAAGTGTCATTGCATTTTTGGCGCAGCGCAGGCGAAGGGCGTTGATTTCCTGATCCTCGGTTGGCCCCTCCGCACCGCAGTTCCACGAGATGTTGTCGTTGCCGCCGTCACGATTGTCCTCTCCGTTTTCGAAATTGCGTTTTTGCGAGTAGGTGAACAAATCCGCCAGCGTAAAGCCGTCGTGGCAGGTGATAAAATTGACCGATGCGCAGGGTTTGCGTCCGCTCGGGCGGTAAAGATCGGGCGATCCCATGATGCGTTGCACCATTTCTCCTGCTGTATTGTTGTCCCCGCGCAAAAAGCGGCGGGCGGCATCCCGAAATTTTCCATTCCATTCCATCCACCGTCCGTAGTTTGGAAAATTGCCGACCTGGTAAAGTCCGCCTGCATCCCAGGCCTCGGCGATGAGTTCGCAGTAGGCGAGGACGGGATCGTGGGCGATGGATTCCAGCAGCGGGGGATTGGGCAGCGGATTTCCCTGCGAATCGCGCCCGAGAACCGATGCCAGATCGAAACGAAAGCCGTCCACATGATACTCCGCCGCCCAGTAGCGCAGACAATCCATGAGAAAGTCGCGCACCACGGGCTGATTGCAGTCGAGCGTGTTGCCGCAACCGCTGAAGTTGAGATAGTCGCCGTTGGGTGACAGCAGATAATAGACCTTGTTGTCGAGCCCGCGAAAGGAAATGACGGGGCCCGCCGCATTGCCTTCGGCGGTGTGATTAAAGACAACGTCGAGGATGACTTCGATGCCTGCGCTGTGAAGAGCTTTGACAAGCTCCTTGAGTTCGTTGACTTCGCCGCCGCGGTCGCCGGTGGCGGCAAATCCAGCCTTGGGCGCACGAAAGGCCAGCGTGCTGTAACCCCAGTAATTGTGAAGGCGTTCACCGGTTTCCGGATTGCTGCGCGGATTTTCATGCTCGTCGAATTCAAAAACAGGCATCAGCTCGACGCAGTTGACGCCCAATTTTTGCAGGTATGGAATTTTTTCACGCAGTCCCTCGTAAGTTCCCGGAAATTCCACGCCCGAGGTGCGATGCCGGGTAAAGCCGCGCACGTGCAGCTCGTAGATGATCATCTCGTTGACGGGAAGATCCAATGGACGGTCATGCTCCCAGTCGAAATTGTTTTCCGGAATGCAGCCGCGATGCGGAAATATGTCCAGTTCGCAGGGGGGAACTTTAAAAATATTGCGTCCGCTCACGGCGCGGGCGCATGGATCGAGGAGGATGCGCCGGGAGTCGAAGCGGTGTCCTTCGTGCGGATCAAAGGGGCCTTCCATACGATAGCCGTATTCCATGTCGGCAGGATCGAGGTCGAAAACGATCATGGTGAAGACATCGCCCATGCGAAATTCCTGCGGGAAGGGAATCTCGGCAAACGGACGCTGTGCCCCTTTTTTGAAAAGCACGAGGGTGCAGGCGGTCGCGTTGGAGGAAAACACTGAAAAATTGACGCCGCCGGGAACCAGGCTGACTCCAAAGGGAAGCGGGTGTCCGTAGCGCAGACGAAAGACGCCGTGACGATGCGTGGGGCGATGCGCGGATTCCCCTCCACGCGCCCTTTCGACCGCCCCCGACTTGATTATTTCCATTTGATATTGCACCCCATGCTTGGGAGATGAACTTTGGGCGCATGGTGCCCGGCCAGCAGTCCGTCAAGCGCCGCCCGCAGATCGGCTCCCGTGGCCGGCAGACCGTTCCCTGGTGTGCTGTCATCCATGCGCCCGTGATAAAAAAGCCGGTTCCGCCCGTCGAACACGAAAAATTCGGGCGTGCAGGCCGCGTGAAAGGCGCGCGCAATTTCCTGCGTCTCGTCGTAAAGCACGGGGAAGGGAATTTTTTTTTCGAGAACCATTTCCTTCAGTTTTTCCGGCGCATCATCGGGATAGGTGGAGGCGTCATTGGCACTGATTCCCACAAAGTTGATTCCGCGCGGAAGGAAATGCCCCGCCAAAGTCAGCAGTTTGGGAAGCACATGCACGACGTAGGGACAGTGCCGGCATAGAAAAATAATGATTGTCCCTGCGGTTCCCCGGCATTCCTGCGCCGACAGCGTTTTGTTTGTCGTGACATCCGGCAGTGAAAAATCCGGCATGGGGAAATCACGTGTTAATTTACCGCTTTCTGTAAGAGCCATGTTTGCAATGTTCCGTTTGGCCCGGCGTAAAATCAACATTGTCTTCACGGCGCATCGTTGACTTGATGATTGACCTCAACACGCAAAACGGCACAAAGGTCTTATGAAAATTCATCTCAATCGAGAGGGACGGAGCCTTGGTCAGTTTTTGCCGCATGTGGTTCGGGACGGATATACGGGCGGGAAATTTTTGGGGACGGATTTGGCGTGGCAGGAGGGAATGCCTTCGTGGAAGCCGCTGGCGGAAGTGATTGATCAAATTGCTCCGGCGGATTCCGGGGAAGCTTTGGCGCCGAAGGCGGAAGCGCAGGATGGGCCGCCGTGGGAGCAACGGGAAAGCATGGGTTTTTTCACGGCGCTGTTGGAAACGGTGCGGCTCGTATTGCTTGAACCAGGCTCCACATTTTCCAACATGAAACAGCGGGGTGGTTATGGAGTGCCCGTGGCATTTCTGTTCGTTCTTTCGATTGTGGGGGTGGTTGTACAAGAGTTTTACAATTTGGCATTTCGTTATTTTGGCGGCTCATTTTTGCAGAAGGAGCAATTTAATGCTTTGATTGCGCAGTTGGGTGAAGTGACGCCTCTCGGAGTATTGTGGACCATTTTGATCATGCCCGTCTTTATGGTCATTGGCACATTTCTCGGTGCAGGCATTGTTCATTTTTGCCTGATGCTTGTGGGCGGGGCCAACCGGCCTTACGAGGCGACGTTTCGTGTTTTGGCGTATGCGACCGGTGCGACGGCCCTGTTGAATTTTATCCCTGGTTGCGGTGTGTTTCTGGCTGCCGTATGGGGTCTTGTGGTGGAAATCATCGGTATTGCGAAGGTTCATCAAATCGGCGCTGGGCGTGCGGCGCTTGCCATTTTCCTTCCCTCCATTGTCTGTTGCGGATTGATTGTGCTCATGATTCTTGCGGCGGGAGGGCTGGCGAGTTTTTGGCCTGGATTTCTGGACGCTATGAAGGAGATGAAGCCTCAATGAATCCGCCGCCGCTTCCACCAGCGGCGCGCATGGCGCCCGAGAGGACGATTCTTTTGGTTTCTGCGGCGGCGGGAGCGACCGCATTGTTCTGGATGTTTCGAAACGCATTGCATTTTCCGGACTGGCAATGCGGATGGAAGGTATTCACCGGGCTGCCTTGCGTCGGATGCGGCGGGACGCGGGCGATATCCTTTTTAATGCACGGAGATTGGCGATCCGCTTTTTTGATGAATCCGGGCGCGGTGTTTGTCGCCGTGTTTTGGGCGGTGATTTCGCTGTATGCGCTGGGCGTTGTGTTTTTGAAAATCCGTCCGTGGAGGCCGTCATGGGCTGCCTGCATCCCCTGGCGCTGGCTCGTGGTGGCCGGCGTTGCCGCCAATTGGATTTATCTGCTTGTCGCTGGACGCGCGTAAGGGCGACGCACGCCAGGGCGGGCTTGTCTCACGGCGTGATGTGTGTTTGATGGCTTGATGGAAGCGAGCGAAAACCAGCGGGCGACGGTGGCTGTCGCCGGTGCATCGGGTTTTGTAGGCACCGCACTTTTGCCGACTTTGGCGGAGCATTTTGACGTTACGGCTTTGAGTCGTTCGGCCATACCGGTTCCGCCAGGAGCACGCTGGATGCAGTGCGACCTTTTTTCCATGCTGCAAACCGAACGCGCCCTGGTTGGCGCCGACTATGCCGTTTATCTCGTGCATTCCATGCTGCCCTCGCGTCTGACACAGGCGCGTTTTGAGGACATGGATTTCATTCTTGCCGACAATTTCGCAAGGTCGGCGGCCCGTGCGGGAGTAAGGCAGATTGTTTATTTGGGGGGCATCATTCCCGATGACGCGCAACTCTCGAGGCATCTGGCCAGCCGCCTGGAGGTTGAGCGTGTTTTGGCGGCACGCGGCGTGCCGGTGACGAGCCTTCGCGCCGGTTTGATCGTTGGGCCGGAGGGATCTTCATTTCGTATCGTGTCCAAGTTGGTGCAGCGCTCTCCGGTGCTGGTGTGTCCGCATTGGACGCGATCCATGACCCAGCCGGTGGGATTGCGCGATGTGGTGCGACTTCTCAACTTTTGCCTGGGACGCCGGGAACTTTTTGGCCGGGCTTTCGATCTGGGAGGTGCGGAAGTGATGACTTATGTCGAGCTGATGAGGCGGACGGCGACGCGTCTGGGAAAGCGGCGCATGATTATCACGCTGCCGTTTGTGCCGACGCGTTTGAGCGTCTTTGGCATACGTTTGGTCACGGGGGCGCCTCGTGAATTGGTGTCTCCGCTGGTCGAAAGTCTGCGCCATGCCATGCTTGCGCACTCGCCGACGATGGAGGAGCGGGCGGGGATTGTGCCGCAGACGTTTGACGCGGCTTTGGACGAAGCTTTGTCCGGCAATGCGCGTAAAAGTTATTCCGGACGCGGATCGTCGAGAGTGACGTGGCAGGGACGAAATGTCTGCTCCATCCAACGTCTGCCACTGCCCCCAGGACGCGATGCGATTTGGGTCGCGCGGGAATACGCCCGCTGGCTGCCGTCATTTTTCAAATTTGTTCTTAGAGTGACGGTGGATGAGCGGCTGAATCTTGAATTTCGGGTTGCGGGCTTAAAGGCTCCCTTGCTGAAGCTGAGCTATTCGCATGATCGTTCGTCGGCGGATCGCCCGCTCTATTACATCACGGGCGGAGTCTTGGCCCGACCGTCCGACGTCTCCGGAGGACGCGCCCCCGCGCGACTTGAGTTTCGAGAAAGTCCGGATCGGCGTAGCGTGTTGGCCGCCGTCTTTAGTTATCGTCCGTCGCTGCCGTGGTGGATTTACCGCCTGACCCAGGCCCCGGTGCATTTGTTGGTGATGAAATTGTTTGCCTGGAATCTGGCGCGACAACAGCCCTTGCCGCGTTCGGCGCCGGAAGGACGCCCGATTGGGCAGGCGTGAGGTTGATAAGGTTCGGGGCTTGTGTTTATGCGCTGCACGCCTATGAATTCATGAATGAAAATGCAGTTCCCCCGTTTGTTGTCCGCGTTGCTATTTGTCACAGTATTTTTCCCAATGCCGGGAGTGGGGGCGGAGGATGCAGAATTGCCGCTGATTCAGGCGTCGGACGCCGCTGCACTGGAAGCAGCGGAAGGGCGGGATGTGATTGTGGAGGGGGTTGTTTTAAATATCGGTTACTCACCGGCAGGTGGTGTCAGATTTCTCAATTTCGGCGCACGTGATTCCGGTTTTACCGCAGTGATATTTCGGAATGTTGCCGGGCGTTTTGAAGACGGATTTGACAAATACAAGCGTCAAAATGTTCGTATTCGTGGGAAGCTGGAGAAATTTCGGGAGGGCCGGATGCAGATTCGGATCACCGATCCCGGGCAGATTGAAATTGTGAATGCCGCGCCCTGACCGGGTGTGCGTCCGTCACGCTTTGCCTTGCGACTGCGAAAGGCGCTCGACGTATTTGGCGAGGATGTCGAATTCCAAATTCACCCGGTCACCAGGGGAAAGATCGCCAAGATTCGTGTTTTCCAGCGTGTGGGGAATGATCCAGACGGAAAAACGGTCGCTCTCCAAATTGGCGACGGTCAGGCTTGCGCCATTAATGCCGATGGAGCCCTTGTAGGCCACATAACGCGCGAATTCCGGCGGCAGGGCGATGTCAATTCTTAGATCCCCCCCCTTTTCCTCCAGCGCAAGCACCTCTGCCGTGCAATCAACGTGTCCTTGGACAAAATGACCGCCGAGCCGTCCGTCCACCCGCAGCGCGCGTTCCAGATTCACGGCTCCCCCCGGTCTGAGATCGCCCAGATTCGTGCGTTCCAGGCTTTCTTCCAGAAGATCGAACATCATTTGTTTGTCGCGGTGCGCCGTGACGGTGAGGCAGCAGCCATTGACGGCCACGCTTTCCCCGGTGCGGACGCGCGGAGCGATTCGCGGTGCGCGAAGCAGGAGCTGCACCGTTTGATCGGTGCGGCGAAGCCAGACGACTTCGCCAACTTCTCGAATCAAACCGGTGAACATTTACTGATCAAAATGCCCCGAGGCTTCGGGTTGATAAATGACCTTTTCGATTTTGATCTTCCGTTTGCCGGAGGGAACGGGCCAGTCAACTTCACTGCCCTCCTTGTAGCCGAGAATCGCGGTGCCGATGGGTGCCAGCACCGAAATGGCGCCGGACTCGATGTTCGCATCATTTGGAAAGACGAGAGTGTAGGTTTCCTCCTCGGATGTCTCGCGATCCCGGATGAGAACCTTGGAATTCATCGTGACGACATCGGCGGGCACTTGCGCGGACTCGACGATTTTCGCGCGTGAAAGCTCCGTCGCGAGATCCTCCAAATGACTCCGTGTGCGTCCGTCCGCCTTGCGAGCGGCGGACACCAGCTTGTCGAGCCTGTCTTTGTCAAATGCTGTAATGAATATCTGTCTCTTTTTCATGGGAAAGTGGGTGTTCTTTCGTTCGTCGTTTGCAGGCAAACGCGCGGTGAATTTTGAGGTGACGGAAAGGGCCACTATAAGCCAATACCCGTGACTATGGCAAGGAGGGTTCGGTGGCTTTGGCCTGTGCTGTCGCAGTTGGATTTCCTTCGAGTCGAATGTAGTCGCGCATGATGAGCAGGGCTTCGTCGCGGACGGGATCCACATAAGCAGTGTCCTCATCCTCGATCGGATTGCCGTCCTCATCAAACTCCTCGGCGCGGTGTTTTTTCGGAGGTTTGTCGAGGGAAAAGGGTTTCAGGCTCGGGGCGTTCACCGTGTCCAACGTGACTTCAAACGCCGTGGCGAGCTGGGTGTCTCCGCGTTTCTTACGCTCGGCCTTGCGAGACTCAATGCGGGCCTTGTCCGCATCGCGCTCGGCAATGCGTTCGGATTTGTTAAGGCTGACGACGTTTTTTTCGAGCCGCTCGTGAATGAGGCGGTTGTCTTCAATTTTGTAGGTGAACTCCGGATTGGATGCGATGCGGGCGGCGCTGGCTTCGCGCAGTTGCGGCAAAATGGCGGCGACGGTGTCCTCGGCGGGCAAAAGACGTGCGGGAACTTCGTCATAATCCAGGGGATTTTTCAAAGTGCTTTCACCAATGTCGGGTTGGTCGGTGGTAGAGGGCAGGATGATGTCCGACGCCACACCGCGAAGCTGGGTGGAGCCGCCCTTGATTCGGTAGAATTTCTGGGTGGTGAGCTTGAGGGCGCCGGACTTCCCGGATGCGGCGAAGAGGGGCATGAAGCGGTCAACATCAAGCAGCGCCTGCACCGTGCCTTTTCCAAATGTCTGTGTGTCGCCGACAATGACGGCGCGTCCGTAATCCTGCAGGGCGGCGGCAAAAATTTCACTGGCGGAGGCGCTGAGGCGATTGGTAAGGACAATCAGGGGGCCGCTCCATTGAACATTGGGATCTTTGTCGTTGAGGGCTTCGATGGCGCCATTGGTGTTTTTGACCTGAACAACGGGGCCCTTGGGGATGAACAAGCCTGTGAGGCGGACGGCTTCATCCAGCGAGCCGCCGGCGTCCTGGCGCAGGTCAACAACGAGCCCCTTGATGCCTTCGCTTTTGAGCCGCTTGAGCAGGGCGGCGACATCCTTGGTGGTACTCTTGGGTGTTGCTCCACGCTGGCCCATGTCGGAGTAAAAACTGGGGACGGTGATCCAGCCGATCTTTGCGGGATTTCCTTCCTTGTCCTTGGTGTCAATCACCAGCGCCTTGGCTTCCTCATCCTTAAGCTTCACTTCATCACGAACAATGGTGATGACGTTGAGCTTCGAGGAATTGGAGGCGGCGGAGGGAATGACCTGAAGGCGGACGGTGGTTCCCTTTTTGCCGCGAATGCGCTCAACCACGCGATCCAGCTTCATATCCACGACATCCTCAAACTCGCCATTGCCCTGCGCCACGGCGACAATGCGATCGTTGACTTTAAGCTGTCCGCCGCGTTCCGCAGGCCCGCCGGGAACAAGACCCATGATTTTCGCATAGCCGTCGTCACTGCGAAGTTCGGCGCCGATGCCGACGAGCGAAAGACCCATTTGGATGTTGAAATTGTCCAAGGCGCGCTGGCTCATGTAATCGGAGTGCGGATCGTAACTTTGGGCCAGGGCGGTCAGGAATGTGTTGACCTGATCCTCGCGTGTTTCCTCGTGCAGGGATTTGAGCAGGCGTTCGTAGCGTTTGCGGATTCTTTCCTTTGGTGTCCGTTGAGGCGGTGCGGGTGCGGTTTCCGCGCTGGCGACATCCGGTTTTTGGTCAGCGGCGTCGGTGGATTTTTTCTCCTTCTTTTTGGCGGCGGCCTCCTCTGCGTCGTGCTCGGCGAGATTTGCCTGCAGAAGCTCGGCTTCGAGGCGGTCGGCCCAGATGCGATCAGCGTCCTTTTCGTTGGCGGGCCACGGAAGTTTGTCGCGATTGAGTGAGGCGGTGCGCTTGCTGTCGAAGGTGTAGTTTTTTTCGAGAAGACTGTTGATTTTTTCAACCCGGGCAGTGACCCGGGCCAGATACCGGTCGTAGATTTCATACACCGGCGTCAGATTGCCGAGCATGATGTCGTTCTGAATGGTGTCGCCATGCCGGGCAAGAATGTCATCAATGTCGGCCTGTGTGAAAAAAAGGCGGTTGTAATCCAAAAGTTGAAGATGGCGCTCCAAGGCGCGGCGGGCCTGGGTGACGCCCGGTGTGACATCGGCGTCCAATTGCATGCGGCTGTAGTGGGCGCTTTCCAACATGCGGGCAACAGTGGTGGCAATGTCGCCCATCTTGGGCGCGTCCTTGTCAGCCGCCGGAGCCCCCGTGCATACGGCAGGCAAAAGGGCGAGCAAGAGGATGATGCGAGGAATTTTTATTGTAAGCAATGACACGGAATCGTTAGAGGTCGCCGTTAATGGCGTGTTGCGCAAGTAAAATGAGGCGCGTAAGTTCGACAACTCACCCATGTTTAAGTTCAAAAATTTTACCGGTGGCGCGTATGCCACAAATTGTTTTTTTGTTGAGGCGCCGGAGGGGAACATCCTGTTTGATGCGCCGGACGGAGCGGACGAACACTTTGCCGGAGACAGGGTGGATTTGTTGGTTCTGACGCATGGACATTGGGATCACGTGGCAGATGCCGCCGCCGTGAAGCGTCGCCACGGGTGTCCTGTTGTGTGTCATCCGGATACGAAGCCGATGATTGCGGAGGAGGATTTTTTTGAACGTCATGGGTTTCCCTTGCGGATTGTTCCAGTGGAGCCGGATGGCTTGGTGACAGAGGGGGCAGCGCAGGATTTTCTTGGCTTAAAGCTGGATGTTTTGGAAGTGCCGGGGCATTGCCCTGGAAGCCTGTGTTTTTTTGAACCCGAGGCGCGGATTTTGATCGGAGGCGATGTTTTGTTCTGCGGCGGTGTTGGGCGTTGGGATTTGCCCGGCGGTGATGGCGGGTTGCTGTTGCGGGGGATCAGGGAGAAAATTCTTGTTCTGCCGGAGGATACCGAGGTCTGGCCGGGACACGGTCCGCCCACAACGGTCGGTGCGGAGGCAATTTCAAATTCTTTTTTAAATTCGAATTAAGTTCTTTTGCTCTTGGAGAAAGCGCGGCGGCGGAATATTGGTCTTGGTCAGTTCTTACGTTCCCGCTTATGCCTAAGTTCGCTTACACCGCCCTCGACGCCCACGGTCAAACCGTTCAAGACACTCTGGAAGCTGGAAGTCAGCAGGAGGCCATTCAGGCTCTGCGTCAGTCCGGATATTATCCGACGGAAGTCGTCGAGGCGAGCAAGGCTGCAAAGCCATTCGCCCGATCCAAGCCCACGCGTCCCGCCAAGGGAGCCGGCGGAAAATCCGCCAAGGACATCAAGCTGAGTATTCCATTCCTTGAAAAAAAGACGATCAAGCCGAAGACGCAGATGATTTTCACGCGGCAGCTTGCCACGTTGATTGATTCCGGACTTCCGTTGTTGCGCGGGTTGACGGTGCTGGCCAAGCAGGAGCCGGATCCTGTCCTGCGAAAAACCCTTGGCAAACTTTCCGACACCGTTCAGGGCGGAAGCACTTTTTCCGACGCCTTGGCGCAGCACCCGAGGATTTTTAACAAGCTTTATGTGCAGATGGTGAAGGCCGGGGAAACGGGTGGTATGATGGAGCTGGCCTTGGTGCGTCTGGCGGACTTTCAGGAAAAGGCTCAAAAGCTCAAAAACAAAGTCGTGTCGGCCATGTTTTATCCGGTGATTGTCCTAATCATTGCCGTTTTGATTCTGGCTTTTCTCATGGTGTACATTGTGCCGAAATTCGAGCAGATTTTTGCCGACATGCTTGGGGGTAAGGCTCTGCCTGCACTGACGCAGTTTGTCATAGACACCAGCAAGTTTGTGCAAAATCAGTGGTTTGTAATCGTCGGCGGCCTTGTTGTCTTTATCGTGGTTTACAACATCCTTGCCAAAACAACCAAGGGCCGTGTGATTTTGGATCAGGCCAAGCTCAAATTGCCGCTTTTCGGCGACTTGACAAAAAAGAGCGCGATCTCCCGGTTTACCCGCACGCTCGGAACTCTCGTGGACAATGGTGTGTCCATTTTGCAGGCCCTCAATATCACGCGTGACACAGCGGGAAACTCCGTGGTTTCCGACGCCATTCAGGATGTTCATGACAGCGTGAAGGAAGGTGAATCCATTGTGACACCTCTTGAAAAAAGCGGCATCTTTCCGCCGATGGTCATCAGCATGATTGACGTCGGCGAGGAAACTGGTCAGTTGCCGAAGATGCTGCTGAAAATTGCGGATGTCTATGATGACGAGGTGGACAACACCGTGGCGGGTCTCACTTCGCTGCTGGAACCGGTGATGATTGTCTTTCTGGCCGTGGTGGTGGGAACCATTGTCATCGCCCTGTTCATGCCGCTGGTAAGCATCATTCAGGGATTGCAGGGCGGCTAACGCGAATCCAGAAGGCGATCAAGGCCGTCGAGGCAGATGCGCGACCAGTTTTCAAGTCGCTCGCTTTCCTGCTTCAGCTCGTCGGCGGTGACGAAAACAAGATCCCGGATGGCGTCCTCGCGCGGCGCAATGTCGGGCGTGTCAACGTCAATCACATGGACAATGCCTAAATGAACGCGCCCCACCGGCGTTTCCTCGTCATTGAGCAGGGCGGCGGTCCTTTGCCGGAAATTGGCGGGGATGGACAGTTCCTCGTGCAATTCGCGCTCGATTGCGCGGGTGTATGCGGCTTTGTCAAAGTGTGCGGCACGGGTGTCTCCATCGTTGATGTGGCCTCCGATGCCAATGGACATCTTGGCATGCAGACGGGCTTCGCCCCCCGATTTTCCACGGGTGTAGCGAAGAATGCGGTCTCCATGACGTATGATCAAATAGGGAATGAGCTGCTTGTGCGAAGGATCGTCCTCCGCTTGGGAGCGGGGGAGAAAGAGGTTGTTGCGTGGATCAAGCAGAGCCGGCATGTAGCGGGCGATGTCGAAACAAAGTCCGTCAAAATGCCCGATTTCGTCGAGGATTCGGCGCGGAACCACAAGGATGTTTTCTTCGGCGGTCATGTCGGCGGGGGATTGTAAACGGGCGGATGGATTTGGCGATCATGGAGACGTGCGGCGGGGTCCGCAAAAAACAGCGGTTTTCATACGGCGGTTGTCGGGGATAGAATGAGGGCGATGGATGTTTTGAAATCTGAGGTGGATGCGCCCTTGTCCTCGAAACGCAAGAGCTATCGGCGAATTTTGGCGGACGCCTTTAATCGTTATGTGATGGATGGCGGAATGACGCATGGCGCTGCATTGACATATTATGCCGTGTTTTCCCTCGGGCCGCTGTTGATGATCGCAACAGCCATCGCCGGGTGGTTCTTTGGGGAGGAAGAGGCACGCGGGGAGTTGCAGGTGAAACTGGTTGAGATTTTTGGCCCGGAGACGGCTGGAACGATTGAAGCCCTATTGGCTGGAACACGGGCGCGCTTGAGTCCCGGCTGGGCGACAAGCATCGGAATTCTGGTGCTTCTTTACACCTCATCCAGTGTGATGCGTCAGCTGCGTGATTCCATGAATTTCATTTGGGGGGTCTCGCATTTAAAGGAGGCATCCTGGTGGATGTGGGTGGAACACTACCTGATCTCCCTGGCCGGGGTGGTGTTTGTCGGCCTGCTCCTCATTGTTTCGCTGAGCGCGACGACAATTTTGGCTGTTATGAAAAAGTATGTTCCGGACGGATTGCCGTATTCGAGCACGATGCTCTTTTCTTTTGAATTCATGGCATCGGTGGTCATGGTGACGGTGGTTTGCGCCATGATTTTCAAGGTTCTTCCCGAGGCCGGCGTGCGATGGCGCTATGTGTGGCTGGGCGCCTTCGGAACCGCGCTGCTTTTTTCCATCGGCAAGCTCGGCATGGGGCTTTATCTCGGATGGCTGAGCGCCCGCTCGGTTTACGGCGCCATGTCGTCGTTTATGATTCTGCTTTTTTGGATGTACTACTCGATGCAGGTTTTAATGATCGGCGCTTATTTCACCGAGGGGTTCAGCCGCGCCCGAACGGTGGTGAAGGGACGGTGATTTTTATTCCGCTCCGGCAATGACGACCTTGCCGAAGTGTGCGCCGCTTTGCAGGTGGCGAAATGCCTCCGGAGCGTCAGAAAATGGAAAGACGCGGCTGACGGCTGGGCGAAGCGCGTGACGCGAGAAGGCCCGGTTCATTGCGACAAACATGTCGCGACTGCCGACAAAAATGCCGCGAATGCGGGCATTTTTTGCGAGAATGTCGCGGAGCTGCAGATCGCTGCTGAAGCCACTCACGCCGCCGATGACGCTGATGCGTCCGTTCATGGCGAGGGAACGAAGGGATTTCGGGAATGTGTCATGCCCGCCGACCTCAATCACATGATCCGCTCCGGAGCCATCCGTGAGCCGCTGAACTTCTTCATCCCATGCGGGAATGCTGCGGTAATTGATTGTCTCGTCGGCGCCAAGCGCCCTGGCCAGCGCGAGTTTTTCATCGCTCCCGGATGTGGCGATGACACGGGCGCCGTGAAGTTTTGCAATTTGCAGTCCGAACATGGAGACGCCCCCGGTGCCGAGAACGAGCACGGTTTGATCGGGGGAGACGGCTCCGTGCGCGGAGAGAGCCTGCCAGGCGGTGAGGGCTGCACAGGGGAGCGTGGCGGCTTCCTCGAAAGTCATGTGCGACGGAATGGCAACAACGCCGTTTTCCGACAGCACCGTGTATTCCGCCAGCATCCCGGGAAGCGCACCGCCCAATGCGGACAGGTAGGCGTCTGATTTGCACGGGCCGCTTTGCCAGTTTTGAAAAAACGTTCCCGCCACGCGGTCGCCGGGTTTCCATTTTGTCACGCCTTCCCCGATGGCGGCAATCTCGCCCGCACCGTCGGAAAGCGGAATCAACGGGAGCGCGGGAGGCGGGCCGTATTGACCCGCCGCAATCATGAGATCGCGAAAGTTGAGCGAGTTGGCGCGAACCCGAATCAGAACTTCACCGGCGCGTGGAGCGGGGGACGGAACCTCGACGGACTTTAAACCCTCGGGGCCGATTTGTTCGGTGAGTTGCCAGATTTTCATTCGCCGCGTTTCGGCTGTCAGTACCTGTAATGCTCGGGCTTGTAGGGGCCTTCCACAGGAATGCCAAGGTATTCGGATTGCTCCGGAGTGAGCTTGGTAAGTTTCACGCCAATCTTGTCGAGATGGAGCCGGGCGACTTCCTCATCGAGCTTTTTCGGCAGGACATAGACGGCGGGTTTATAGACGTCCTTGTTTTTCCACAGATCGAGGGCGGCCAGGGTTTGGTTGCTGAAGCTGTTGCTCATCACGAAGCTCGGATGTCCGGTGGCGCAACCGAGATTGACGAGGCGACCTTCGGCCAGCAGGAAAACCTCCTTGCCGTCAGGGAAGACATATTTGTCGAGCTGTGGCTTGATGTTGACCTTGGTGACACCGGGCAGGGCGTTGAGCTTCTCGACCTGAATCTCGTTGTCGAAGTGGCCAATGTTGGCAATGACAGCCTGATCCTTCATTTTCGCAATATGCGCGGCGGTGATGACGTCCTTGTTGCCGGTGGTCGTGATGTAAATGTCGGCGCGACCGAGGGTGTCCTCGACGGTCGTCACTTCGAATCCCTCCATCGCGGCCTGGAGGGCGTTGATCGGATCAATTTCGGTGACAATGACGCGCGCCCCCTGTCCACGCAGGGATTGTGCAGAGCCCTTGCCGACATCGCCATAGCCGCAAACGACGGCGACCTTTCCGGAAATCATCACATCCAGGGCGCGGTTAAGGCCGTCCACCAGCGAGTGACGGCAGCCGTAGAGATTGTCGAATTTTGATTTTGTGACCGAGTCGTTGACATTGAAGGCGGGAACGAGGAGGCGTCCGACTTCCTGCAGTTTGTAGAGGCGGTGAACGCCGGTGGTGGTTTCCTCCGACACGCCGCGCCATTGCTGCACCAGCTCGTGGAAAATGAGCGGGGATTCGGCGTGGATTTTTTTGAGAAGGTCTTTGATGACCTTTTCCTCATGGCTGCCGCTGGGGGTGTTAACCCAATCGTCGCCGTCCTCCATTTCGTAACCCTTGTGAAGAAAAAGCGTCACATCGCCACCGTCATCCACGACAAGCTGCGGCCCCTTGCCTTCGGGATTGAGAATGGCCTTCCATGTGCAATCCCAGTATTCCTCGAGGGTTTCGCCTTTCCACGCAAAGACGGGAACGCCGGTGGCGGCAATGGCGGCGGCAGCCTGATCCTGGGTTGAGAAAATATTACAGCTGGCCCAGCGGACGTCGGCACCGAGGGCGACGAGTGTCTCGATGAGTACGGCGGTCTGGATCGTCATGTGCAACGATCCGGTGACGCGCACTCCCTGAAGCGGCTTTTCCTTCGCGTATTTTTCGCGAATGGCCATGAGGCCCGGCATTTCCTTTTCGGCAATTTCGATTTCCTTGCGGCCCCAGGCGGCAAGGGAGAGGTCGGCAACTTTGAAGTCGTTGGATGGTGTGGTCATGGTTTTAAAGTTTTAAGTGGTGGTGAGTTTAGGTTTTTTGAATGTGCGGAGACCGTGGTGCATGGTGGCAATTTGCCCGCTTCGGTGATGGTGTCGTTCAATGATGATCCATCGGGCCGATGTCTCGAACGATGCGGAGCTGAGTGCGCAGTTCAGCATTTGAACCGGGTGCAATGTGCTGCCTTGCTGAACACGGAAAACCCTACTTCAATCCCGCCCTGCGGCGAAGCTCCTTGGCTTTTCCCGTGTCCTCCCAAGGCGCCCATGCGAGGCCGGATTTGTAGCCGAAGTGACCATAATTGGTCGTTTTGCCATAGATCGGGCGAAGCAAATTGAGCTGCTTGATGATGTCGGCGGGTTTGAAGCTGAAGGTTTCAAGGACGGCCCGCTCCAGCTTTTTCTCGTCAACCTTGTTGGTGCCGAAGGCATCCACGGCCACGGAGACCGGCTTCGGATGACCGATGGCGTAGGCGAATTGGATTTCCGCACGATCGGCGAGTCCGGCAGCCACGATGTTTTTGGCCACCCAGCGCCCCATGTAGGCGGCACTGCGATCCACCTTGCTCGGATCTTTTCCGCTGAAGGCACCGCCGCCGTGGCGTCCCATGCCGCCGTAGCTGTCCACGATGATTTTGCGTCCGGTAAGGCCGGCATCGCCCTGTGGGCCGCCGATGACAAAGTTGCCCGTGGGATTGACGAGAAACTCCGTCTTTTTTGTGAGAAGCTTTGCCGGAAGCGATTTTTTGATGACGTTTTCAATGATGAATTTTTCAATGGTGGCGTGGCTCACATTGGCGGCATGCTGCGTGGAAACAACAACGGCGGTGATTTCGGTTGGCTTGCCATTTACATAGCGAACGGAGACCTGCGATTTGGCGTCCGGACGGAGCCAGGCGACTTTTCCGCTTTTGCGAATTTTGGTGAGGTCGCGTCCGAGGCGGTGGGCGAACATGACCGGAGCGGGCATGAGTTCCGCTGTGTCATTGCAGGCGAATCCGAACATCAGTCCCTGATCGCCTGCCCCCTGCTCGGCGGTCTTCTTGCCCCGGGCCTTGGAGGCGTTCACGCCCTGCGCAATATCCTGACTCTGCTGCGTGATGGCCTTGGTGATGAAAACCTTGTCGGCGTGAAAAATATCGTCGTCATTGACGTAGCCAATCCCGCGAATGGCATCGCGCACGATGGTTTCAAAGTTGATTTTCGCATCGGTGGTGATTTCACCGGCCAAAACCACGATGTTGCTCTTCACAAGCGTCTCGGAGGCCACGCGGCTGCGCTTGTCCTGCGCGAGGCAGGCGTCCAAAATCGCGTCGGAAATGGTGTCGCACACTTTGTCAGGATGGCCTTCGCCAACCGACTCGGATGAAAAAATGTAGTCAGAGGTCATTGGTGTTGAATGGTGGTTTGCGCGGCTGAAATGGAGCTTTTGCGCTTGATGTATCAACATATCATGATACCTTGATGCGTCCATAAAAAAATGCAGGGGCTTGTCAAAATTTTGAAGCTGCTGTCCGATCCGACGCGGCTGCGAATTTTGCGGTTGATTGGGCGGGAGGAGCTGACGGTGGCCGAGTTGCAGCAGATTTTTGGCATGGGGCAGTCGCGTATCAGCGCGCATTTGGCGCAGTTGAAGGCCGAAGGGCTTGTGTCCGACCGGCGCGCGGGAAGAAATATTTATTATGCGCGCGGCGGCAAGGTGCCATCGGCTGTGACTGAATTGATCGAGGGTGCCGGGGTCGAGGTGGAAGGGGCGGATGAGGATGATGCAGCGTTGCGGTTGGTGCTGCGCAAACGTCGGGACAAAGCCGGCGCTTATTTTAACCGTCTGGCCGGGAAGTTTGGCCGCACTTATGTTCCAGGACGTTCCTGGCGCGCGCTGGCGCACGGGCTGTTGCGCTTGTTGCCCCCAATGGTCATCGCCGACCTGGGTGCGGGTGAGGGAACCTTGTCACAGCTTCTTGCCGGCGGCGCAAAATCTGTCATTGCGGTGGACAATTCCCCGGCGATGGTGGACTTCGGTTCGAGACTGGCCTTGGAAAATGGACTGGAAAATCTCGAATACCGCCTGGGCGAAATTGAAGATCCACCCATTAAATCCGCCAGCGTGGATTTGGCGCTCTTCAGCCAGGCATTGCATCATGCGGCCAGCCCGGGCAAGGCGCTGGCCGCCGCCCGCAGAATACTCAAGCCCGGAGGACGGTTGATGATTCTTGACTTGCTCAGCCATTCGTTTGAGCAGGCTCGCACGCTTTATGCCCATGCCTGGCTCGGCTTTTCCGAGGTGGAATTACTGCGCTTGATGGAGAAGGCCGGGTTTAAGGATGCGGAAGTCTCGGTGGTCAGCCGCGAGACCCGCGCGCCACATTTTCAAACCGTGCTGGCAACGGCGCGCAAATGAGCTCTTCCGCCGGATTCTGGGTGTTTGTTTTCGCTCCGCTGCGAAACGCACTGCGCACCAACTGGCCGGCGTTTGTCGCCTTGCAGGCCTGCGGCATCATTCTCGCCATCGGCTACTTTACGCTGGGAACCGTGCGAGAGGCGGGCGAATGGCTCCTGGAATGGAAAAAGTCCGGAGGACTTGTCTTCGTCGCCGGTGTCGGCGTGGTGAGCGGTGCCGTGTTGCCCGAAATGTTTAAGGCAATTCTGCGGCCGACGGGTGCGCGCGGCATGGACGCCGCCGGATGGTTGCACTTGTGTACCTTGATGGCTTTGCTGGCTGTGGCGGTGAACTTTTTCTATGGCCTGCAAGCCCAATGGTTCGGGGGATTAACCGGAGCAACGGCCTTGATCGTTAAAATCTTTGTGGATCAATTCGGCTATGCGCTGTTTATCGCCATCCCCTTCGTTCTGCTGTGGTTCGAGTGGAAATCACACCGGTATGCCATTCGCCCGCTGTTGTCCCTCTTGCAACCCCGTGAGTTTTTTCCCCGATTGATGCGCCTGTTCGTCCCCAATTTCCTGTTCTGGGCACCCTCCCTGATCGCCCTCTACTCCATGCCCGCCGAAATGCAATTCCTCCTGTATTTTTTTATCAATGCGGCATGGTGCCTGCTCCTCGTCCTGATGGCCCGGGAAATTGCCGGGAATGATGCCGATGATCCCAAGGAGAATTTTTGCCCCCAATCAAATGAATCTCAAAATACGGATTGATACTTGTTTATCATAATCGTTCTTTTTCATTTGAATTTAACCAAATTGCGCGCAAAACTATTTTTCTTTTCGGGTTTGGAAGCTTTCTCATGCGGAGGGCGTCTTCATCCATAAATCATCGGCGGGGTGCGGAGGTGTTGCCTCCTGCACCAAGTGCGGTAGCGTGGCCGCAAGACATTGAAGGCTGTTCGCGCGGGCCTTTTCGGGAGCGCGTTTTTCAAATGAACAGTTTTCAATCCGAATGTGCGGAGACTTTTATGCGCGCGGCTCTTGCGCTTTCTCTGCCGGCTTCGGTCGGACAGATTTACGGACTTCTTTTTGCCTCGCCGGAAGCGCTCAGCTTGGATGAAATATGCGATCTCCTCAAAAGCAGTCGGGGAGGAACTTTTCAGAGCATCAAATGGCTTCGTGAGTTGGGGATGATTGAAAGCGTTCGTATTCCCGGGTTGCGAAAGGGGCATTTTCGCGCGGTTCTCAATTTGCGCAAATTGGCCGTCACTCTTTTGCACCGCCGTGTGGAGCCGCACGTCAACAATGGAAATAAATACCTGCGGCAGCTGCGAAAAAGCATTGTTGCCAACGATGACACGGTGACCGCATTCCAACACGCCCGCTATGAACAGATGGAACGTTGGCATCGCTTTTTGTCGGACATGCTGCCGCTGATCACGGCCATGGCGGAGAAGGTCTGACGCAGTATGCGGGAAAATTCCGGCGGTGATTTGAAGACGGCGTTGATCGGCGCCGGTGTGTCGCCGATTTTGTTTATCGCCGCACTTCTGGCGATCTGGGGTTGGTTTTTCTATATTCTTTCCGGCGAATGGGAGGCAAACAGTCAATATTCCTATGGATGGTTTGTTCCATTGCTGGCCGCATGGATTTTTTGGCAACGGTGGATGACGCGGCCCGCCGCGCAGCCGACGGACGGAACGGTGCGCCTCTCTGCCATCGTCATTCTCGCGTTGCTCGCAATTCCGTCCGCGTTTGGAATTTTGGTCGTCGGCACTTATCCGGATTGGCGCCTGGCATTATGGGCGCTTGGCTCTGCCGCCTTTGTCGTCAGCATGACGCTTGCACTGCTGATCGGCGGATCGCCATGGGTGCGACATTTTTCTTTTGTCTGGGTTTTCGCCCTCGTTGCAACGCCATGGCCCACCGGGCCGGAACGTTGGCTGACGCAGGAATTGAGCCTGCTGGCGGCAAGGATCGCCGCCGCCTGTCTTCCCCTGGCAGGGGTCGCGGCTGTTTGCCATGGCGCCTCGATCGAAGTTGGAGCCAATGTGCTCGGAGTGGACGATGCCTGCAGCGGAATCCGTTCGTTTCAATCGGGAATCATGGCGGCTCTGTTTCTCGGCGAAATTTTCGGCCTGCGCCGGATGGGCCGCGTCTTCCTGATCGTAGTCGGACTCGCCGTCGCTTATGCCTTCAATATTGTTCGCATGATCCTATTGTCCCTTGTTGTGGCAAACGGAGGCGTTGGCACTTTGGAAAAATTTCACGATCCCGCAGGCTATGCCATTTTGATCGTTACCATGGGGTTTTTGTGGGTGCTTTGCCTGGTTTTGCCAAAAACACCGGAAACATCCCGATCGAAGACTACAGCGGAAAGGAGCAATTCCCAACACATGAACCGAACCGCCGCCTTTGCATGCGTCGGCGTTGTGTGCTTTATGGCGTTCGCCATTGTCGGTGCCGAAGGCTGGTATGCGTGGAAGGCGAGGGAAATTATCCGCTCGCCATCCTGGACGGTTCTCACCGCCGGGCCGAATGATGAAATTCAGGATGAGGAGATTGACAGCCGGGTGAGGGATGTCCTGCGCTATGACCGGGGATTTCAACGCTCCTGGCGCGATTTGCAGGGACGTCAATGGAGTCTGATTTTTACCGAATGGAAACCGGGGCGCATGAGTCTTCATTATGCCCAACCGCACTTGCCGGAACAGTGCCAGAAAATGCTGGGGCGAACTATTGTTTCCAAATCCGAACTTCGAAAGATGGAAATCAATGGTGTCGGCATCGTGTATAATCTCTATAAAATCCGCGCCGGACGGGAGGAATTTTTCCTAATGTATATTATTAATGATGATCGGATCAGCGGAGAGGAAATCACTGTCGAACGCGCCACGCCAATCAATCGCATCAAAGCCGTTCTAGCCGGACGCCGCAACATGGGCCAACGCTCCATTCAGCTTGCTGTGCTCGGTGAAACAGACGCCGACAAAGCCGAACAGGCCATGAAGG
>JACTMZ010000017.1 GCA_014584375.1 Verrucomicrobiota bacterium | reverse complement strand
TTGTTTGTGGACATGTGAACAAAGGGGGACTCCGGACAAAATTGCCGCGCCGCTTCGAGCAAATTCAGGGTGCCGACGGCATTGGTATCAAAGTCGTCAAACGGAATCGCCGCCGCGCGATCATGGCTTGGTTGAGCGGCGGTGTGAATGATGGCCGAGGGACGGACGGAGCGAAGCAATTCCAAGACGCCTTGGCGATGGCGGATATCAAGCTCATGGTGGGTGTAGCCGGGAATGAGGGAGGCGATGCGGGCTTGATTCCAACGGGTGTCGCCCTGAGGCCCAAAGAAAACCGCACGCTGGTTGTTGTCCACGCCCGCCGTGAATGGAATGTCCGTGACGGGAAAAGTAGAGGGCGACCTCGGAGCCAATGAGGCCGGAAGAACCGGTGATGAGGATGGGCATGGGAGAAAAAGGATGAAGGATGAATTATGAAGGATGAAGTGGTGATCCGGTGTCGCGCGGAGACGCGGAGAACGCGGAGATTCGGAAAAGGATGAGACTTGAGTGAAGGGGCGGATGGATTTTTTTTACCGCTCGTAACGTTGCTTTCAATTTCCAACGCTCCACACCCTTTTCACTCAAGTTTCAGGTTTCAAGTCTCATCCTTCTCTTCTGTCTCAGGTCTCAGCCCTTGTCTTTTTGTTTGGCGCAAAATTTTATGGAACGAATTTGCGGATATTTATCATGGGGAAACATCGGAAGTGTTTTGCGTTTGCGGTGAGAAGGGGAGAGCCGAGAGCGGTGAGAAGGGGAGAGCCGAGAAAGGAAGCCGTGGAGGCAATGAGGCAATCAATAACACCAACTCCATGAGGCAAATGAAATTGCTCCATCCAAGTGTCCGCACGAAAACCAATCTCCGGCGTGAGGGCAATGATTTTAATGGCCTGATCGTTTAAAAATGACCGCAGGAGACGATGCTCCGCTTTATTCCGACATCCCTGGGTCAGCTCCATGCGCGTGACCACGGAGATGGTGCGTTGAGGAAGAGCATCCACAGCTTTAACCGCATTCTCATTGCCCCGCAGACACCAGATGAGCACATCGGTATCAATCAGCATCGTATCGGGATTTTCTTAGCCGCCTGACGGTGGCCTCGACGGATTCCTGCTGATCTTTCCACATTCCGATGGCGGGATGATTGGACAGCGGGAGACGGGGAGCGGAGCGTTTTGCCGGGAGAATGACGCCCTCGATCTTTCCACGGCAGGTTATCTCCACTTTTTCCTGGTTCCGAAGGCGTTGAAGGATTTCCTTCGTTTTGTATCGGAGATCAACGACAGATGCTTGCATGGGTTGAATGTCTAGTTTGAAATGGACATTCTGTCAAATTTTATGAGGGCCCTCAGTGTGTTTTTGGGAGTGATGATTCTGTTCCGCGCGGAGACGCGGAAGACAAGGATGAAGGATGAATTATGAAGGATGAAGGGGCGATCCGGTTTCGCGCGGAGACGCGGAGGACGCGGAGAGGGGGAAGAGAGGGCTGAGATTTGAAACTTGAGATTTGAGTGAAGGGGTGGAGGATTTTTTGACCGCTTGTAACCCCACTCCCTATTTTTCTCACTTCTTACCTCAGACTTCTCACTTCAAAATTCTCCATTCCCTTCCCTGCTTAACTTACCAAAGAGAGATTTTTAAAATATTTTCGCATAAATCCCTCATCATCCGTGGCAAGTTGGTCTGCTTGGAGTTGTGCATGAGCACCGATAAGAAAGTCGGCAATCAGACGTTCACGTCGTCCGCCGGCCATTCGATAAGAACGATGGATTGCTCCCGCCAAGCAGGCGGATTCAAAGGTGATCGGAAGAAAGTGAAGTCCCAGTTTCTCCAATTGACGCTGATGAATGGCATCGGATGGCAGGGCGGGACGTGTTTCGGCGACAACAACTTCACAAATGACGAGACGGGATTGCTTTCTCAGGGTCAAAAGCTTTTCCATCCATTGTTTCCCAGATGGTTCTGCTTTGTAGATGGACAAAACAACAGAGCTGTCCACCGCAGTAATCACAGAGCGTCACGCTTATAGCCGCGATTTTTGGCCAGGATTTTCGCGCTGCTTTCATGCGGCTCGAAATTCGCCGCGCAGCCAAGGACGGATCTCATTTCCATTGCGTCAAATGCGGGACGCGCAATCAGGCATTCTCCTTGTCTATCAAACTCGATTTTTGTTCCAGGCTTCCATCCCAGACGCTTGCGCAGCGCGGCGGGAAGCGTGACTTGGCCCTTGGAGCTGATGGTGCTGGTCATGATAAAGTAAAGATAACTGGTAAGAACAAAATGTAAAGCGAGGGTGGCGATCCGGTGTCGCGCGGAGACGCGGAGAACGCAGAGAGGGGGAGAAAGGGATGAAACTTGAGACTTGAGTGAAGGGGTGGATGGATTTTTTTAACCGCTCGCAACTCCACTCTCAATTTCCAACGCTCCACACCCTTTTCACTCAAGTTTCAAGTCTCAAGTCTCAGCCTTGTCTTCCTCCTTAAGTCTCGGCCTTTGCCTTTTTCTCGTGCAAGCTACCGCCCTTGGTTGGCTCGGGCGGGGCCGGACAACCATGCTTGATTGGGATGGGATGCGCGGGGGCGCAAAAATTTTTCAGCCGCCGCCGAGAATTTTTCGGGCGATGGGAAGCAAAGTGCGAGCGCTGCGATGCCATTTGGCCAAGCGGGCGAGGCGGAAACGCATGGCGGCGCAGGATGGATCGCGGGGCGTCAGGGTGCGTTGCAGGGCTTTGACGCGGGCCTCAGTGGATTCCAAACGGGGAATGGCCCGCTCCTGCAGGAAGCCGGAAATGAGAAGCTTCATTTCCAGCCGGGCGCGATAGCGGGCCTGACGAATCCCGTCATTCTTTTCCCGAACCACCGCTCCAAAGGCTTCGAGCTGGCGCAAGCCCTGGCTGACGGAGCCGCGACTGATGCCAAGGCGCCTGACGATTTCGTCGCCGGTGAGAGGTTCGTCGCTGGCAAAGAGAAGTCCGTAAATCTGACCGTAGGACTTGGGATTGCCAAAAAGTTCGGAAAGGTCGGTGAAAATGGAAATGACGCCCTCCGCGCAGGCATCGGCGGTGGAAACAAAGGCGGGGGATGCGTTGCCCATGGGCGAAAATATTCAGCAGGGCGTCCGAGATGTCAATTCAGAATGAAATATCAAAAAGAATATTCCGGGAGTCGAGCGGGGTCAGATTTTCAATGCGGCCTGTTGAGGATTGAGAACGGTGTCTTCGAGGGCCATGTAGCAGGCGCGTTCCTGGGGGGAGCCGAGGAGATTGGGGTCAAGTTCGTCAAAGCGTCCGATGTTGAGGTCGGCGTGGAGGAGTCCGCCCCGATCCACAATGATGGAGCGGGCATGGATTTCGCCGCGCAGGTAGCCGCGTTTAAGGATGCGCAGGGTGCCGTTGCAATAGACGCGGGCGGTGAGCTTGCCATGAACGACCAGGTCGCGCACGCGGATGGGGTGGGCAACAATGACGTCGGCTCCGCGTTCCACGCGGATGCGGCGGGAGCCGATTTCGCAATTAAGGCGTCCGGCGGTTCGAATCCTTGTCTCGCCATCGCAGAAAAGCCTTCCGGCGACGCCTCCGCTGATATCCGCCGCACCACAAATGCTGAGCTGATTGTTGAGATAGCCGAATTTTTTGATGGTCAGTTTTCCGCGTGTATTGACGGCGCGGGTGAGGCGTTTTTCCACGAGCACGTCGTAGAGGTCAATGTGTGCGTTGCAATTTGGGCACGACGTGGAGGCAGCCAGGCGTGGTGTTTCGTGAATGCGGGCACATTCGTGGCAGCGCACGCGACGAAATTCCGGAGGACGCCAGCGGTGGTAAAGGGCGCGCAGTTTTTCGATTTGCGGCTCATAGCGCAGGAGCCACGGTTCGGACGCCTGCAAGGCGCGCCGGGTCAGCGGCTCCAATCTTTGGATAAGTGGCGCGAGTTTTTCACACCATGCGGAGGACGCGCGCGGTGCAACCGCAGGTGGGGCGGGGCGTGCGGGCGCCTCGCCGCCGACCTCGAAGTGTTGTCCGCAAGCGCGGCAGAAAGTGCTGATAATTCCCGGCGACTCCTGCTGGGACGCACCGCATTCCGGGCAGGTGACCGCCTTTTTCGCGATGCGAGGCGGCATGACGAACCGGCCTTAGACCAGGCCCTTTTTGGCGGGGTCGGGCGTCGTTGTTGCCGGGCGGGTTGACTCCGCGCGCTGAAGGGCGCTTTTGTTCGGGCTGACTTCGGATTTTCCGACAAAGGTCGCGCCGTCCTCGATGATGATGCGGGCGGCCCGGAGGTCACCGATGAGCTGTGCGGTGGCCTTGAGTTCGACGCGTTCGGCGGCGTCAATATTGCCCTGCACGGAGCCGTTGATGATGACGGATTTGGATTTCACCTCACCCTGCACGTGGGCGCTTTTGCCGACGGTGAGGGTGGCGTTGGAAATGATTTCGCCCTCGATTTTTCCATCGAACACGAGGTCGTTTTGGAATTTGAGGGTGCCTTTGATTTCAACATCGCTGGAAAGATGATTGCGGTTGGTGGAGCCGGGTGTCGTGGGATCGCTCATAGGATTGACTAGATTGCTGAGATTCATTGTTAAAGAAACCGCTACGATAAGGCCTGGCGGAGGGGTGTCAAAACGAAAGCGTGAAAATCAGTCCGCCAACTCTTCCGCCGGGTAGGTCCAGATTTCGCTCAAGGTCGGGTGATAGTGGGGAATGCGCAAAACGGTAGCGGAGGGCGACGACAACCTCGTGAATCAGCTCCGATGCGTGCGGGCCGACAACAGCACCGCCAAGAAGTTCCCCCGTCGTGCGGTCAGCGAGGAGCTTTACAAAGCCGTCCGTCTCCCCCTGCACGATGGATTTTCCGTGATCAGCAAATGGATAAGACGCCGCTTTGACGCCCCTTCCCGCAGCGGCGGCCTCGCGTTCGGTGAGTCCGGCCATGGCGGCTTCGGGTCGCGTGAAGACAGCGAAAAGCCGAAGGCGATAATCCATGGTTTCGAACGGCTCGTTGTTTTCACGCAGCAGACGCGCGGCATTGCGGGCGGCGATCTCGCCCTGCTCGATGGCGATGTGGACGATTTCCAATTCGCCGGTTACGTCACCAGCACCA
>JACTMZ010000122.1 GCA_014584375.1 Verrucomicrobiota bacterium | reverse complement strand
CCGATTTCACCGATAAGAATGATGCCATGGGTGTCTGGATCCGCCGCGAATAACTTCACGGCATCAAGCGTGGTGGTTCCGATAATGGGATCTCCGCCGATGCCAATGCAGGTGGACTGACCTTTGCCGCGGCTGGTCAGTTGCCAAACCGCCTCATAAGTCAGCGTTCCCGAACGCGAAACAACGCCAATATTACCGGGCTTGTGAATGTAGCCGGGCATAATGCCGATTTTGCATTGTCCGGGAGTGATGATCCCCGGGCAATTCGGGCCAATGAGTCGCGATTTGGAATGCTTGAGAATTTCCTTCACACGCATCATGTCCATCACCGGAATTCCCTCCGTAATGCAAATGATCAATTCCACTCCGGCGTCCGAAGCCTCCAGGATGGCATCAGCCGCAAATTCCGGCGGAACGAAAATCATTGTGGCGTTGCAGCCCGTCTTGGCGCGCGCTTCGCCGACAGTGTCAAAAATCGGCACCGTGCCTTCAAAGGTTTCCCCGCCGCGCGCGGGAGTGATGCCCGCCACGACATTGGTGCCGTATTCCATGCAATTGCGGGCGTGAAAGGCGCCCGATTTGCCCGTGATGCCCTGCACGCAGAGCCGAGTTTCCTTGTTGACGAGAACGGACATAAGATTACTCCTTGGGCGCAAGCGCCACGATTTGTTTGGCGGCGTCGTCAAGATCGGACGCCGAAGTGATGGGCAAACCGGAATCCGCAAGAAGTTTGCGGCCTTCCTCAACATTGGTTCCCTCCAGCCGAATGACCAGCGGAATGTAAAGCTTCAGCACTTTGGCGGCGCTGATGATGCCCTTGGCAATGACATCGCATTGCATGATGCCGCCGAAAATATTCACCAAAATCGCTTTCACCTTCGGGTCGGAAAGCAGAATTTTGAAGGCCGCCGTGACCTGCGCCTCGGTGGCGCCGCCGCCCACATCGAGGAAATTGGCGGGTTCGCCGCCATGATGTTTGATGATGTCCATGGTGGCCATGGCCAGACCCGCGCCATTGACCATACACCCGATGTTTCCATCGAGCCCAATGTAGCTGAGGTTGTATTTGGCCGCCTCGACTTCGCGCGGATCTTCCTCGGCAGAATCGCGCATCGCAACTATGTCCGGATGCCGAAACAGCGCGTTGTCATCAAAGGAAAACTTGGCGTCCAGCGCGAGCACGTCGCCGCCCGTGGTGAGAACGAGGGGATTGATTTCAACCATCGAGCAATCCAGTTCGCTGAAACAGCGAAAGAGCGCCGCGAAGAGTTTGCAGGCCGCCCGCATTTGCGTGGAGGCGAAGCCCAGCGCACGCGCCAGTTTGCGCGTCTGATAAGGCTGCAAACCAAAGGCCGGATCCACCGGCTCTCGAATAATTTTTTCAGGGCTTTTGGCCGCGACCTCCTCAATGTCCACACCGCCCTCGCTGCTGGCTACAATGACCGGCGCCCCGCTGGCGCGGTCCATCAAAATGGCAAAGTAAAATTCCTTGGCGATTTCCACCGATTCCGCCACGAGCACCCGATTGACCACGCGTCCGGCCGGCCCGGTTTGATGCGTGACGAGGGTTTGCCCAAGCATTTGGGCGGCCAGATCGCGCGCCTGCCCGGCAGTTTTGCAAAGATGAACGCCGCCTTTGAAGCCGTTGGTAAAAACTCCCTTGCCCCGACCGCCGGCGTGAATCTGCGACTTGACCACGAGCTGGTTTGTGCCGAGTTCGCGCGCCACCCTCTCCGCATCGGCCGGCGTTCGCACCACGCCGCCGCGCGGCGTAGGCGCCCCAAACCGCACCAACAGTTCCCGAGCCTGATATTCATGGATGTTCATAAAAATTCCCCCGTGGAGTTCAGGCTTTTTCGCCCGCGTTCATCGCAGCCAAAGTCGCCTCCTCCACCTCCTGATAAAGTTTGGGATCGGCCTTGAGGGCCTCCTTTGCGGCATCGCGCCCCTGCGCAAGCTGATTGCCATTGAAGCTGAGCCATGAGCCGCGCTTTTCCAAAACGCCCTTCTCCAACGCCACGTCAATAAGCGAGCCGACGGCCGAAATGCCCTCATTGTACATGATGTCGAACTCCGCCTCGGTAAATGGCGGCGCCACTTTGTTTTTCACCACTTTGACGCGCGTGCGGTTGCCGGTGATCGTCCCGTCACCCTGCTTGATCGCGCCAATGCGGCGAATGTCACAGCGAACCGAGGAATAAAACTTCAGCGCCTTGCCGCCGGGTGTTGTTTCGGGATTGCCGAACATAACGCCGATTTTTTCACGGATCTGATTGGTGAAGACGCAGCAGGTGCGGGCTTTGGAGATCAGCGCCGTCAGCTTTCGCAGCGCAGCACTCATCAGACGCGCCTGCGTGCCAACGGTCGAATCGCCGATTTCGCCTTCGAGCTCCTGCTTGGTCACGAGGGCGGCGACGGAATCAAGGACAATCACATCGAGGGCATTCGAGCGCACCAGCGTTTCGCAAATGCGCAAAGCCTCCTCACCCGAACTCGGCTGCGAGACGAGCAGGTCGTCAAGATTGACGCCAAGGCGCTGGGCATACTTCGGATCCAGGGCGTGCTCGACATCAATAAACGCCGCCAGCCCGCCACGCTTTTGCGCCTGCGCAATCACCGTAAGAGTGAGCGTCGTTTTGCCCGAAGATTCCGGGCCGTAAATTTCCACGATGCGACCACGGGGAAACCCGCCCACGCCGAGAGCGCGGTCAATGAGGATGTTGCCGGTTGGAATGACTTCGACGTCGGTGTGCGAGTGATCTCCGAGGCGCATGATGGCGCCTTCGCCGTAATCCTTGGCGATTTGCTGAAGCGCGAGATCGAGGTTCTTGTTGCGTTGAGCCGGGATTTTCTCCTCGGCGGCTTTGGGTTCGTTGGATTTCGGGGGCATAATCAGATGTCGAGGTTGCGGACGTTGAGGGCGTTGTCCTCAATGAAATGGCGGCGCGGTTCTACCACATCGCCCATGAGGACGGTAAACATTTTATCGGCTTCGACGGCATTTGTTTCATCGAGCCTGACCCGCAAAAGCCGTCGTTTTTCCGGATCCATCGTAGTTTGAAAAAGCTCCTTGGCATTCATTTCACCAAGACCTTTGAAGCGCTTAATCTGTACGCCGCGACGTCCGATTTCCTTGACCAATTCGAGGATGCGCGGAATGGCGAAAATTTCATGCCGCACCTCGCGATCCCCCTCGCCTTCGGTGAGGTGAAAAATGGGATGTCCGTTAGCCGTGTAATGATCAATGTCGAGGCCCTTTTGGGAAAGTTCCTTGATCAACTTTTCCACGCCTGCCGCCTCATGAATTTCCACCAGTCGCGCGCGTCGCTTACGGGTCGGAGCCGTTTCCTTGGCACCGCCGTTTCCGTTTTCACCGCCGTTTTCCGCCGCTTCATCCTCATACAAATTCAAATCGCGGTTTTTCGCGGCGAAATCCTTCAACTCCTCCTCGTCGTGAAAATATTGCACCGACTCCTCATTGCCGTCGCGAATTTTGGCAAGGTAGGCGGGAAGACGCCCCGTTTTTTGGTCGCATTCCGCAAGGTAGGTTTCGAAATCCCCGCCATGCCGCCGAATGGCGTTGCTGTGCTTGTTGAGCCGCTCCAGCAATTCCAGGATTTCCTTGAGCTGCGTCTCGGAAAAAGTCTTTTTATTTTTCAAATGAACGAGCTTCACGTCCTCCGCACCGAGGGAAATTAAAATCCTGGTCAGCTGCGCGTCGTCATCCACATATTCCTCGCGCTTTTTGCGCTTGATCTGATAAAGCGGCGGCTGGGCGATGTAAATGCAACCGCGCCGCACCAGCTCGGGCATCTGACGATAAAAAAACGTCAGCAACAAAGTGCGAATGTGCGAACCGTCCACATCGGCGTCGGTCATGATAATAATGCGTCCGTAGCGCAGCTTGCCGAAGTTGAAGGATCCCTCCTGATCCCCCTCGCCAATACCGGTTCCGACCGCCGTGATCATGGTCTGAATTTCGGTGTTTTGCAGCACCTTGTCCAAACGCGCCTTCTCGACATTGATAAGCTTGCCGCGAATGGGAAGGATGGCCTGAAAGCGCCG
>JACTMZ010000096.1 GCA_014584375.1 Verrucomicrobiota bacterium | reverse complement strand
ACAATTTGGCGAACGCCCCGGCATCAAACTCGCCGTTGAAACTTATGCCTCCGACGCCGACCTGATCGAAAAACTTTCCGCCAAAGGCGCCGCCTACGATCTCCTTGAAACCGACGATCGCATCGCGCGGGAACTCGCGGAAAACGGACTCCTGCGCAAACTCGACAAATCGAAAATCCCCAACCTCGCCAACCTCGATCCCGCGTTTTCTCGTCCACCCTTCGACGCCGACGGCAAGTATTCCGTTCCCTATATGACGGAAATCATCGGGATCACTTACAATGCGGAAACCGTCGCCCTTCCCATCATCGGATTCTCCAGCGCCTTTCATCCGCAATACGCAGGGCGCATCGCCGGCGGCGATGACCCTCTCGAACTCGCCGCCGCCGCAATGCTCGCATCCGGACATTTCCAAAATTACGCCCCTGCTCGCCAATTGGCTGTCAAAAATGAGCACCCCCTTGTTCTCCGATTCCGCCGCCGCACTTCTCCAGGGCAAAGCCGATATTGGAATCATCCGCAGCGGAGACGCCGCCCGCCTCTTCGCCACCGATCCCAAATTCCAATGGGTTCTTCCGGCGGAAGGATTGCGCCTAACCGCCAGCGTCCTGTCCATTCCCAAAACAGTGCGGCACCCGGATACCGCACACGAGTTGATCAACTTTCTGCTGACGCCGGAAAATGGACTGAAAATTTCCGAAGAGCAGCCCGGCTACAATCCAAACACCGCCGCCCGGGCGCTTTTAACCGAAGCGCAGCGCGAAAACCCTGCGAGTTATCCCACCGGATTCAATCCAACCCAAGCCGCCCTCTTCCCCGCCCTCGGCGACAACGCCAAAAAAATCCGCAATAAAATCCTATCCCTCAAATCCCCGTAAAAAGTAAACGTCCCGCAGCGTCATTTCACTCCGCTGCCGTCACGGTGGAGGATTCGGCGCCGTCGCTGGCTTTGAAGACAAGTTTGTCTCCATCGCGGGCGACATGAATTTCCTGACCTGCGCGAAAGACGCCGCGCAGCAAATCCTCGGCCATCGGATCTTCGAGATAACGCTCCACAGCCCGACGCATTGGACGCGCGCCATATTGCGGATCATACCCCTTGGAAATGAGAAACTCCTTGGCCCCCGCATCAAGAGTCACACGAATTTCCTTCGTCCTCAATCGAGCCACCACCTTCTCCACTTCAAGATCCACAATGTGCTCCAAATCCGGCTTGGCCAGGGAGTGGAATACAATGATGTCGTCCAGGCGATTGAGAAACTCCGGCTTAAACACCCTTTTGGTTTCCTCCAAAACCTTGGAGCTCATGCCTGCGTGACTCTCATCAAGCTTCGTCGCACCAAAACCAAGCGATGTCTGCTTCTTGAGCAAATCAGCGCCCACATTGGAGGTCATGATGATGATGGTGTTGCGAAAATCAATTTTACGCCCAAGGGAATCCGTGATCTTCCCTTCCTCAAGAATTTGCAGGAGCAAATGCATGACATCCGGATGCGCCTTTTCAATTTCATCGAAAAGCACCACCGAATACGGGCGACGTCGCACAGCTTCGCTGAGCTGACCGCCCTCCTCATGTCCGACATAACCCGGAGGCGAACCGATAAGGCGGGACGCGGTGAACTTTTCCATGTACTCCGACATGTCGATCTGAATGAGCGAATCCGCATCGCCAAACATGAACTCCGCCAGCGTGCGCGCCAGGAAGGTTTTACCAACACCCGTCGGCCCCAGGAAAATAAATGATCCAATCGGACGCCGGGGATCCTTTAAATCCGCACGCGAACGCCGCAGTGCCTTGCTGATCGCCGTGATGGCCTCGTCCTGACCAATGACGGATTTTTTCAGCTCGCTTTCCATGGCGAGCAATTTACGCGCCTCGTTTTGATCCATGCGCGCCAGCGGAATACCCGTCCACTTGGCGATGACGTGCAAAATATCGTCCTCGCCGACCAACACTTCCTTCTCCTCGCGATTGGAATGCCATTCCTTGAGGATTCCCTCCAATTTGTCCTTGGCCTGCTTTTCGCCATCGCGCAATGCAGCGGCCTTTTCAAAATCCTGATCCTTGATGGCCGTTTCCTTTTGTTCACGAATCTGCGTGATTTCGGCCTCCAGATTTTTGACATCCGGCGGACGCGTCATATTCTGGATGCGCGCGCGGGCGCCCGCTTCGTCCATCACATCAATGGCCTTGTCCGGCAAAAAGCGGCCTGTGAGATAGCGATCGCTCAACTTGGCGGCGGCTTCCAGCGATTCGTCGGAAAGCTTCACCTTGTGATGCGCTTCGTATTTCGGGCGAATGCCCTTGAGAATCAAAATGGTGTCCTCCACGCTCGGCGCCTCGACCTTGACGGTTTGAAACCGGCGCTCGAGAGCGGCGTCTTTTTCGATATACTTGCGATATTCATTGAGGGTCGTGGCACCCACGCACTGAAGTTCGCCGCGTGAAAGTGCGGGCTTGATGATGTTTGAGGCATCCATCGCCCCTTCCGCCGATCCGGCACCCACGATGGTGTGCAGCTCATCTATGAAAAGGATGATGTTCTTGTTTTTGCGAATTTCATCCATCACCGCCTTGATGCGCTCCTCAAATTGTCCGCGATATTTTGTCCCTGCAACCATCAGGGCGAGATCCAATGTGATAACGCGCTTGCCATGGAGAAGCTCGGGAACATTCCCTGCGGCGATCTCCTGGGCAAGACCCTCGGCAATGGCTGTTTTTCCAACGCCCGCCTCGCCGATCAATACCGGATTGTTCTTGGTGCGGCGGCAAAGAATTTGAATGACACGCTCAATTTCATTGGCGCGCCCAACCACCGGATCCATGCCCCCCTTGTTGGCAAGCTCCGTCAAATCCCGACCAAACGCCCGGAGAGCCGGTGTCTTTGAATCGCTTCGGCCTCCACCCCCAATGCCAGCGGCCTCCTGATCCTCCTCATCCGGATTGAAATTCGGATTCAACTCCCGAAGGATTTCCTGCCGGGCGCGCTCAATGTCCAAATCCAAGCTGCGAAGTACCTTGGCGGCAACGCCGTCACCCTCACGCAGAAGCCCCAGTAAAAGATGCTCGGTGCCGACATACGAATGCGTCAGCGACTTCGCCTCCTTGCCGGCAAGGGCAAGCACCTTCTTCACGCGCGGCGTGTAGGGAATGTTGCCCGTCGCCTTTTCATCCGATCCGGAACCAACGTGCTTCTCCACCTCCATCCGCACGGCATCCAAATCGAGTCCCATCTTGGTAAGCACATTGACGGCGACTCCCTGGCCGAGCTTGATCAGCCCAAGAAGCAAATGCTCGGTTCCCACATAATTGTGATTGAAACGATCCGCCTCCTTGCGGGCAAGGGCAAGGACCTGCTGGGCGCGCGGTGTGAAATTATTCATTTTTCCTGAGTTGTCTCCCCACCGTCCGCCGCCGAAATCACCCGGGCGACATCCGGTTCGGGAATCCCTTTCACCTTCGCACGTACCAAGTCGGCACGCAAGGTGTCGCGTTCCTCCGGTGCCAATTTCTCCTGCTGCGCACCAAACTGCAAATGCGCAGGTTGCGTGGTCATGAAAAGCTCGTCCACGACAAGCTGGGCGGACTCCGGGAAAATACCAAGGTCTATCCCCAGCTTGAGAATCGAAAGAAGATTCAAGCCCTCCTTGGACGCCATCGAACGGGCATTGCCCAAAATGCCGTAGGCGCGACCGACCTGATCCAACAACATGCTGGCGCGGCGCACCAGCAACATCTGCCGGGCGTTCTGCTCGTGCTCGATGATCTGCTCGATGACCTTGATCAGGCGGACAAGAATTTCCTCCTCGCTCTCGCCAAGGGTCGCCTGATTGGAAACCTGAAACAAATTGCCAAGCGCCTCCGTTCCCTCGCCATAAAGTCCGCGAACAACCAGCCCGATTTTGCCGACTGAATTGACAATCTGATTGATCTGCTCCGCAAGAACCAGTCCGGGAAGATGCACCATCGCCGAGGCGCGCAACCCGGTGCCGACATTGGTCGGACACGCCGTCAAATATCCCAGCTCCCCGTGAAACGCATAAGGCAGGCGATCCTCGAGAAAAAGATCCGCATCATTGTTGATCCGATACGCCTCATGCAATTGAAGCCCCGGAAGCAGGGACTGCATCCGCAAATGATCCTCCTCGTTGATCATAATGCTCAGCCGATGATCAGGGCTGATGACCACCGCACTCCCGGCGCCCTTCGATGCGTGCTCACGGCTGATCAAATGCCGCTCGACGAGAATCTGTTTTCGCATCGGCGAAAGATCCTGCATGGCGGTGTGACAGCCTCCCTGCATCGCCGGAATCGCTCCGACATGTCCCTGAATTTCCCCAAGAACCTGCAGACGCTCGGTTTTTTTCGCCCAACCGGGAAACGGACGCTCGCGAAGATTGCGCGCGAGACGAACGCGGCTGCTCACAACGATTTTCCCGTGAGGGCCGTCCCCCTGCAACCACTGCCCGGGACGGGCGATTATGTCGTCAAATGTCATGCCTGCAACTCGTGTTCAATCTTGCGAATTTCATCACGCAAACGCGCGGCATCCTCGTAATTCTCCGCCTT
>JACTMZ010000179.1 GCA_014584375.1 Verrucomicrobiota bacterium | reverse complement strand
GCGAGGCGCGTTTTAATGTCATCCGGCGTTTCCCGGATACGGCGAATGTCAAGCATGGTGCGGCGAAGGTAGCGCGCGCGGGGATGAATGCCAAGCGGTCGGAATCGTGATCCTAGTTCCGCACCATACGCATGGGTTGAAAAAGTTCCGTTTGCAGGCGCGTTGTCAAATTTTCCGCCTGATCCAAGGGTGCCAATGGCCCGCAATTTTCAAGCCGATCAACCCGTGTTTCCGCGTGTGCAGCGGCTTCCGGGAGTTTTTCGGCGTCGAATTCAGGCAGCCAGATGGTGACGGGAACGCAGACACCGCCCAGTCGCGGCAGTGGCGGGACGTTGAAGCGCCCGGAGAGAATCCTCAACACGGCCCAAGCCGCTCCGTATTGTCGGGCGAACGAGGAAAACACGGAGACGGCTTCGGTTAAATCCAAACTCGCTCCTGGGCTTCGTCGGGATGACAGCCATTTTTTGAGTCGTTCAGGTGGAGCGAAGCGGGTGTTGTAAAGCCATTGTCTTCCACGGCGGGACCAAGTCGCCGCGTTCAGGGAGCGTGGAACCCAGGGCTTCGCCCATTCGGCGGTTCCGATTGGATGGAATAGAATGAGTCGTGCGACCAATTCCGGATGCTGTGCGGCGGCGAGGCAGGCAAGGGCGGCCCCCAAGCCGGAGCCGACGAGTACGGGGCGCCGTCCCCCGCAGGTGGCGCGGACGAATTCGCGGAGGCATTGCGCATAATCCTCGGCTCGCAGCAGCCGGTCGGGGCGCTCGCTTTCACCGAAGCCGATCCAGTCTGGCGCCAAAACGCGGTGTGTTTTGGAAAATGACGGATAAATTTTCGACCACTCGTAAGAGGCGGCTCCCGGAAAAAAATCATGCAAAAAAATCAGCGGCTCACCCTCGCCGCTGACGTGATAGACGATCTGTCCCCGTGTGGTGCGCTGGACGCGGCGGGAAAAAACCGACGGGGAAATGATGTCGGGCAGCGAGGGATGCGGTGTCGGACGCGCCCGCAGCCGCAGTGCCAAAACGGTCGCCCCGAGAAGGCCGGCGCCCAATCCAATGCCCGCGCCTTTTTTCCATAGCGAAGCCATGGTGATCAGACGAATTCCACGCCGTGGGCGCCGCGTTCAACCCGCCCGATGATTCGCCCCCGCAGGCGTCGTGCCGTCGCCGCCGCCTCGCTGTCCGCCACGATGAGCACCATGCCCACGCCCATGTTGAAAACGCGCAGCATTTCGTCATCGGAAACCTTGCCGGCTTCCTGAAGCAGGCGAAAAAGCGGCGGTACGCGCAGTTGTTTGCGTGTGATGACCGCGCGACAGTCGGCAGGCAGTGCGCGGGGAAGGTTGTCGGGCAGCCCGCCACCGGTGATGTGGGCGGCGGCGTGAAGCGTGCGCGGGGGCAGGGAACGGATGGCCGGCTCGTAGTTGCGATGGACGCGTAAAAGTTCGTCGCCCGCCGTGCCGCGCATTCCGGGCAGGCGGTCGTTTACGCCCAGCTTGAGCTTCCCGAAAATGATTCGCCGCGCCAGGGTGTAGCCATTGGTGTGCAGTCCGTTTGACGGCAGGGCGATCAGCGCGTCGCCGGGACGAACACGTGAGCCGTCGAGGATGTTTTTGCGGTCCACCACGCCGACAATACAGCCGACCAAATCGTAGTCCGCACCGTGATAAAGACCTGGCATTTGAGCCGTCTCTCCGCCGAGCAGGGCGCATCCGGCCCGACGGCAGGCCCGGGCGAGACCGGCGATCACCGCAGTGAAAACGTCCGGATCAAGCTTCCCCGCACCGAGATAATCGAGAAAGAAAAGCGGACGTGCCCCCATGACGGCGATGTCATTGACACAGTGGTTTACGAGATCCTCCCCCACCGTGTCATGACGTCCGGCTTGCACGGCAATTTTCAATTTTGTGCCGACGCCGTCCATGCTGGCCACCAGCACGGGATCCTTCATGTCCGGAAACGCGGCGCGAAAAAGTCCGCCGAATCCTCCGATGCCACCGAGCACCCTCGGGCCGTGTGTCTGTCGGACGAGGGCGGGCAGGCGATCCTTGAGGGTGTTGCCGAGGTCAACATCCACTCCGGCTCGGGCGTAGGCGGCGGAAGGTTTTTTCATGGTGTTACATTGTCGAAGAGACTTGGTTCCCCAAGGTTGAAAAATCCACCCCGGGCCCGGGTGTTTTCCAGCGCGTCCTTGCGCAAATCGCCATCCGCCGGCATGGGATAGTCGCCGGTGAAACATGCGGTGCAAAAGGATTTCTGCGGCCATCCGGTTGCTCCAATCATGTCCTCCACGGGAAGATAAGCCAGACTGTCCACACCCAGAAATTCGACAATTTCCCGGTGTGTCATTCGATTTGCCAACAGCTCCTTGGGATCCGGAAAATCAATGCCGTAATGGCAGGGGAAACGGTGCGCCGGGCAGCTGATGCGCAGATGCACCTCGCGGGCGCCGCTTTCCCGCAGGTTCACCACACGGGCGCGGGCGGTGGTGCCCCGCACAATCGAGTCGTCCACCACAACCACACGCTTTCCACGTACGGCGTCGGCGATGAGATTGAGTTTCACCCGCACGTCAAAATCCCGAATCATTTGCGTGGGTTGCAAAAACGTGCGCCCGATGTAGTGATTGCGAACAAAGGCGTGGCCGAGCGGCACGCCGCTTTCCTCGGAATATCCCTGCGCCGCATAGTTGCCGGAGTCCGGCACCGGAACCACGAGATCCGCCTCCACCGGATGCGCCCGCGCCAGCCGCCGCCCCATCTCAATGCGCATCTCCGCAACATTTCGCCCTCCAAGAACGCTGTCCGGACGCGCAAAATACACCAGCTCAAAAATGCAAAAGGCAGAGCGTTCCGGAGGAAACGGGAAAAGTGAGCGCGGTCCGTTTTCGTCAATAATGACAACTTCGCCACAGGCAATTTCGCGTTCAAACTGCGCGCCGATCAGGTCGAGGGCGCAGGTTTCCGAGGCCAGCACCCATCCCTTGGCGAGCCGTCCCAGCACCAGCGGACGAAAGCCGTGGGGATCGCGAACGCCGACGAGCGCTTCGGGAGTGAGCATCACCAGCGAAAACGCGCCCTGCAGGGAGCGCAGGGCCGAGAGAGGCTCGCCAACCGCCGCCTGCCGCGCCAGTTGATGCAAAATGATTTCGCTGTCCGCCGTGGTTTGGAAAATCGTCCCGGTGCTTTCAAGTTCGGAGCGCAGCGCGGCGGCGTTGACGAGATTGCCATTGTGCGCAATGGCCAGCGGTCCGCGCACGGTGTCGGCCACCAGGGGCTGGGCGTTGGCCAGATTGCTGGAGCCGGCTGTCGAATAGCGGACGTGACCGATGGCGCGGTCGCCCTTGAGTCCGGGGAGCGAGCCGTTGTCGAAAACCTGCGAGACAAGACCCATGGCCTTGTGAACATGCAGTCGGCGTCCCGGCCCCTCGCAGGAGACGATGCCGGCGCTTTCCTGCCCCCGATGTTGGAGGGCAAAGAGTCCGTAGTAAGTCAGCAGCGCGGCGTCCTCGTGGCCGAAGACCCCGAATACTCCACACTCATGACGCGGTTTCGAGGAGTCTTGCTTCAAAGCGGCGAATCAGGTGAAGCCGGAATTTAGCGGACGTCCCTCGCTTTGGCAATGCGGAGCTCGCCCGCCGTGCGACAAATGTTTTAGGCTGCGTTTTATGACAAAGCGTTATCGCCCCAATGTCGCGGCGATTATTCAAAATCGAAGCGGGTTGGTTTTGATCGGGCGGCGTTCGGATTTTGCGTCCAGTTGGCAATTTCCCCAGGGTGGTGTGGATGCGGGGGAGTCGGCGGAGGCGGCTGTGCGCCGTGAAATTTTCGAGGAGGTCGCGCTGTCGCCGGATCTCTATGATATCGCGGAACAGCGCGGCCCGTATTGCTACGATTATCCGGGTGGAGTTGTTCATCGCGGATTTCACGGGCAGGAGCAGACGTATTTTCTTTGTCGCATCCGGGCGGAGGGGATTCCCCTGATAAAATTAGAGCATAGCTGCGGCGAGTTTTCGGAGGTGCGCTGGGTTGCGGTGCGGGATGTCCCGGTGGACCTGGCGCCCCCCATGAAACAGGGTGTCTATCGCAGGGTGTTGCGGGATTTTTCTTGTTGCCTCAAAAGTAAATGACACCGAAGCCATCCGAGCGGGAGGGAGTCGTTGACTCATTAATCATGACACCGATGTTGTCTCCAATAATGCTT
>JACTMZ010000126.1 GCA_014584375.1 Verrucomicrobiota bacterium | reverse complement strand
TTCCGCTGAAAACTGAAATGCGAGGGATTGGGGGCAAGGGGGCTCAGGCGGCGCATCGGGCGCGGCATTTGTATATTCACATTCCCTTTTGCCTGCAGATTTGTCCGTATTGCAGTTTTTACAAGGAGCTTTCGGGGCCCGGCAAGGCGGCTCCGCTGGTGGACGCCATTGTTCGTGAGGCGGAGCTTTTTGCCTCCGGCATGGCGCCGCACACCATTTTCATCGGCGGTGGCACGCCCACGGCGCTATCCATGGGGCAGTTGGAAACACTGCTATCCGGCCTGCGCTCCCATCTGGATTTTTCCGCCGTCACCGAATTCACCATGGAGATGAATCCCGCCACCGTCACCACGCGCAAAGCCGGGCTCCTGCGCGAGTTCGGCGTCAATCGCGCCAGCATGGGCGTGCAGGCGTGGGATGCCGATCTTCTAAAAACCCTCGGGCGCGTTCACGACGCTGCGCAGGCGCGGACATCGTTTCGCATTCTGCGCGATGCCGGATTTGACAACATCAATCTCGATCTAATTTACGGTGTTCCGGGTCAGACTCTCGCGCAATGGGAGGAGGGCATTCGGCAGACGGCGGCGCTCGGCCCCGAGCATATTTCCGCCTACTGCCTTACTTATGAGGAGGACACCGATTTTTTTCGACGCAAGGCGAAGGGGGAATTTCGGGAGGACATTGAAAATGACGCCGAATTTTTTGAGCGGGGGCTCGTCCTGTTATCAAACGCCGGCTTCACCCAATACGAAATATCCAATCACGCCCGGCCCGGACGTGAATGCCGTCACAACATCGCCTATTGGGAGGGGGCGGACTACCTCGGTCTGGGGCCGAGCGCCTGGTCCACGGCGGGCGATCGCCGCTGGCAAAATCTTCCCAACACCGCCGCCTACGTCCGCGCCGTCACCGCCGGTGTACGTCCGCTCGCAAACGAGGAAATCCTCACGCCCGCCGTTCGCGATGCCGAGCGCGTCGCATTCGGCCTGCGCATGAACACCGGCATCAAAAAAAAGCACCTCGTCGCTCCGCCGGATCTTCTGGCCGATCTTCACACCGAAGGCCTCCTGGAAACCGTCGAATCCCGCGTCCGCCTCACACCGCGCGGGCGACTCCTCGCCGACGAAATTGCCGCCATGCTCATGTAAAAATCCGCCGAAGCAAACGGCGCCATTTTCAACGCAAAGAAACGTCCTCAAATCCGCTTCGTTCGCCGCTTGAGCGTGGAATTGAAGCTTGCTCCGGCGATTGATTGAGACTAAGTCTCAAGAGCAAACCTGTATGCCGCACACCAACCCAATTTTCAGTTTGGAAGCCAGTCCGCGGCGTCAGAAAAACCGTGTTGTTTCCCTGAATGACAACAGCGAGTGGGCAGTTCATCTGCGGCGGCTGGGTTTTCATGAAGGCGTGGAGGTGGAGGTGCTTTCGGGTCGCGATCCGGTGATGGTGCGGTGTCGGAATTACTGCGTGGCGCTGCGCCGCTGCATGCTCGGGTGCGTGCGTGTGTGCGAACACCGGGCGGAGCCCCGTCGGCGCACGGCGCGCGGCGTACAATGAGCGGTGCCATTCGCCCGCTGGCGACTCTGCGCGTCGGCGAAAAAGGACGTGTGCGACCGCTGAAATCCGGAGGAGCACTGGCCGGACGCCTTTTGGCCCTGGGGCTGCTTCCCGGCACGGATATTACGGTCGTCCAAGCCGCACCGCTCGGAGATCCGGTGGAAATCGAATTTCGGGGCATGCGGCTGAGTCTGCGCAAATCCGACGCGGCGGCGGTGGAAGTGGAATGTTTTTCCTGACGCCATGAGCCGTGAAACTTCGACACAGCGGCATTTGCATGTTGCGCTCATGGGAAATCCCAACACGGGGAAGACAACCCTTTTCAACCGCCTGACCGGAGCACGTCAAAGAATCGGAAACTATCCGGGTGTGACCGTGGAGCGAAAGTCCGGCTCATGGCAATACGGGGGCCGTCGCGTGACCCTGGTGGATTTGCCCGGCGCCTACAGCCTCGCGGCCTCGTCGCCCGACGAAAGAGTCGCGCTGGATTTTTTGACCGGTCGCCTCGCCGGAGAAAAACCGCCGGATGTCGTGATTTGCGTCACGGACGCCTCCAATGTCATTCGCAATCTTTTCCTGGCCTCCCAAGCGGCGGATCTCGGGCTGCCGATGGTCATTGCCTTAAACATGTCCGACACGGCCGAGCGGGCGGGCATCCGCATCAACACGCGCCTTCTGTCGCAGCGTCTCGGGATTCCGGTGGTGCGTGTGGTGGCGACGAAAGGCGAGGGCATCGAAGAATTGGAGGCGGCGGTGAACGAGGCCGCCGACAATCACGCGACCATGGCGCGCACACCGTGGCCGGAATCGGTGGAGACAGCGGTGGCATTTCTCGCCGCTGAATGTGAAAAAAAGGGAAACCGCGCGGCGGGATTGCAGGACTTGCAGCGGGCGCTTTTCGACCGGGATGGCGGCGCACTGGCACGACTCGGAGGTTTTGCGCGCGAAGACGCGGAAACGCTGCTGGCGAAGGCGGCGGAAATCATCGAGGCGGATGGCCTCCATCCCGTGTCCGTCGAAGCCTTGCTGCGTTACGAACACATCGGGCATCTGACGGAAGACGCCGTAACCTTCCCGGAAAAGCATGGCGACACCCTGAGTTTGCGCCTTGACGCCGTCCTCACCCACCGCGTGTGGGGGCCGGTGATTTTTGTCGCCATGATGCTTGTTGTTTTCCAATCCATCTACTCGTGGGCGGGGCCGTTCATGGACGCCATTGAGGCGGGCGTCGCATGGATCGGGGACACAGCGGGACCGGTGCTGGCTCCATGGCCGACGCTGCAAAGCCTCCTGGTGGACGGAGTGCTGGCCGGCGTCGGTAGCGTGATCGTATTCCTCCCGCAAATCCTCATTCTCTTCTTCTTCATCGCCCTGCTGGAAGACACCGGATACATGGCGCGCGGCGCCTTTCTCATGGATAAAATTTTCGGCTGGTGCGGACTCAATGGGAAAAGTTTTGTTCCGATGCTGTCGAGTTTCGCCTGCGCCGTTCCCGGCATTTTGGCCGCACGAACCATCGAAGATCCCAAGGCGAGACTGACGACGATTCTTATTTCGCCCTTGATGAGCTGTTCGGCGCGCCTGCCGGTTTACACGCTGATGATTGGTGCCTTTATCGAACCGGCCTACGGAGCGACGGTCGCGGGGCTGACGCTTTTTGCCATGCACTTCGTGGGCCTCGCCGTCGCCGCACCCATCGCCTGGGCGGTCAATAAATTCCTGCTTCGCACGCGACCGCTTCCATTTCTGATGGAAATGCCCGCATACAGACTCCCCCGCCTGCGCGACATCCTGTGGCGCATGTGGCGGCGGGCACGGGAGTTTCTCGTCCGCGCCGGAACCATCATCCTGGCCGTGGCAATCATCATCTGGGCGCTCTCCTATTTTCCGCGTCCGCCCGAAGTGCGGGAAAATGTGAAGGCGTCGGCACCGACGGCGGATGCAATGGCCGTGGATCGCCTGACGGACGCCGCTTACATCGAGCAGAGTTACCTGGCGCGGATCGGGCGCACGTTGCAGCCGGTGTTTGCGCCGGCGGGATTTGACTGGAAAATCACTGTCGGCGTCCTCGCCAGCTTTCCCGCGCGGGAGGTCATCATTTCCACCCTGGGAACAATCTACGGCGCGGGTTCGGATGTGGATGAGGAATCGGGCGACCTGCGTTCGGCGCTGGCGGCGGCCCGATGGCCGGACGGTCCCCGTGCGGGTCAGCCGGTGTTCACCCTGCCGGTGGCGCTGGCAATCATGGTTTTCTTCGCCCTCTGCCTGCAATGCGGCGCAACGATCGCGGTGATGGCCCGGGAGTCAAGCTGGGGCTGGGCCGCGTTTGCCTTCGCCTACATGACAATACTGGCGTGGCTGGGTGCGGTATTGACGTATCAGCTGGGCGGGTTTTGTTTGAGGATGTGAGCACGGTTGAATTTATCGCGGTCGCCCTGATTCTGGCGTGTGCGCTGGGATTTTTGATACGGCGCATTGTGCGCTGGATCATGGGAAACGGCGGTCATTGCTGCGACAAAGGCTGCCCCGTCGTCCCCCCGCGCCCCCGAAAACAATGAGAGCAATCGCCGCCATTTTGCTCCTGATCGCCGCCACTCCATCATTCGGCGCCAAACTTTCGGAAAAACAAATGTCCGAAGCCATCAACTCCGAAATGGTGACCATCCCCATGCCGTCGGAATTGTTCGCAGCAATCAACAAGGCCGGGAAGCCGGACTGGGCGGCGTTTTATCGCGATCCGGTTCCGACGGCCTATGCCACGCGGCTGCAAACGGCGTTTAATCTCGGCGCCCTGGTGACGGACGGGTTTGTCGCCGTCGAAGCACAGGATGGGCAGCAGGTGAAAAACATCGGCAAGGACATCATTGCGCTGGCGCGGGCACTGGGAGTCGGGGAGGACGTTCTCGCACGCGGAAAAAGCATCGGGGATTTTGCCGATGCGGGTGTTTGGTCCGCCCTGCTGGAGGATTTGGAGGCCACGGTGAATGAAGTGCGCCGGGCCATGGTGGCGCAGCGCGATGAAGCCCTGGCCTCCATGATCGCGGCGGGTGCATGGCTGCGGGCATGGCAAATCGGCGCCCGTGCGGCGGAACTTGACGGAGAAAGCCGCTGCGCCGAACTCCTGCGGCAGGCAAGCCTTGCGGCGTTTCTTCGTTCGGATCTGCAGCGCCTGCCCGAGAAATCACGCAACACTCCGGTGGTCGCGGAAGTGGATGCGGCACTGGCGGACATCGGAACGCAAATGACGGCCCTCACTGGAACGGCGTCCGATTCGGAACACATTCCCGCCATCGGTTCCACCGCCGCCAAAATCATCGCGGACATGAGCGCAAAACGGCAGCCATGAAAAAACTCGCATCAATCCTCGCCTGCCTTCTGCTCTGCCCAGCGGTGTCTCCGGCGCAGGCGCCCGTCGTTCTGCCGACCGTGGGCGGGAAGGACGATGCGGCGGCCGGCGACACGGCGGCTCGCATGTCCAACCTGCGCGCCAAAACGCTGGAAATCGCCGGAGGCCTGATCGGCGAAGATTTTCATGTGCGCGATGGATTTTTATTTGAACCTTCATCCGCCGCCTCATCAAAACTTCTGGCGGTCAATCTTGTCGCCGGAAACCGCTACTGGTTCTGTGCGGCGACCGACGAAAACATTACGCCCAAGCTGACCGTTTACGATCCCTCCGGCAAACCGCTGGAGGCCGACATCCGTTCGGCGCCGGGACAGGCTGCTGTCGGCGTGACAGCGGGCGCAACCGGACGGTATTTTGTGGAGGTGCAGGGCACCGGAGAACAACTCCCGGAATTTTGCCTGCTCTATCTTTTTCAATAAATCAAACGCATGGCCACCATCGAAACCACTGAAAAACTGCGGGGACGCGAGGTTCGTCAATACTCCGTGTTTTTAACCAATCGTGTCGGCGCCCTCATGGAAGTCGTCCGAATGCTCGACGAAGTGCATGTAGTCGTTCTCGGGCTGAGCATCCAGGATTCTGCGGAAACCTCCGTCGCACGCATGATTGTCAGCGATCCCGATCAATTGGAAAAACTCTTTGACCGCAATGACATCGCCTACGGCGTTTGCGATGTCACCGTGGCGGAATTGGAGGAGGGCGCCCCCGACCTGCCGCGCCTCCTCGCCGCCCTGCTCGAAGCCGAAGTGAATATTTTTTTCAGCTACACCCTGCTCGTCCGACCGCGCGGACGACCACTCATCGCCATTCATACGGACGATTTGGAATGCACCGGTGCGGTGCTGGGCAGCCGCGGATTTCGCATCCTGCGCCAAAGTGATTTGTCGCGATAGGGATTGGATGTCATGGATTGGGAACGGCGTTATACGGAGGGCGACACGCCCTGGGACAGGGGCACGGCGCATCCGGCGCTGGACGGACTGCTGGCACAAAACGTACTGCAGGGCAAAACGCTGGTTCCCGGCTGCGGGGCGGGGCATGACGTGCGGCTTTTGGCGCGGCATCATCTGCGCGTCACCGGGCTGGACATCGCCCCGAGTGCCATTGAACGCGCGCGCAATTTTGCACCGGTGAACAACGAAACATACCTCTGCGAAGATTTTTTTGCGCTTCCGAAAGAATGGAAACAATCCTTCGACAGCATTTTGGAGCACACCTGTTTTTGCGCCATCGAGCCGAATCGCCGGGCGGATTACATTCGTTCCGCCACCACCGCCCTCAAACCGGGCGGCCGGTTTCTGGCGGTGTTTTATACGGACATGGAGGATCAGGATGGAGAGCCGCCCTTCGGCGCCACGACGGGGGATTTGGATGCGCTGTTTGGAAAACATTTTCGCCTCCTGGAAGAATATCGCGGCATGCCCACATTTCCCGGACGCGAAGGATGCGAAACCATCAGGCTGCTCGCACGAATTTGAGCGCCGTCGGCGGAAGGTCGTAAAAAAGCGAAAGTATCAATTGTTTGAAAGGATTGGATTTCACGGGACGCTTGGGGTTTAATCAAAAGTCTGTCATGAGAATTGATTTGCGCGCCGGTTTGCTGGGAATCGTCTGGATGTTTCTTCCGACCGCCCACGTGACCGCGCAACAGGCGACAAATTCCGCTCCCGCAGCTCCCGCAGCTCCCGCAGCTCCCGCGCCATCCGCCCCGTCGGCCATAACGCTCACCAACACGCCGGGATTGGATCCGCAGCTGGACGGGCCGATTGATGCGGGCATTCCCGATCCCATGCAAATGACATTTCCCACAACACCGGGAATTGCCGAACCATCCGCGCAAAAAGGCCCAAATCCGGTCACGAGCATCAAGCTGCCGCCGGCCAGCTCGCTGGAACTGCACCTGACTCCGGATGCCAAAAAGCTGACAATAGACGACGCCATCCGCACGGCATTGTCCAAAAACCCGGAGATTCTGGCGGCAATTCAGCAAATCCGAATTGCCAGCGGTCAGGTCATACAGGTGCGGGCGGCGATGCTGCCGACCATTCAGGCGGGCAGTTCCTACAAATATCAGGAAAGCCAACTGGCCAATCCAAATTCCAAAATTCTTGGCGGCGGGCTCAACATGCAGACGCAAACCCAGGCGTGGAACATCGTCATTCAAGCCAATCAATCCATCTGGTCCGGATGGAAAAATCAGGCGAACTTTTCCGCCGCGAAACTGGCCAGCGACAGCGCTTTCTATGCGCTGCGGCAGACAATTGACAAAGTCGTGGCCGATACGAAAAAACTGTTTTTTGATGTGATTTTCAATCGTGCGCTCATTCGCGTGCGCGAGGAATCCGTGGCCGTTTTGCAAACGCAGTTGCAGGATCAACAGAGCCGTTTTGAGGCAGGCACCGTTCCGCGTTTCAACGTTCTGCAGGCCGAGGTGGCCCTTGCCAACGCCATCCCGCCAGTCATTCAGGCCCGCAATGCCCTGCGCATTTCACAATTCGCCCTGGTCAAACAACTCGGCCTCAACTACCCCAGCGACCCTTCGTCCGTGCCGGTGGATGTAACCGGGCAACTCGATTACGACCCCATCAAAATTGATTTGGCCAGCTCCGTATTCTCCGCCCTGGCGCGCAATCCCTCGCTCAAAATTCAGAGGCAAAACATTCTCATCAACGCGGAAAACCTCAAGGCGGCCATGTCGGGATTCCAACCCTCGCTCAACGCCACGGCGGGCTGGCAGACCTTCAATGTTCCGTTGGCATCGCAGCTTGATGAAACGGTCAACGGCTGGTTTTTTGGAATCACCGGAAGTTGGAATCTTTTTGACGGACTCGCCACCGTCGGTGCCACCAAGGCGGCACGGGCGACGCTGGAGCAATCCAAAATCAACTACGACAACTCGGCGCGCGGGGTGGAATTGGACGTGCAGCGCTCCGTATCCAACCTGATTGAAGCGCAGGAGGTGATTGACAGTCAGCGGGCGAACGTCGTGCAGGCGACGGAGGCCCTGCGTCTCTCGCGCGAACGGCTGGATGCAGGAGCGGGAACGCAGCTTGACGTATTGAATGCGCAGGTTTCGCTTTTGCAGGCTCAAACGACGGAGCTTGAAAGCCGCTACCGCTACATCATCGCCCTCGCCGAATACAACCGGGTGCTCTCACTCGACACCGACTATGCGGACACTTACGACGATCCGATGCTGACGGCGCGCGATCGGAAGCGCAATGACCTGCTCAACTCGACGGATAATCCCAATCCAGGTGTTCTCGAAGGAGCCACGCCACGCAAAAGCGAAACGCTGCGCGGCGCAAAACGGAAAAAGTCCGCGCAAACGCCGAACACCAGGCGAAAGGCGGGGGAATCCTGATTCCATCCGCAATGGCAAGTTGCTTTCGTCCGCTGGAATCCGCACCGTTTGTGCGCGCCGCATTTATCGGCAGAATCCCGGGAGTTGACACAACCACCGACCGCTCCGTTGCCCTGCAACGCCTGGCCGCTCCGCATGCCGAGCTCATGCGCGCGGCGGGATTTGATCCGAAACGTCTGGCCACGGCGGAGCAAATTCACGGTGACACGGTCGCCCGGGCGGATCATCCCGGAGTCCACGCCGGAGCCGATGGGCTGATAACATCCGTTCCCGGGCTGGTTCTCGGCATTTACACGGCTGATTGCGCCGCAATTTACCTCGCAGATCGGCGGGGGCGCGCCGTGGGGCTCGTCCATTCCGGACGAACGGGAACGGAACTCAACATCGCGGGACGCGCGGTCGCCGCATTGCACGACACATTCGGCGTTCCGCCGGGCGACCTTATCGCCCACCTGAGCCCGTGCATTCGCCCGCCGCTTTACGAAGTGGATTTTGCGGCGGCTATTGTCCGTCAATTGCAGGAAGCCGGAATTTCCGAAGTCCGCGACGATGGCATTTGCACCGGACGGGAAGTGGCCTCCTATTATTCCTACCGTGTTGAAAAAGGCCGCACGGGCCGAATGCTCTCCCTGCTGTCGCTCGCATCATGATCCGAAGTTTCGATGAAAGCCGTCCGGCATGGATGGACTCAGTGGAAAACGTGACATCCGATTTGGAGCGCGATCTCTCCAATATGGAATCGCTCAACCGTCGTTTTGGAGGCAGCTCCACCGTGCTTCATTATCTCGAACCCCGGCTGCGGCGGCGGAATCCCCTGCATGTGCTGGATCTCGGAACCGGTGCCGGCGACATCTCCCGCGCCCTTGTAACACGCGCCCGCCAGCTCTCCTGCCCGATCCGAATCACAGCCGTGGAGCCCGTGCCAGCGATACTGGCCGCTGCGGAAAAACGATCTTCCGATTTCCCCGAAATTCGCTTCGTCCTGGCCGACATGTCCACCTGGGAGGCGGTGGAACCCCATGACGTGGTGATGAGCAATCTCCGTTTGCATCACTTTGAGGAACATGACGCCATACGGCTTCTGCGGCGGTGCCGCGAGCTGACCCAAGGCGCAGCGTTGGTCACCGATCTGCGGCGTTCGCGCATGGCGCAAGCGTCCATATTTGCCCTGACGGCGCTGGTCTATCGCGAGCCGATGACCCGGCACGATGCAAGGCTGTCGGCCGTTCGCGCCTTTTCCTTTGCCGAGTTGCGCAAACTGGCCATTGCGGCGGGGTGGTGGGGATTCCGCCAAAGCCGGCGTCCGTTTTTCCGACAGGCCATTTGGATGGATGTGTCCGCGCGCGGGCGCTGATGGCTACATTTTTTCGGGAACTCCGATGCCCAGGAGATCGAGACCCTGTTTCAGAACGCGGATCGAGGCCTCGCAGAGAACGAGGCGCGAGCGGCGTGTGGCACCCTCGGATTTCAACACCGGGCAGGCTTCATAAAACGCATGGAAGGCATTGGCGGTTTCAAACAGAAAATTAGCCAAAAGATTGGGACGAAACTCACGCAGAACGAGGGGAACGACTTCGCCGAACTGAAGAAGTTTGCGCGCCAAAGCCAACTCTTCCTTCGTCGTGAAAGTCACATCCCCCGCCCCGCCGGAGTCGTCACCCAACTTGCGAAAAATGGAATGAATGCGAACGCAGGCATTTTGCAGATAGGGCGCAGTGTTTCCCTGCAGGGAGAGCATTTTGGGCCAGGAGAAAACATAATCGCTCATGCGGTGCTGCGAGAGTTCCGCATATTTTACGGCCCCCAGGCCAACCACATTGGCGATGTTCTCCTTTTCCTCGGCTGAAAGGCTCGGATTTTTTTCCTCAATCATGCCCCTGGCACGGGAAACCGCCTCATCCAGCAGATCGCGAAGGGGGACATTGTCTCCCGAGCGCGTTTTCATAAGCTTGCGATCCTCACCCAGAATGCTGCCGAAGGCGACATGCTCCAGACGCACGGGAATTCCCATGCGGGCGGCGGCTGCAAAGACCTGCTGAAAATGCAACTGCTGCGGCGCGCCGGTCACATACCAGACGGCGTCCGGCTTCCAGCGCCCTACCCGGTACTCGATCGTCGCCAGATCGGTGGTGGCGTAAAGAAAGCCGCCGTCGCTTTTGCGAATGAGGCAGGGCTTGTCGGCAAGTGCGGGAATTTCCGGAAAAAACAGACACACGGCGCCCTCGCTGATTTCCGCGATGCCTCCGGCCAGCAACCTTTCCACCAATGGGCCAAGCGCTGCGTCATAAAAACTCTCCCCAAGCCGCTCATCAAAGCGAACCCCCAGGCGATCATAAACGCCCTGAAACTCCTTCCATGACAATTTGACCAGTTGCTCCCAAATGGCGCGGTTTTCGGAATCACCCCGCTGAAGTTTCACCAACTCCTGCCGGGCGGCGCGATGAACCTCCGGATCCGTTTGTTCCAATGCGTTCACCTCGCGATAAAGACGCGTCATTTCCGCAATCGGATCGCGCTCCAACGCGGCGCGGTCGAGCAAATGCTTCCAGCCATACAACACCTTGCCAAACTGCGTCCCCCAATCGCCAAGATGGTTGTCCGCAACAACCTCATGTCCCAAAAACCGCGCGATGCGCGCCAGGGCGTCCCCGAGAATCGTGCTGCGAATATGCCCGACGTGCATCGGCTTGGCGATGTTCGGAGAGCTGAAATCCACAATGATCCGCAACGGTTTGTCCGCCGTCGGAACCCCGCAGCGCGCGTCCTCCGCAAGCTCACGCAAACGCCGCGACACCCATTCCGGGCGCAGACGAAAATTTAAAAATCCCGGACCGGCGATTTCCGGCGGATCGCAGACATCCCCGGCGTCAAACTTCTCCGCGATTTGCACGGCAAGGGCGCGCGGATTCGACCTGGTCTCCTTTGCCAGAATCATGGCGGCGTTGGACTGGTAGTCGCCAAATCGCGTGTCGGCGGCGGCCGTCACATCGCCGCGTTCCGGCGGAAGGTTGCAGGCTTGGAGCGCCGCGCGCAGCCGACCGCCAAGCACGGCTTGCGGGGTGGAATTCATTCAGCGATTGACGCTTCGGCTGGCGAAAACATGGAGGATCGCCGCCGCATCCGGCGCCGCCGCCAACTCGTCGCGCACCTTGCGATCGTTGAGAAACTTGGCAATAGCAGCCAGGGTGCGCAGGTGAACCTGAAACTGATCGCGGGGAACAATGAAGAGGACGATGAAATGCACCAGTTCGTTGTCGAGCGAGTCGAACTCAATACCGGCGGCGGAACGCCCAAAAGCGGCCACCACCTCGGTGACATGCTCCGAGGAGGCGTGCGGAATGGCGATGCCGAACCCGATCCCCGTGCTCATGGTTTCCTCCCGCTGACGCAGCGCCGACAAAACGCCCTCGCGATACTGCGGTTCAATGCGATCAAGCGATACGAGCAAATCCACGATCTCAGTGATCGCGGGCCAACGCTCGGTAGCCTTCATTTCGGGAATAATTTGCCCGACAGTCAACAAACTGGACAGAGTCATGCGCCGTAAGAAGGTGTCATAGTTGCCAATACGGCGCGGCATGGCAAGAGCCTTTTACCTCCAACGCCCGCCAATTTGTTTTTGCCGCCACGCAACGCGCCGCTGCAAACGCTCAATGCTTCCAATCCAAGGCGCCCTTTTTCAATGCGTAAACATAGCCGACCGTCAGCACCCCGACAAATCCCGCCATGCTCCAAAAAATCATCGCCCCATGCTCCGCCAAAAAATCACGGTACACGACGGCCCACGGGTACATAAAGACAACCTCAATATCAAAAAGGACAAACAGCATGGCCACGAGATAGAACTTCACGCTGAATCTCGGCTGTGCGGTTGCCGTCACCGGAATGCCGCATTCATAAGCCATGTCCTTGACCGCCGTACGCTTGCCGATCCGCCCCAGCAGGAAGCTGGCAATGAAAATCACAATGGCAAATCCGATCGCCACCGCGATGTGCAGGCCCAGGGGAAGATACTGTTCGATCTGCATCGGAATCACCGAAGCGCCGCCTCAGCCAGTTTCAGGGCGTTGGCCAAAGACGCCATGCCCCGGTATTTCTTGTTGGTGCTGGTCTTGCTCGTACTTTTGACAGCCTTGACCATTCCCCGGGACACAAGATTGTGCAATTTCTCGTGAACACGAAGACGCAACATTTCCTCACCCCCGCTGGCAGCTTTGCGCTTGCGCAAATTTTCATGAACCAAATCAAAGAGTTGTTTGAACTCGAATGACTTCTTACTGGACAATACATTCACCAGCTCTTCTGTAATATAGTCGGGGACGCGACGGGAGAACGCGCTCTTCTTCTGAATCGGCATAGCTTGCAACTTTAGCAAATATATCGTTGCCATACCAGAAAAATGTTCATTCATCCGTTTTCCCGAATTGACAGATTGAAGTTTCCGGGAAAAAACAAATGACATTCAGCCTGATAATTCTCGAACCAAATCCCTGACTGCCAGTGCGATATGATTAACGCTACTCTCAGCGGGCTGGCTGGGTTTTTTATGTCCTCCGCCCAACAGCCGCACGATGGCCTGGGGGCGCAGGGGAATATCATAGACCTTCCAATAGCGAAGGCGTCCGGCTTTTAGCAATGTTTTGGCCAAGGCCATGAATTTCTGTTCAACCATGGGCTGATGCTCCTGCCGACACATTCCAATGACCAAATCGGAATCCGTAAGATCCTCGACTTCGATGGGAATCGGATCTCTCGGTTTTTCATCCGGCGTCCCGATTTTTTCATCGCGCAGATAAGCCGTGACATAAGGCGACACGCCCTTCAGGTCATCCGCCTTGATCAACCCGCGGGACTCGGCGAACCATGGAAGCTTCGCGGCCGCCGCCTCATGATTGAAAAGAATCTCCGCCAGACGGCTGCGGTAATAGTTGCCGCTGCACACAAACAGGACGCGCTTTTTTTTCCCGGAACTCATGTTGGCAAACGAAGTTGCCTGCATGCTTCGTAAAGCACAATGCCAACCGACGTGGCAAGATTGAGGCTGCGGGAATCCGCCCGCATGGGAACGGTCAAAAGCCGGGCCTTTTCATCCGCCAAAAGGCTCTCCGGCAATCCCCGCGTCTCACGTCCGAAAACAAGATAATCTCCATCGGAAAACGTCGCGTCCCAATACCGGCGCGATGTTTTTGTCGTCAAAAAATAAACGCCAGCCTCCGGGTCGGCGGCAGAACGAAGCGCCTCGAACGATGGCCACTGCCGCACATCGCACCGCTCCCAATAATCCATTCCGGCACGGCGCAGCGCGGCAGCGTCGGTGGAAAAACCAAGCGGCTCGACAAGATGCAAACGGGCACCGGCGGCCAGACAGGTGCGGGCGATGTTGCCCGTGTTTTGCGGAATTTCCGGCTCAATAAGAACAACGTGCAGCATGACAAATCAAACAATGCTCCCGTTGATGATGAGGGATTTCAATTCCGTCATTTCCTCCATGGCACAGCGAACGCCCTCGCGTCCAAACCCGCTGTCCTTGACGCCGCCATACGGCATGTTTTCGACGCGGAATGTCGGAACTTGATTAATCAGCACGCCGCCGACATCAAGCGTCTCAAAAGCTTGGAACGCCCTGTTGATGTTGGTGGTGAACACGCCCGTCTGCAGACCGAAACGCGAGTCATTGGCGGATGCCAGGGCATCGGCGAATGTCTCGTAGGGCAACAGCGAAACAACCGGCGCAAACGCCTCCTCGCGCAGGATGGCGGCGTCATGCGGCGCATTTTCAATCACCACGGGATGCACAACCCGGCCTTCGATTTTCAATGGCAAAAGCAAACGCGCCCCACCGGCCTCGGCGGCACGAATCCACCCGGCAATCCTCTCCACGGCTGCGGAATCAATCATCGGTCCGACCAGTGTTTGCGGATCGCGCGGATCACCGGCCCTGGCGGATGATTTTGTCCGCGCGAGAAACGCGCTGCGGAAGCGGTCGTAGATGTCGCGGTGCACATAAATGCGCTGGACGCCGATGCAGGACTGACCGGCAAAGCCGAAGGCACCGGCGACCATTTTGGGAATATGCGCCTCCCATTCCGAGTCCGGCTCCACGATGCAAGCCGCGTTGCCCCCGAGTTCCAGTGCGACCCTTTGCCTGACGGCGGCGGCCTTGAGTTTCCAGCCCACCCGGTCGCCACCGGTAAAGGTCAGCATTTTCACACGCGAATCGCCGAGCAGTGAATTCACATAAGCGGGGTCAAAGGGCATGATGGCGATTTGCCCCGGCGGCACGCCGCATGCAGCGAGGACTTCTCCCAGCAACAGGGCACTCAACGGTGCCTTGGGCGACGGTTTGAGAATCATCGTGTTGCCGGTGGCGATGCAGGGCGCGATTTTATGAGCCGCAAGATTGAGGGGAAAATTAAAGGGCGTGATTCCGAGAATGATTCCGAGTGGAAACCGGCGAACGATGCCCCGATGACCGGCACCGGCGGCGGTGGCTTCCATCGCAAGCGGCGAGTCGCGAAATAAAAGGGCTTCCGCCGCCGCAATCGCAAATGTCGTCCGCGTCCTTTGTACCTCGGCCTCGGCCAACACAACGGGTTTGCCCGCTTCGGAAACCAGCCGCTCCACAAATTCATCCGAACGACGCCCGATTTCATCGCCGATTTCACGCAGCAGCTCGGAGCGCGCCGACGAGGAAATTTTCCGAACGGATGAGAATGCCTGTTCCGCCGCATCCAGGGCAGACGCAATTTCATTTTCTCCCGCGACGCACACCCGGGCGAGAAGGCGTCCGTCAAATGGCGCCATCACATCCGCCGCCTCCCGTGTGATCACGGGGCGATTGCTGACAAGAAATGGAATTGGATTCATCGGAAAATCAAATGTTGCGTGCCGCCAAATCTCCCAGAACGGCGATCCCCCTTAATGTCCAATGAGGATCCACCGTGGCGGCACATTGCGTCAAACCAGCCATCAGCTGGGCGTCGCCGCCGGTAAAAATGACGTGCGTCCCCTCCCCGGCGATCTTCCCGACAAGATGGCGAGTCATTCCCGAGCTTCCGCCCGCCACCCCCGCGCGCAACGCCTCATTCGTGTTGCGTCCGACAAAACGGGTCGGCGCACGCATTTCAATCTCGGGAAGCCGGTCGGCGGATGACGCCAAGGCCCGAGCCATGACGCGAACCCCCGGCGCAATGGCCCCGCCGGCGAAATTTCCATCCTCATCCAAAAAATCAAACGTCACCGCCGTCCCGAAATCCACCACAAGCACATTGCGTCCGAATTTTCGCGCCGCTTCGGCCATGTTGGCGAAGCGATCCGATCCGACGGATTTTCGATCCGCAGAAACGGGAAAATTGAGGGCGGAGTCTGCGTCAATGAAATGAATTCCAGGGCATCCTCCGCGCAGGATGCGCGCGGCGGGCTTTGACACGCAGGCGGCGGCAGCGGTGCGGCAGCCGGATTGACGCCACAGCGTTCGCACGCGGGAAACGGAGAGACGCCGGGTTTCAATCACCTCATAAATGCGCGGCGAAGAATTTTTACGCATCACACGGGCGAACTTCACGCGGGTGTTGCCCGCGTCAATCACCAGCATGGGATAAATTTGCGGCGGTTTCATGCGTTGTCATTCGTCTTCATAAATCATTCGCGGAATTTTGCGGCGATTTTTTTCAGCGAAGGATCGCGGGAGAGAAGCGCGAGGGCCTGGCGCAGAAGCGTCTTGCCCGGTTCCACCCAGCGCCATGCGGAGGCGCCGGAGGGATGAGGCAGGGCGATGATGTCAAATGAAACGCCTTCGTACACATGCGGAATGCGCCGCCCGATTATTTCGGAGAGTCCGACTTTTCCAAAAAACTGCTGAATGGCCAATTTGCCCACAGGAATGACGAGTTTGGGGCGCAGCAGGGCAATTTCGGCGGAGAGCCACGGGGCACAATTGGCGATCTCCTCATCATCCGGCACGCGATCTCCGCTCCCCTTGGGATGTTTGCCCGGAAAGCAGCGACAGACGGCGGCCATGTAAATGTGCGAGCGAAAATGTTCCTCGCCAAAACCGCAAGCCTCGTCAAACCACTGAAACAGCGTCTTCCCGGCCGTCCAGGCAAACGGACGCCCCGCCTCCGGCTCATGAACGCCCGGCGCCTGTCCCACAAGAAGCACTTCGCTGACCACCGGTCCGCCGGAAATCGGTGCCGACTTCATTTTCGGGCAACGGCGGCAGGCGAGCAGCGACCGGACATGTTCCTGCAAAGGTCGGCTGATTGTTGTTCGCTGCATAATAAACTCCGTTGCTAGGTCACGGATGCGCGGGAGTAAAGTCCGCGTCAGTACGCGCCGTGTGCCCGCAAATTCTCCAGCGCCCGAACAGCCGCCGTGTTTTCCGGTTCCAGGCGAATGATCCATTTAAGCGCCTCCGCCATTCCCGCCGCGTTGTTTCTCTCCGCCTCCATTATCAAAAGATTACGCGCAACGCCAGGCGTGGGCCGCACGGTGAGTGCCTTCCGCATCATATCCGTCGCCTCATCGCGCCTGCCAAGTTTCCAAAGAACCACAGCAAGATCATTGTATCCCTCCGAAACATCCGGACGACGAACGATCACTTCGCGCAAAAGCGGCTCGGCTTCCGCCGTCCGTCCCCGGTCATCCAACGCCGAAGCGTAATTGTGCATGGCTTTCCAACTGTGCGGATTCACCTCCAGAGTTGAAGAAAACAGCCGCAAATCATCGGACCACAGCGGCAGGCGTTGCATGCTCAACAACGCAAGACCCGCCACCCACAGAGCTGCCGCCACACGCGGCCAGATGCGGACGTTGTTTGTCAGAACCATCACCAAGGCAAGGGCGGGCCCCACAAGCGCAAAATACGCATAGCGATCGGCCACCGTGCTCGTTATTTGGAAATTGAACGGAACCAAACCCGACATCGGCGCCAGCGCAACGATGAAAATTCCGAACGGCACGAGATAAATGCGAAGGCGCTTGACGCCGATCAGTGCCAGAGCCAGCGCCGCCGGAGCAATCCATGTCCACCAAATCCACCCCGTGGCAAGAATGGCATCCGGTGAGCGCCCGTAATCAGCAGCGAGCCCCAGCGGAAAAAGTGTCTTCCATGCGTAAAACGCGAGGGCGTCGCCGGCCACCAGCGGACGCAGGGTCGTCGGCACAAGATCGTCGGCCATGTTCGCCGCCCATTGCGCGCGTCCTGTAAGCAGAGTCCAAACAATGCCAACAGCAAACCACGGTCCAAGCCGCCACACGATATTTCGCCACGACCAGCGAAACGGCGCGATCGCCAGAATCAGCGCGATCGCAGGCAGGGCGACTCCGGCGGGTTTGGAGGCGAGCGAGGCAAGAAACAGCAGTGTTGCCATCATCAGCCACACCGCCCTCGGACGTTCCGCGCCAAAAAGGACGGTCAACGCGCCGAGTCCGAGACAACCTCCAAGGACGTCCCGCAAACCCGAAACCCAGGCGACCGGCTCAACCTGGAGCGGATGCAGGGCAAGAAACAAAGCGCCGAAAACAGATGCAACGACAGTTTTTTCCCGGGAAACTTTTGGGAAAAACGCCGCTGCCGTACGTCGTAAAAACACAAACGCCAAAATTGCCGAAATCACGTGCGCCAGGACATTCGCTCCGTGAAACCATGCGGGATGCAGCGTTGACGACTCGGACGCCGCGCGCGACAAGGCCGCCAGCCCGGCCCAAACGGAATACGTCAGCGGAATATAGAGCTGCGCATACGGCTCCTTCCACAGCGCAAAAAAGTTTGACCATGAAAGCTGTGCCAAATGCGGATTGGCATGCACATGAATGTCATCATCCCAAAATGGAAAAAACGGAAATCGCAGCGCGGGCAGAAAAACAATCATCACCGTCATAATCACCAGCAATCCCCATCCCCATTCGGGCATGCCCTGCCGCCGTTCCCGCGCATTCATCGCACGATCTTCTCGCACAAAATCGTCTCCGGCGGAATTTTTACCTTTTACCGACGGCTTGCAGGCCGCAAATTTCACGCCCTTACAAATCGGGAACCATCCGCCAAATGAACGCGACGCCACACTCCCTGCCGGGCAAAAACTCCACCCGGCGCGTTTTGTTTGCCAGCCTTGCCGGAACAACCATCGAGTTTTTCGATTTTTACATTTACGCCACGGCGGCGGTGCTGGTTTTTCCGACGCTGTTTTTTCCAAAAGCCGATCCGACATCGGCCACCTTGGAATCCCTGGCAACCTTCGCCCTCGCATTTTTTGCACGTCCGTTCGGCTCGGCCCTGTTCGGGCACTTTGGCGACCGCATCGGACGCAAGGCCACCCTCGTCGCGTCGCTCATGACCATGGGCATCTCCACCGTGTTGATCGGACTGCTGCCGACCTATGCCACGATCGGAATTTTCGCGCCGGCGCTGCTGGCGCTGTTCCGTTTTGGGCAGGGACTCGGCCTCGGCGGGGAATGGGGCGGTGCGGTTTTGCTGGCCACGGAAAACGCCACGCCCGGAAAACGCGCCTGGTTCGGAATGTTTCCCCAGCTTGGCGCGCCGCTCGGATTTGTCCTCTCCGGCGGAACATATTTGCTGCTGTCCCATAATTTCAGTGAAGAGCAGTTCCTTGGCTTCGCCTGGCGGATTCCCTTCATCATCAGCAGCGTTCTGATCATGATTGGCCTTTATGTGCGGCTGAAAATCACCGAGACGCCGGCTTTTCAAAAAACACTGGAAACTCATCGTCGCGTCGCCGTTCCGCTGCTGTCCATTTTCCGACATCATTTCAAACTGCTGTTGCTCGGAACATTCGCCGCCATCATCGCCTTTGTACTTTTTTATCTGCTCATTGTCTTTTGTCTGAGCTGGGGTGTAAATCAACTGCACTACAGCCAGGATCAACTGCTCATCATGCAAACGGTCGGCGTCATTTTTTTCGCCATCACCATCCCCGTTTCCGCTGTCCTAGCGGATCGGCTCGGCCGCCGCATCACCATGATCGGCGTCAATACCGCCATCATTCTCTTCGGTTTGATCATGGCGCCACTGTTCCAAGCTGGGCCCATCGGAGTGCTCACCACATTCATTATCGGCTTTGCGCTCATGGGCGCCAATTACGGCCCGCTCGGCACCCTGCTCTCGGAACTCTTTCCCACGGAAGTCCGCTACACCGGCTCCTCGATGTCCTTCAACATGGCCGGCATTCTCGGCGCCTCGCTCGCCCCCTACATCGCCACCATGCTGGCCATCAAATACGGACTCCACACCGTCGGCCTCTATCTCGCCGGAGCCGCCGCGCTGTCCCTGCTCGCCGTTCTTTGCATTCACGAAACCAAACACAGCTCCTACGAATGATTCGGGATGCGGCTGCAAGAAAAGGGGCTCTCAAATCATTTTGCGAAAGGCGCGCGGTGTGGCGGAGGACCAATTTCGAAAGGCGCGACTGAATGTGGCGGAGGAGCCAAAGCCGCAGGAAAGGGCGATGTCGGTGATGCTGGCGCGGGAATGCCGCAGCATGGCAACGGCCTCCTGCAAACGCAGATTTTGCAGGTAAACACCGAGGCTCAGGCCATAGGTCGCGCGAAACCGGGCGCGCAGCCGACTCTCGCTCATGCGCATCAATTCAGCCAAGCGCGCTATGGTCAAAGCCTCCGGCAATACACGCGCATGACACCGCCGGATGGCGTCAAGAAGCCCGGCGTCCGCGCGGGGAAGCTTCACAACGCGGGAGACGCCCGGCTCCGCCCGCGCAACCATGCGCAAGAGAAAACTCGACAGGACGGCCTGCAACCGGTGCGCCGGCGTCCGCTTTTTCCCATAGTCAGTCAAAAATTCCCCCAACAGCGATGACATGCCGGCGTCAAGGCGCACAACAGCCCGCCGCAGGGGATGCAGGGGCGTTTCATCCGGCAGCTCAAAGGTGATAAAAAGCCACTGCAGTTCGTCGCCCTCCAAATCGTGATAGGTGTGGAGCTGATAGGGAAAAATCAGGTGGCACTCGCCCGGACGCAAACGATAGGGCGTGCTGTCGAGATTCAATGTTCCGGCCGTCCCAAGATTGATCACCAAAACATAACGCGTGTGCAGCCGGCTCTCAAAAGTACGGCGCTGCAAATCACGGCGATTCTCCCGGAGAAATGCAATGAGATGACGCGGCCAACACCACGGATCACCACCGACACCGGAAAAATAATCATCCGGCGCAGGAAGACGTGATGCCAATGCCGCCAGCTCTTTCATGACAAATTATCCAAATTTCAGCCGAATATGCAAAATTTATACTCAAAAATGCAAAGAATATGCCAGAGCGATCATGCTTGAATGTCCTTATGAAACGGACGTCACACAGCGAGGCCGAGCAACTGGAAAAAATTTCCGTGTCGGTTCACGAGCATTCGGGCGGCGCCTGCAAACTTCTTGCCAGGGAAATTTCCGATTTGATTCGGTCAAACACGGCGGCGGGACGTCCGACTGTTCTCGGCCTGGCGACTGGCTCTTCGCCGGTGGGACTTTATCGTGAGCTGGTACGACTGCACCGCGAGGAGGGGCTGTCGTTTGCCAGCGTCACGACTTTTAACCTCGACGAATACCACGGGCTCGCGCGGTCGCACCCGGAGAGTTACTGGCACTTCATGCACGATCAACTTTTTGATCACATTGATATTTCGCCCGAAAACATTCACATCCCCGACGGCACTGTTGAACGACGGGGCATTTACGATTACTGCCAGACTTACGAGGAAAACATTCGGAAGGCGGGCGGGATTGACCTGCAGATTCTCGGCATCGGTCGCACCGGACACATCGGATTCAACGAACCGGGCTCCGGCTCCGATTCGCGCACACGGCTTGTGACGCTCGACAGCATGACCCGGCGGGATGCGGCGCGCGACTTTTTGGGTGAAGATCATGTGCCGCGTCACGCCATCACCATGGGCGTCGGCACCATCATGGAGGCGCGCAAGGTTGTGCTGTTGGCCTGGGGCGCCTCCAAGGCGGAAATCGTCGCAAAGGCCGTCGAAGGCGACGTGCGGGCGGATTTGCCCGCATCCTTTTTGCAAGCCCATCCCGGATGCCAATTCCATGTTGACCAGGCGGCGGCGGAAAAACTCACGCGCTTCGATCATCCATGGCGTGTGGGGCTGACGGATTGGACGCCCGCAATGCAGCGCAAGGCGGTGATTTGGCTGACGGATCGGGTTGAAAAGCCCATCCTGAAACTTGTTGATGAGGACTACGCCAAGCACAGCCTGTCGGATCTGCTCACCGACAGCGGCCCCGCCTACAATTTGAATGTGGCGGTGTTCAACGAAGTGCAGCACGCCATCACCGGATGGCCCGGCGGAAAACCGGGAGCCGATGACAGCACGCGTCCGGAGCGCGCCGCACCGGCCTCCAAACGGGTGCTGGTTCTCGGAGCGGAGCCGTTGGACGCCGAGAGATCCATGGGCGGCACCCTGCATCGCCTGGTGGATCAGGGCCACGCCGTCACCCTCACCTGCCTCACATCAGGAAATCTGGCCGTCCCCGACGCGCT
>JACTMZ010000064.1 GCA_014584375.1 Verrucomicrobiota bacterium | reverse complement strand
GAAGGCGGCGGCGCGGGTGGATTTGTGGATTGCGCGTACGAATGAGGCTTGCGAGCAATTTCAAATTCTTGGTCTTCCGGTTGCCAGGGCGCCGTATTGTGTGGATGCGGCGGTGTTTCGTCCGCTGCCCGAGCGTGAACAGATTCGTGCTTCGCTCGGCATTCAAAAGGATGCGTTTGTCATCGGAAATTTTCACAGGGATTCCGAGGGGGCGGATTTGACAAAGCCAAAGAAGCAAAAGGGGGCGGATGTTTTTTTTGAAATTGCCAAGCAACTCAACGGACGCATCCCGAATCTCGTCGTGCTGCTTGCGGGGCCGCGAAGGCACTGGCTGCTTCGTGCGCTGCGAACAGCGGACGTCAATGTTGTTTTTGCCGGCAAGGAGCCAGGCGAAGAGGATGATTATGAACAAAACATCCAAACGCGTAAAAAACTTAACGAATTGTATCAGGCTCTGAATGTGTGTGTTATTAGTTCGCGCTGGGAGGGTGGGCCGTATTCCGTACTTGAGGCCCTGTCCGCCGGTGTGCCGGTAATCAGTTCACCCGTGGGGACGAGTCGCGATGTGCTTCCGATGGAATGCTTGTTTGAGTCGGCGCAAGAGGCTGTGGAAAAGCTTGTGCGTCATGCGAAAACTCGTGATCTGGATTTCATTTGCAAAGATGCGGCGGCGCGTACTTCGAAAAGTCATGGGGCGGATGCGCTGAAGGAATCCCTACTGGAAATTTATCGTTCCTTGCCGGTTGGCAGAGTCACCTTTCGGGAGACGCTGACCGCGGCTGTTTACTGCGTCACGGATCGGGTGGTTCGATGGCGGCGGGAAAAATCTCCAGCAATGGCGGAATTATTTCGTCGCGTTCAAGCACGTGCGGCGTCCCTGCATGAAGCTCCGCAAATAATAAATTATCAGGACGGTGGTTCGCGCGAAGCGTTGCTGGAATGTGCCGCACAAATAGCCGCAACACGAAAACATTTATGAGTCGGAAAAGAGCGGCTGTAACCGGCGGGCGTGGAAGGCTGGCTCCGAAGCTGGCAGGATTTTTGAGGGAGCACGGATGGGATGTGGATTTATTTTCGCGGACGGCGGGAAATGATTGCGAGGAAATAGCGGAGTTGGTTTCGCCGGAAAACTTGGCGTGTTATGATGCAGTTCTGCACCTTGGCTGGAGTACGGTGCCGCTGGTGGCCGAGGAAAATCCGGGGATTGAGGAACGGGAGGATTTGCCTTTGGCACGAGCGATGGTTGCTGCTGCAGACGCATGCGAACGCGCGCCGCAATTGGTGTTTTTCTCAACGGCGGCGGTCTATGGAAATACGGACGCAGTACCGGCTGATGAAAATACGGACTGCCGCCCGCTCGGGCGTTATGCGTCAGCAAAATTGACGGCGGAGAAAATTTTTGCCGATGCGCCGGCGGCCTGTGTTCTTCGGATCAGCAATGTTTTTAGCGCCGGTTGCGAGCGGACGCGTCCGCAGGGGATTATTCCCTTGCTGATTGAGGCGGCACAGTTCGGGCGGCCGGTCACGGTTTGGGGCGATGGGAATGCGGTGAAGGATTACATTTCTGCCTTGGATCTAAATGCGGCTGTATTGGGCGCAATGGAGCGGCGGCTTGAAGGAATATTCAATGTGGGGTCTGAGCGGGTGTTTTCCGTTAATGAATTGATACGCCTTGTTGAGGAGGCGAGCGGACGCCGTATCTCGGTGCATCACTCACCGCATTATTCATGGGATGTGGAGCGTGGAATATTTTCCTCCAAACGTCTGCAACAGGCAATCGGCTGGAGCCCGAAAATTGATCCGTCGGAAGAAATTCGCTTGATGGCGAAATTGCAAAAAATGGAGGGTGAACGATCGTAGATGGCCCGCTTGTCCGATCATATTAAAAATCTTTCCCCATCCTGCTTTGGGATGGTCATGGCCACGGGGATTGTTTCCGTTGGGATGTATTTCTTTGGATTAGATGTCTTGAGCCGCGTGCTCTTCCATCTGAATTGCGTCGTTTATGTGGTGTTGTGGTTGTTGACTTTGGCACGCCTTTCGATTGTTCCGATGCAGGTTTTTGCGGATGCGCGGGATCATTTGCGCGGGGTGGGATTTTTTACGATGGTTGCGGCAACGTCCATTTTGGGAATTCAGTTTGTACTGTTGACGGATCGGGCGGACATTGCATCGGGGTTTCTTGTCGGGGCTTTGCTTTTGTGGCTGGTGCTGACCTACGGCATTTTCACGGCGTTAACGGTCGGACGTGAAAAACCGTCATTGCGGGAAGGGATTTCCGGAGGGTGGCTTCTTGCGGTTGTGGCGACTCAATCGCTTGCGGTTCTTGCCGCGCTCTTGGCGGGACGCGCGCGGCAGCCCTTGCATCTCGAGCTGAATTTCTTTGCGCTCTCGATGTGGCTGTGGGGAGGGATGCTTTACATTTGGATCATGACGCTGATTTTTTATCGCTATACCTTCTTTCAATTTTCTCCGGGGGATCTCACGCCGCCGTATTGGATTAACATGGGTGCAATGGCCATTTCCACCATGGCGGGATCGCTGTTGATTTTAAATGCTCCCGATGTGCTGTTTTTGTCCTCGCTGCTTCCTTTTCTCAAAGGTTTCACGATTTTGTATTGGGCCACGGGAACATGGTGGATTCCAATGCTCGTGATCTTGTTTGTGTGGCGTCATGGCTGGCGTCGGTTTTCCTTAAAATACGATCCGCTTTATTGGGGGGCGGTTTTCCCATTGGGCATGTATGCGGTGGCGACGCATCAGATGATTGACGCAATGCAATTGGAATTTCTTGGTCGTTTGCCATTTGTATTCGTGTGGATTGGGCTGATCGCCTGGGCGATTGTTTTCACGGGGCTTTTGAAAAAACTTGGGGTGATTTTGTTTTTTGGAAGGCGGACGTTTTGATTCGGCGGTAAAATTCTGTTTTAGGCATGGGTTGGCCATTGAGATTGAGAAAATCGGAGCGGAGGATTGCGGTTGCGCGGGCGTCCGGGGCGGAGCCGGTTCTTGGCTTTGGCGGCGTGCTTGACGCCGGCAAATTGATTCATGGGGGGGCGGTCAAATTGCTCTCATTGCGTGATGGATTTGCCACGGATGAAAAAAAATTCAATGTGCTGTATTTGGTGAGCAGCGCGCAGCCGCAGTTTCCGGATGATTGGGTGGCAGCGTGTCGGGAGCAGCGGATTGCGGTGGTGTGGAATCAGAATGGCGTCGGCTATCCGGCGTGGGCGGGCTGGCAGGCGGAGCGTCACAATCGGCCCATGCGAAAATTGCGGGCGGCGGCGGATTTTGTCATTTATCAAAGCGAATTTTGCAGGGCATCCGCAGAGCGTTTTCTCGGAGCGTCGGATCGTCCTTCACGGACGCTGTTGAATCCGGTGGATACGGAGAAATTTTCACCGTCGGATGTTTTTCCGCCGGTTGAGCCGTTGCGATTGTTGGTTATGGGAACTCAAAATTATGCGGCGCGTGTTTTGAATGTTCTCGAGGCGTTGGATGTGTTGCTCAAGGCGGGGCAAGCGGTTCGACTGACCGTCGCGGGAAATGCCATCTGGCGAAATGCAGAGCGTGAAATTTCCCAAAAAATTCGCAGCCTCGGATTGGAGGGGCTCGTGGAGCGTCGCCCTGCATTCAACCGGGAGGAGGCCGTTCGGCTGTATCAGTCACATCACATTCTCGTACATGCAAAGTATATGGACCCATGTCCGACTGTGGTGGCCGAGGCGTTGGCGTGTGGTTTGCCGGTTGTGGCCTCCGATTCGGGCGGCCTTCCCGAAATGACGATTCCGGAGTGCGCGCGCTTGATTGGAGTTCCGACGGATTGGAAAAAAATGCATACGGCGACCGGAGAGGAATTGGCGGCTGCTGTTCTGGATTTGGCAAAGGATTTGACGTCAGCCTCTCGTGCCGCACGTGCGCATGCCCTGCAAATTTTTGATCAGCAAACATGGATTGCGGCACATGGTGAAATTTTTCGAAATCTTCTCCGAAATTTATGAGCGCTCCGCCAAAAATTTCGGTATTGATGACCGTCTATAATGCGGGACGTTTTTTGGAGCCTGCGATTGAGAGCATCGTCCGCCAGAGTTTTCGCGACTGGGAATTTCTCATTGTGGATGATGCCTCGTCCGATGGTTCGCCGGATGTCGCTGAGTCCTGGGCTGCGCGTGATCATCGAATTCGTGTCATTCGAAACTCCACAAACAAAGGTCAGACGCCTTGTCTGAATCAGGGTTTGTGGGAATGCCGAGGTGAATGGGTGGCGCGTCAGGATGCGGATGATCTTTCATCGCCCGATCGGCTGGCGGAGCAAATGGAGTATTTGCGGCAAAATCCGGAAATTATTTTGCTTGGGACGCAGGGATTTCTGATTGATGCGGACAATCGTAAAATCGGATTATTGGATGCTCCCTGTGGAGAGGCGGAGATTGGTTGGTGTGCGCCCTTTTTGAATCCGTTTTTGCATACTTCCGTCATGTTTCGGCGCGCGGTTGCGGAAGAACTTGGCGGTTATGACGAAGCCTTTCGCATCGCGCAGGATTATGATTTGTGGGCGCGGATGATGTCTGTTGGGCCAGCGGAAAATCTTTCCAATCGGCTGGTGAGTTACCGTCATGCAGAAACGTCCCTGTCGAAGTCCGGGCGTGATGTGGCGTTTGCGGAGGCGGACCGTGTGTCCGCGTGTGAGGTCGGGCGCCGGTTTGGACGGGAGTGGAGGGAGAACGAGGCGGCGATGTCGGGAAAATTTCGCAGGGGACTTTCCCATGCCGACCGAAAGTCATTTTGGAAGGTGATTGAAGATTTGGAGTGTGAGAGGCAATCCAAATTGCCCGTGCGTCTGCGCGCGATGTGGCATTTGCGCATGGCGGGTTCGGATCGGCGTGGAGCGTTGCCCGAAATGACGGCGGCGTTTTGTGCTGATCCTGTTTTTGTGTGGCGTTGGATTTATGAGCGTTGGTTCAGTCCCTGAAAATACGATCCATGAAGCAGACAGTGCGGCGAAACACGGCGTCGCCGCACCGACGCCAGGCGGGTTGTGCGAATTTTTTTTTGGCGCGCGCAGGCAAACCGTCCGCCAAAAGAATTTTCCATCGTCTTGCGGTGGACTCCGGAGTGAAGGCTTGTGCGGCGCGAGTGCCTTCCTGAACCAAGGTTTGCCGCAGTTTTGAATCATTCGCCAGCGCAACGAAGGCGTTGAGCGCTTCATTTGGCGAACGAACGGCAAGATAGTTGACGCCCGCAAGTCCGTCCGAAGCATAGGCGGAATCCATTCCTCCCACGAAAGGCACGCCGGCCAGCCAGGCGTTGTAGAGTTTGGTCGCTGGTTTGTGCAGTCGTCGGCTCCCGCGAAAATTACAAATGGCGACAGCGGCGTCGGCGTCGCTGTAATCGTTCCAACGGTCGGCGCCGCGCACTTCCAGGGTGGCGCCGGTTTTGTTGTAAAGTTCTCTGTGCCATTGCAGCGCCTTCAATTCGGCGGCGAGATTATTTTCGTCGCCGAAAAACACGATGCGTTTGAAGGTGTCCCGGCGGCCCATGTCGCGTGGGATGAGTCCGGGCTGTGGCCAGTGCGGCATGAAAATCGAGCCGGGAAGGCGGCGGGCGTGGAGGGAATTTTGGACGATGTGAACGTGTGCCGCTGGATGCGGGAGTCCATCGGCGACGATGCCGGCCACGAAAAGTTTGTGTGGTGGGTTGAAGTCGGACGGCAGCGATCCCGCGAGGCTGATGACGATGCCATCGGGCGGAAGATCATGAACGAGATCGGTGTGAAAGCCATGGCGCTGCAAAAAGGCCCAGGTTTGAAAAATCCATGCTTGGGCGCTGGCAATTTTTCCCTTTTTTTCCAAAACAGGATTGCGGCCTTCGCGCCAAGCGATTTGATTTTCCTCACTGGGCAGAAAGGGGCGGGGCAAATAAAAGGAAATGCGCATGAACTTTCCAAACGTTAAATGAGCCGGTGCATCCTGCAAGATTGGGACGCAAATGCGGGTAATTTCCGCAGCCGCGTTTTACTGGTGTGCTTTCGCATGGCGCAGCGAGTCCACTGCTGGCCGTGCTTTATGCGATGGGCGGGGCTGCCGCTTCTGGGACTGTATCAGCTGATTTTTTATTGGGTGCTGGGGATTGAGTTGAATTACAAGGCCGCCGTCGGGCCGAGACTGCGGCTTTATCACGGCTATGCGCTGGTGATTCATGACAATGCGGTGATTGGGGCCGACTGTGTGTTGCGGCATTGCACGACCATTGGAATGAGGCGCGGGCCGGATGATTGTCCGATCATTGGAGATCGGGTGGACATCGGCTGCAATTCGGTGGTGCTCGGTGCGGTGAAAATTGGTGACAATGCGCGGATCGGCGCGGGCAGCGTGGTGATTCACGATGTGGCTCCGGGTGATGTTGTGGCGGGAAATCCGGCGCGTTCCACAAGACGCGATTCATGAAATTTCTTTTTCTTTCGGGCGGAGCGCACTTGGTGTGGGATCCCTCAGCTCCCCGTGCGGCTGGTGGCGCGGAATTGCAGGTGGCGCTGATGGCGCGGGAGTTGGTGCGACGGGGACATGAGGCCGTGTTGCTTGGAGCGGACACCGGGCAGCAGGATGGCGCGGTGTGGGAGGGAATTCGTATTCGCAAGGCTGGGCGATATGACACGGGTGGGTTAAAGGACACGATGCTGGCATGGCCGAAAATTCATCGCGTCTTGCGGGAGGAAAGGCCGGATTATGTGATTGTCTTTGGTTGGACCGCGCTGCTTTACGCGCTGGCATGGTGGCGGTGGGTGGTTCCGTTCAAACTGGTGTTTGTCTGTGCGCTTGATGCGGAAATTGACGGGGAACTTCGGCGGCAACGTCCGGTGTCGGGGGGGCTTTTTTACCGGGGCATGATGAAGGCGGATGTGCGTCTTGCCATTAGCGAGTATGAAGCGGAGTTGTTTCGACGTGAAGGGATGTCTTGTGACGTGATGCGGCTTCTTTTGCGCGAGCGGGAATTTGCGGGGAATGCGGACAAGCCGTTGGATTTGCTGTGGGTGGCGCGTTGTCAGGATGTAAAACGTCCGCATGTGTTTCTGGATTTGGCTGAAAAATTACCAGAGGCGCGCTGTCGCATGATTTGCACGCCGCACGACAGGGCATTGTTTGAGCGGGTGAGGGAGCGGGCGGAGCGGATGCCGAATGTTGAGTTTGTCGAAGGCGTCGCTTATCGGGACATTCAGGGGCATTTCAATGCTGCGAAGATTTTCGTGAATACATCGTCGCACGAAGGCGTGCCGAATACATTTATTCATGCGGGATTGGGGCGCACCGCCATTGCGTCGCTTGAAATCAATCCCGATGGAATGTTTGGTGTTTTTTCCGCCGGGGTTTTGGGCGGTGGAGATTTTGAGGCGTTGACGGCGGGGGTGAGGGAGTTGTTGGATGATCCCGAACGGTTGGCGGCGGCGTCCGGAGAAAGCGTTCGGTTTGTGTACGCCTGGCATGACAACGATCAAAACATCGCGGTATTTTTGCGTGCTGCGGGCGTGCAATGATTCGGGTTCTTCACATCATTGATCATCTTGGCCTTGGAGGCGCCCAGAGCGCGCTGGTGACCATGGTGCGCAATGCGGCGTCCGTCAAAGCCGAGGTGGCGGTGATGCACGGACGTGGAATTTTTGCAGATGAGTTGGAGCGCGGAGGGGTCAAGGTGCATGTGCTTTCGCAGTCCAAATGGCCGCCGTCTTACATTTTCAATCTGCCGAAGCTTGTGAGGGCGGGAGGATACGATGTGCTGCATTTTCATCTGCAGGGGGCGAATTGGCTGGGCAAGCCGCTGTGTGCGCTGGTTTCGCGAACGCCACGGGTGGCGCATGACCACAGCAGCGCGGATCTGCGGTTTCGCGGATGGCTGTCGCTGCCGCCGGATGGGATTGCGCATTTGTTTTCCCATCGTGTGGTGGCCGTATCGCAGGGTGTGGCGGATTTTTTATCCCGTTACGAGGCTGTTCCGCGTGAAAAAATTCGCGTGGTGGCGAATGGTGTTGATACAGATTGTTTTCGTCCAGCGTCCAATGCGGAACGGCGGCACGCGCGGGAATTTTTCGGATTGGGCGCCGATGATTTTGTCGTTGGCGGCCTTGGGCGTCTGGCGCCGGAAAAAAATTTCGAACTTCTTGCGGATGTGTCTGCAAGATGCCCGGGCGTTCGTTTTATCGTTGGCGGTGCTGGTCCGGAGGAAGCGATGTTGCGCCGGGTTTTTGAGAAATCGGGGGATTGTTTGCTGGCGGGGCGGATTGATGATCGGGTGAAATTTTATGCGGCCTTGGATGTCTTTGTGCTGCCATCATTGCACGAAGCGTTGCCGATGACCGTTTTGGAGGCGATGGCGTCGGGGCTTCCCGTGGTGGCGTCAAATCTCGAGGGTGTGGCGTCGGCTTTGGGAGACTGCGGACTTTTGGTGACTCCGGGCAATGCGGAGGAAACGGCGGCGGAGATTCGCGCATTGCAAGGTGACTTCGAACGGCGGCATGCTTTGGGGGCGCGGGCCCGGATGCGAGTGGAGGAGCACTTTGGTGCGTCGGCTGCAGCGGAGGGCATTGCGGCTGTTTATCGCGGGATTTTGTAAAGCCGACGTTATTTTTTCGGATGCCAAACCGGGGGTTTTCCCCGGTTTTTTTTATATTCCGTTGCCGGTGTTTGTGGCATGTTTTGCGGGCATGAACCTGATTATTCGCGGAATCGGGGTGGCGGTGTGCATTGGGGTGTGGTGGTGGCTGACTTATCAGGTCAATAAAAAGACGCCGGATGGTTCCGCAGAGACCTTTCATTCGGTGTTGCCATTGTTGGCTGCATTGGGCGCCCTTATTGTGGCCGCCATTCTTGCGGCAAAGCCGCTGGTGGGATGGCTTGGCGATCTGGCCTCAAACCTATTCATGCCTTCGGCGCAGCATGACAAACCGCAGCCGATGTACAGCATTCCCGAGGGGCGCATGGCGGCGGAGGATTATACGGGTGCGTTGGAGGCTTATGCCGAGCTGGCGGCGGAGCATCCGACGGAGATCGTTCCTCATTTGCGCATGATGGAAATTTGGCTGCGCGTCTATCAGGACATTGAGGCGGCACAGACGATACGGGAAAATGCGTTGCAGACGATTGAGGGTCAGGAGAACAGGGAGAGCTTTGATGTCGCTTCCCGGGTGATTTTATATGAGGTGGGGGTGGATTGACATTATTTGGGCTGGTCGCGGGCGCGGCTGTGGGTTTACCTGAAGAGTATGCAAATTCATTTGAGTCCCCGGCATCTCGTGCTAACGGGAGCGATCCATTCTTATGTGGCGAACAAACTGTCGAGTTTTGACAGTCAGGCCGACCAGGTTATCGGCGCTCATGTTGTTCTCATGCACGATCAGGCGAAGGCAAAGCGGCCTTATGTGGCCAAGGTCCATCTCGGATTGCCCGGGCGGGACATTCATGTGGAGGATCGGGCGGACAATCTTTATGCCGCCATTGATTTGGTTATTGCCAAAATTTCCCGTCAATTGCGCAAGCGCAAGACGCGCATGGTGACGGGTAAGAAGCACAAAGAGCAACTGGCTCGGGAGCGCGGCAAGCTTGGGCGGTGATTTTTGGCCGTGATGGATGCGGCGTACAAGGTCAGGCTCGATGTTTTCGAGGGGCCGCTCGACTTGCTGCTTTATTTGGTGAAGCGGGACGAGGTGGACATTTATGACATCGAGATCGGGCGTATTACCGGTCAGTATCTCGAATATCTCGAGGCCTTGGAGGCCATTGATGTCGAGGTGGCCGGCGAGTTCATCGTTATGGCGGCCAATCTTCTTTACATCAAAAGCCGGATGTTGCTGCCCCGGGATTTGCAGGGGCCGGAGGAAGAGGATGGGGAGGGGGACGATCCGCGTTGGGAGTTGATTCGGCAGCTTATTGAATACAAGAAGTTCAAGGAGGCGGCGGTAGAATTGCGGGATCGCGAGGAACTTGCCGTGAAACTATTTGGCCGTGCGCCATCGGCGCCGGTGACGGACGGTGGAGCAACTTTGCTGACGGGCGAGGTGGGGGCGTTGGATTTGATCGCCGCATTTCAGCGGGTGTTGGCTCGCATTGAGAAAAACAAGGCGGCGGATCGGGAGATTGAACCCGATCGTTTTACTGTTTCGGAAAAGATTGAATATGTGCTCAAGGTTTTGCCGGAGTCCGAGTCGCTGCGATTTGAGGAGCTTTTTGTCGGGCAGAGCACGCGCAGCGAGGTGGTGGCGACCTTTTTGGCTTTGCTGGAGCTTGTGCGGCTGCGACATGTGGTTGTTGTGCAGGAGAATGTTTTTGGCGAGATCATGCTCAGGAGGCGGGGAGTCGGGCATGCGATTGCCTGAGCACATTTCACGGTTGATGCAGCGGGACAAATATCCAATTCTTTAAATCCGGTTTTTTATTTTATGACTCCTTTGGCTCGTGTTCTTGAATCTTTGCTTTTTGCATCGGACAAGCCGTTGTCGTCCGTCGAATGCGTCAAGCATCTGCGTTCTGCGGTCGAGGCGGCTCCGGATGATGAATTGGCCGCCGCGCTGGCGGGAACAAAGCCGGATGAGGCGGCGCGGGCGATGGAGGAATTGCGGGTGGAGTATGAAAATCAGCAGCGGGGATTTCGTTTGGTTGAAAGTGCGGCCGGCTGGAAGGTTGTCACCGCACCGGATACGGCGCCTTGGGTGCGTCAGCTTTTTCCGGAGAATCGCCCGGCGCGGTTGAGTCCGTCGGCTTTGGAAACCCTGGCCATCGTGGCGTATCGTCAGCCGATCACGCGGGCGGACATTGAGGCAGTGCGGGGTGTTAATGTGGACGGGGTGACTCAGACGCTGCTGGAGCGCGGCGTGATTCGCATTACGGGGCGGGCGGAGGTTCCGGGGCGCCCCCTGCTTTACGGCACCACGGAGTTTTTTTTGGAGCACTTTGGATTGCGTTCGTTGGATGAACTGCCGAATTGTGCGGAGTTGCGTCGGGTGGAGCTGCCGGTTGCGGGAGGGACGGATGAGCAGCCGGCATTGCCTTTGGAGTCGGGGGGGGGCGGTGATGCGGTGGCGGAGCCGGTCAAGGATTGTACGGTGGAGACAACGGGGGAGGTGGCATGAGTTTGGAGGATTTGCGTTCCGCGATAGATGCGGTGGACGACCGAATTTTGGATTTGTTGCGGGAGCGGGCGGATCTTGTGCATGAGGTCGGGCGGCTGAAGGGAAAGACAGGCGAGTCGTATTATGCGCCCGAGAGGGAGGAGGCGATGTTGCGACGATTGTCGGCGGCCAACAACAGCCGGCTGCCGGAGTCCTCGCTGCGCGCCATTTACCGGGAAATTTTATCGGGCATGCGCGCTTTGGAACAGGCGATCACAGTCGCATATTTGGGGCCGCCGGCCACGTTTAGTCATCAGGCGGTGATGCGGCATTTCGGACGTGCGGTATTGCCCGTTCCTGAGAAAACCATTGGAAATGTTTTTGACGCCGTGGAGCGCGGGTGCGCTCATTATGGAGTGGTTCCCGTCGAAAACTCGAGGGAAGGCGCCATCAGTGCGACTCTTGACCGCCTTGCGGAAACCGATGTGTGCATCTGCGCCGAGATTTTTCTTCCCGTTGATTTGAATCTTTTGGGGCGCGGATCACTGCGGGATGTGCGTCGGATTTATTCGCATCCACAGCCTTTTGGTCAGGCCCGCCGCTGGTTGTCCGAACATTTGCCGTTGGCCGAATGCGTGGAGGTCGCCAGTACGGCACGGGCGGCTGAAATGGCGGCCAAGGAGGAAGGTGCCGCCGCCATTGCCGGCGGGATGGCGAGCGAGGAGTTTGGCCTGCCGATTCTCGCCGCTTCGATTCAGGATTCCTCCACCAATGTGACGCGATTTTTTGTCGTTGGGAAAAAACCCGCGCGCCCCTCGGGACGCGACAAAACATCCGTGATGTTCGCCGTCAGGGATCAGCCCGGCGCGCTGGTTCTTGCCCTGGAGCCGTTTCGTTCGGCGGGGATCAGCCTCACCCGCATTGAGAGCCGTCCGTCGAAGAGGCGTCCCTGGGAGTATCATTTTTTTGCGGATTTTGCGGGTCATGTGGATGATGCCGTCGTGGCGGGGGCATTGAGCGGATTGGCTGAGGTTTGCTCTTCCACGCGGGTTTTGGGGAGCTATCCCGAAGCCGGGGGTGTTTGACGCATATTGCAAATTACGACTTGCCCGCTATAATGGCCATTTCCTTCCCGTGAAGACTGAACACGATCTCCTTCCTGCCAAGCGCAGCATATATTTAAAGGCATTGAGCGCCTTGGAACTGCGAAATTATGCGCTGACAGTTTCGCTGATGCAGCCATTGGTTGTTGATGAGCCGGAATTTCTGGCGGGCCGGAAGCTTTTGCGTGAGGCGCAGGTTTTGCAATCAAAGGGCAAGTCGAGCTTTTTGGGGATTCCCACGCGGGGATTGAGTTTGGGGAAAGGTAAAATTCATTCCTTGATTGCGTCGGGTGATTGGCGGGCGGCTTTGACGGCCGCTGAAAAGGCGATGGGTGACGATCCGATGGGAGCGCATTCCAACAAGGATTTGTTTGATGCGGCGGAAGCCGGAGCTGCGGCGGGGCGGGCGGATCGGGACAAACTGCGTGGTGAGGCGGCGTCGGCTGTTGACGAGGCGTCCAAAGCCGCGTTGGAGCGCAAGTTGGAGGCGGCGAGCAAGCAGATTCAGACTTACGAAGCCATTGCGCGCTTTGCTTTGGAAACGGCGGCGCTTGACCCCAAAAACACCAAGGCCCGGCATGAGTTGGGCGATTATTTTTTACGCATTGAGGATTTTGACGAAGCACTGAAGGTCTTTGAGGACATTGTCCGAAAAACACCCGGCGATCTGGATGCGCGTGACAAGGCGAAAGAGGCGGCGGCACGTCGTTCCATGAAGAACTCGGGGCTGCGCAACACAACGTTTTCCGGCATGGTCAAGCAGCGTCAGGAATCCGGAAAGGATGAAAAAGTCGTGGTGGCGGAGGATTCACCCGAGGAGTTGATGCGGATTGTTTACGAGGCGCATGAAGCGGGAACGCCGGACAAGGAGGCCGCCCGCAAACTGGCGGATCTGTATTACAATCGCAATGATTACGATAATGCGTTGGAATACTATCGGTATTTGTCCGCCCTGGCCAATCAGACCGATTCAGGGTTGCTGCGCAAAATCAGTGATATTGAAGTGCGAATTCTTTCTCGAAGCATTTCGGAAAAGGAGGAGACTTTGGAGTCTTTGGACTCGTCTGATCCGGCGGCGTCCGCGTTGCGTGATGAGTTGACGGAACTTCGTCGTACGCGGGCGGAACACACGCTGGGGGCGGCCAAGCGGCGCGTGGAGCGCAATCCGACCGACTTGCAATTTCGCTATGAACTGGGTGAGCAGCTTGTTTTGGCCGCGCATTACAAAGAGGCCATTCCGGAGCTGCAAAAGGCGCGCACCAATCCGAACACCCGTCTTCGTGCGTTGAATCTTCTTGGCCGTTGTTATCTGGAACGCAACATGCTGGATCTTGCAGCCAAGACATTAAGTGACGCTGCATCCGAGGTTCCGGGGATGGATGGAACGAAAAAGGACATTCTTTATCAGCTTGGCCTGGTGTACGAGCGGATGGGTGACGCAACGAAGTGCCTTGAATGCATGAAGCAGATTTACGAGGCAGACTACGGGTATCTTGACGTGGCCGAGCGGGTCGAGTCTTCCTACGCGAGTTGAGCGGTCAGGTCATAGACCTGTGAGCCGGTGATGGTGACGGTGGCGAATTCGCCGGCGGGCAGGGGGGAGGTTAGCAAGACGCGGCAGTCCACATCCGGTGCGTCATGTTCGCTGCGTGCGATCAGGGGTTGTTCCACCAGAACGCGCATGGTTTGTCCTTTGCGGGCGTCTGCTATTTCGCGCGCGATTTTCTGCTGCAGTTTCATGGCGCGGGCATGACGTTTGTTTTTTACGGTCGCTGGAATTTGTCCGTCCATTTTTGCCGCCCGGGAACCTTCTTCCTGAGAGTATTTAAAAACGCCGAGGCGTTCGAAGCGGGTGGTCTCGATAAAATTGAGGAGCGATTCAAAATGCTCATCGGTTTCGCCGGGGAATCCGGTGATAAAAGTCGTGCGAATGGCCAGGTTGGGAATGCCCGCGCGCAGTCGGGTGATCAATCCTTCGATGTGGCTTCGGGAAGTTTCTCGGCGCATGGCCGAGAGCATGTCGTCGTGGATGTGTTGCAGGGGAATGTCAACATAGCGCGCCACCTTGCGGCTTTGCGCGATTGTGTGGATGAGTTCATCGCTCCAGTGCGCCGGATGCGTGTAGAGCATGCGAATCCAGAAATCGCCATCAATGGCATCGAGTTCCTCCAGCAGGCGGCGCAGTGTCGGACCGCGTGATGAATCCACCGGCTGGCGCGGCCCGGCTTTTTCTTCCCACAGATCCATGCCGAAGTAGGTGGTGTCCTGGCTGATGAGATTGATTTCCCGCGTTCCGTTTGCAATGAGCTGCTTTGCTTCGGCGACCACGGATGCGATGGTTCTGCTGCGGTGACGTCCGCGCATTTGCGGAATCACGCAGAAGCTGCAGGGATGATTGCAGCCTTCGGCGATTTTTACATAGGCCGAGTGGCGCGGGGTGAGGCGGAAGCGCGGCGTGCTGTAATCCGGGATATAGCGGGAACGGCGTGTGACCAGATTGAGCGGTGCGGCGGACGTCGGTTCCTTTTCGAGCACTTCCTGTGCGATGCGTGCGAAGTCGGACACCTGATCGAGTCCGATAAACGCATCCACCTCGGGAATTTCCTCACGAAGCTGGGCGGAGTAACGTTGCGAAAGACATCCGGCGACAATGATTTTTTGATTTGGCCGGGCGGTCATTCGCCGCTCGTGCATTTCCAGGATTGTGTCAATGGACTCCTCCTTCGCGGCGTCAATAAATCCGCAGGTGTTGATGACCAGGAGATCCGCATCGTCGGAATTTTTTGTCAGGGTGAATCCGGCTTTGGCGGCACCGCCGAGCATGATTTCGGAGTCCACGAGATTTTTGGCGCATCCGAGGCTGATGATGCCCATGGCCGGGCGTGTTGAATCACTCACGTTGTGTGGAAAAATACAATCCGCCGGTCATTCGGCGGCGACCCAGCCGATCCAATGGATTGGAATGTCGAAAGTCAGACTGATCGGCTCGTTGAGATTCAGGCTGGGATTGGCCTTGACCGGCGTGGTGTTGCTGCGCGGTGGCATTTTGGTCGGTTGAGAGGGGATGAGGACGGCGGCCGGTTCCGGCGTGGTGTCGTCCAGATGCAGGCGTGAAATTTTGGCATTAAGCGACCAAAGTCCGGCCGCCACGACAATCACGACGGCGGCGCTTGCCGTTTTGATGATGGTGAAGAGGCGGTTGCGTCGGACGACTGGATCTGTCGGTGTGTTGAGGGATTCCTTCATGCGGCGCAGATAGGCGCCCACCGGGGTGATGTGTTTTGCTTTGGTTCGCGAGGGGGGTTCGGCTGTGCGTGTGATTTCGCAGTTCACACCCAGATAACGGGCGTACATGCGCAGGGACAGTTTGCGATAGACAGAGGGGAGCAGGTCGGCGTCGGATGATTCCTCGAGTGCCCGCAGCATACCGACGCGAATGCACGTCTCCTGCGAGGCTTGTTCCAAGGTGATGCCTTTGGACTCGCGCAGCAGCTTTAATTCTTGTCCGGGATGTTCGCTCATGAACCCCTTATTCATCGGTCGGAAAGGCTGTCCAAGTCCACCAAAATCTCACGATCTTTGGCTCCGTCCTTTGGCCCGAGGATTCCGCGTTGTTCGAGGATGTCCACCACGCGGGCGGCTCGGGTGTAGCCGAGGCGCAGGCGGCGTTGCAGCATGGAGGTGGAGGCTTTTTTCTCCTGTCGGATGATTTCCATGCACTTGGTTACAAGTTCCTCATCCTCTTCGGTCACATCCTCATCACCGTTGGAGGCGGAGGTCATGGCTTCGTGAAATCCCGGATCGAAGCTGGGCTGGGCCTGTTCGGAAACGAAATCAACCACGCGATGAATTTCATCATCGGTGACGAGGACGCCCTGGGCGCGGACGAGGGTGGAGGTTCCGGGCGGCAGGTAAAGCATGTCTCCCTGGCCGAGAAGTTTGTCGGCGCCATTGGCGTCGAGAATGACGCGGCTGTCGAGTTTTGAGGCGACTTGGAAGGCGATGCGGCTGGGGATGTTGGCCTTGATGATGCCGGTGACCACGTCGGCGCGTGGAGTTTGCGTGGCGACGATCATGTGAATGCCCGCCGCACGCGCCATTTGTGTGATGCGCGCAATGGCGTTTTCCACATCGGCGGGGGCGGTTTGCATCAGGTCCGCCAATTCGTCAATAATGACCACGATAAACGGCATGCGGTCGGGTATTTTAAGTTCGTCATCCGGCTTTGGCGCAGGCTGTGGCGTGGGAGCATCCTCGATGTCGTCGTTTTCCGGGTTGATCGCCTCGGTGTCGTCCGGCACTTCCGGTTCTGTTGCTTCCGGTTCCTTTTTTTCCAGGGGGCGGGCGTTGAAGCCGTGGATGTTTCGCAGTCCGCATTTGGCAAAAATGCGGTAGCGGCGTTCCATTTCGTCAATGACGTAGCGCAGGGCGAGGAGGACTTTTTTGGGTTCCGTTACGACGCCGGCGGCGAGGTGGGGAAGTTTGCCGTAGTGCTGCATTTCCACGACCTTCGGGTCAATCATGATGAAGCGCAGTTCCTCCGGGGAGAAGCGGTGGAGCATGCTGGCGATGATGGCATTGACGCACACGCTTTTGCCGCTGCCGGTGGTTCCGGCGATGAGCAGGTGGGGCATTTGCGCGAGGTCGGCGATGATGGTGCGTCCGTAAACGTCCTTGCCGAGCGCCAGCGGGATTTTGGCCTTGGTGTTGATCCATTCCTCGCTTTCAAGCAGTTCGCGGAAGACGACTTTGATTTTTTTGCTGTTGGCGATTTCGATGCCGACGGTGTCCTTGCCTGGGATGGGGGCGAGGATGTTTATTTTTTCCGCCCGGGTGGCGCGGGCGATGTCGCGTTCAAGGCTGGTGATGCGATCCACGCGGACGCCCCGCGCGGGATAGACTTCAAAACGCGTGACGGTGGGGCCGCGTGTGATGTCACCCGGACTGGCTTCGAGGCCGAACTGCCGGAGCGTTTCGATGATGGTGTTTTGCTTGGCCAGCAGTTCGTTGGGATCGGCACTTTGGCGTGCGTTTGTGTCGGCCTCATCGAATAGATCCAGCGGCGGCAGTTGGTAATTTTCGAGGTGAATGTCCGGCGGGGCGCCAAGGGTGCCGGATTTTTTCGGCGGTTTTGCGGGAGGCTTTTTGGGCGGCGGCATGGCTCCCGTGTCAATGATGCGCGGCTCCGGCGGTGGCGGCTCCGAGGGTGGACTTTCAACGGGGGCTCCGTCCCTGGCGATTTCGTTTTCGATGGACGACGTTGCCTTGGCACGCGCACTTCGTTTTCCGCGAGGTGTGGTGGCCAGAGCTTCTTCAACCCGGGCTTCCTGTTCCGAACGTTTTTGCTCTGCGCGGCCTTCCCGTAATGTTCGCCACAGGGCTGGTATGGAGGCACCCAGGGATTTGAAAAATTTCACCGGATGGATTCCGGTCATGAGGATCAGGCTGCCGACATAAATTATGAATAGAAGGATGGTTGCGCCGACGGAGCCGAGGAGCCCGGCCATGATTTTTTGTCCGAGGATATCCCCGATGAAGCCACCAGCTCCCAGCAGATCGAGTTGTCGGCTGGTTGTCGGGCTCCAGAGGTGCAGAAAGTACAAGAGACCGGGGCGTACTCCCGCGAGGCAGGCGCCTGAAACAATGAAGGCGGCGATCCACCGTATGCGCCGCCGCAAGCTGATGTGGGCGGCGAGAAATTTGGCGCCGCCGAAGCCCATGAGCGTTACGGCGAGCAAGTAGGACGCTGCCCCGAGGAAGAAATAACTGTATCCGGCCACGATGGCGCCGACCGGGCCGATGAAATTTTCGGTTTGCGAGGAGGGGGCGCCTTGTTTGCTGATGAAGGGTGCCCAAGTCGGGATGTCCGCAGGCGCATAGGAAATCAAGGCAAGGAGCAGGAGGGTTCCGGTGCCAAGCAATATGAGACCAAAAACCTCGCCCCATGCTTTGTTGCTTCCTTCTGAAATTCCGCGGGACAAGCCTTTCTTTTATCAGAGCCGGGCATTGCAGGACAAGAGGCCGATTTTGCAAATAAAGACAAAATGCGCTCTTGGCATTTTTTTGAACGCCTGGGCGTTCTGCGCGTCCAATATTGTATGAATAAAAAACACAGTCCCTCCCGCAAACATTGCAAGGCGCGTCATTCGCTCGGCGAGTTGGTGGCAGCCCTCGGTTCCTGCACTCGCGACAGCCGTGAAGTGACGGCGGCGTTGTTGGATTTATTTAAAACCGGGCGAGTTCTTCTTTGTGATGACCGACGTTTCAAACGGGTGAGGGTCGGCGTCTGATTTAAATTTTTTCATAGTATTGGGGTGGGAAGCCGTCGGCGGAGGAGGTCGGCGGCTTCTTTTTTATTCCGGACTGGCGACGGAGCCGTTCCTCCCGTTATTCTCGCGTTGTGATTGAGCGTTATTCCCGACCAAAGATGCGAGCCGTTTGGGCCGATCAGCGAAAATATGAAATTTGGCTTGAGATTGAAACTCTTGCCTGTGAGGCGATGGCCCGGCTGGGGTTGATTCCCGAGGATGACGCCCGCGCCATCCGTGAGAAGGCGGTCTTTTCCATTCCTGAAATTCTTGAGATTGAAAAGCGAACCAATCACGACGTGATTGCGTTTCTCGAAAATGTGGCGAATTCCGTGGGCCCCGCCGCACGCTGGATGCACCAGGGGCTGACATCCTCCGACATTCTCGACACCACGACAGCGGTGCAGATGGCGGAGGCCTGCGATCTTCTCGTCGAGGGTGTGGATGAGGCGCGTTCCGCCGTCGCCGATCAGGCGCGGGCGCACAAACTGACGCCGATGATGGGGCGGAGCCACGGGATTCATGCGGAGCCGATCACATTCGGGCTTAAGATGGCGCTGATGTATGACGAGCTTGGTCGTGCGCGCGAGCGATTGGTGCAGATGCGCGCGCGTGTGGCTGTCGGAAAATTGAGCGGCGCGGTCGGGACGCGCGCTCATTTGGATCCGGCCGTCGAGGAGGATGTGTGTGCCCGGCTTGGACTCAAACCTGCTGTGCTCGCCACGCAAATTGTGCAGCGGGATCGTCATGCGGAGTTCATGACGACCCTGGCCCTGGTGGCCAGTACGATTGATCGCTGGGCGACGGAGTTTCGCCATTTGCAGCGTACCGAGGTGCTCGAGGTGGAGGAATTTTTTGCCAAGGGTCAAAAGGGCAGCTCCGCCATGCCGCACAAACGCAATCCGATCACCGGCGAACGGCTCAGTGGGCTGGCCCGCGTGATTCGCGGCTATGCGGTGACGGCGATGGAAAATGTCGCACTCTGGCATGAGCGTGACATTAGTCATAGCAGCGCCGAGAGAATCATTTTACCCGACGGCTGCATTTTGCTCGATTACATGCTGGCGCTGCTTGCGAAGCTCGTGCGCGGCTTGCAGGTTTATCCTGAGAACATGCGCGCCAACATGGAAAAATCACGCGGTCTTTTTGCAAGTCAATCCGTCCTGCTTATGCTCACGGAGAAAGGATTTGAGCGTCAGCGCGCGTATGAGGCTGTTCAGCGGGCTGCTTTGAAAACATGGGCGGGCGATGGCGAGTTCCTCGCCAATTTGTCTGCGGAGCCGGAAATTGCCCGATCGCTTGATGCTAATGAACTTCGCGACGCCTGCGGATTGGAGCGGCATTTCCGTCATGTGGACAAAGTGTTTTGCGACCTCGGTTTGGAGTCGTGACGCCGCGCTGTGTGTGCAACGCAATTTGACGATGTGTCGTGGGACGATATAGTTTGTACCTACTATGAAGGAGCGAATGAATTATGCGGCTGTTTCGCCCGATGGGTTTAGGGCTTTGCTTGGGTTGGAGCAGCATGTGCGGCAGTCAGGTTTGGAGCATAAATTGCTGGAGCTTGTGAAAACGCGGGCTTCGCAGATCAATGGTTGCGCTTACTGCCTCGACATGCACACCAAGGATGCCCGGGCCGCCGGTGAGACCGAGCAGCGGCTCTATGGTTTGAGTGCCTGGCGTGAGGCGCCGTATTACGACGAACGGGAGCGGGCGGCTTTGGCTTGGACTGAGGCGGTGACACTGGTGAGTGAAACCCATGTGCCCGACGAGGTGTATGAGGAGGCGCGCCGGTATTTTGACGAGAAGGAGTTGGTGAATCTGACGCTGGCTGTTGTCGCCATCAATGGCTGGAATCGCATGGCCGTGGCTTTTCGAAAAACGGCGGGGACTTATCAGGTTCCCGCATAGCACGGAGGCGGCGGAATCAATCTGCGTTCCGTGTCGACAGTCCGGGGTGTTTGCGAAGGAATGCGTTGACGAATTCGCAGCGCGGCGTGACGTTCCACCCGTTGTTTTTTGCTTCGGCGACGGCGGCACGTGTGAGGATGCCGCCGATTCCCTTGCCGCGCAGGGCATCGGGAACATGTGTGTGATCGAGACTTATTCCGGATTCCTGCAGGGAATATTCCAAAAAGGCGGTTTCGCCGTTGAGGTGAAATTCAAAACGGTTCTGTGCCGTGTTGTTGGTGACATCCGGTGATTGCCCGGAAGCAAATTCCAAAATGGCGTCCGCATGCAATTCCAGCGTGTCGTAAAGGGGAAGCGGTGTGTCTTCGGGTTTGATGAGCAGGCCGAGTTCCGTGCATCCGAGAATCACGGCTTCCGCACCCTGTTTCTGCAGGTTGTTGATCATGACTGCTGCGGCGTCGCGGGAATTTTGATGAACATTTCCGTGGGAAAGCTCCTCCCAAATGATGCGATCCAATTCCTTTCGCTGCGGCGCGTCGGGCACCAGGGTTGCGATGCCGTTTTTTGCAAAATGCCTTTGGAAAAATCCAAATTCCATGGTGGCCTGGGTTCCCAACAGCGCGACGTTTTTTCGCCCGTCGCGCAGGAGTCCGCGCGCGGTGGCGTCCATGATTGTGAGAATTTCCAGTGGCGAGGAATCGCGGATCAGATCGAAGGCGTTGTGGGGCGTGTTGGCCAGGATGGCGGCGAAATCCGCCCCCGCAGCCTTGAGGCGGTGAAGGGCGGACAAAAGAATCGAAGCCACGCCGTCCCAGTCGTTTTTTCCAAATAGTCCGATCAGCTGTTGAAGATTGAGACTCTCGATGCTGATTTCCGGAAAGTTCAACGCGCCGTGCCGCTCATTATGGCTGCGGCAAAGGCGCTGGTAGTAATGAACGGTGGATTCCGGGCTGAGCCCGCCGACAAGGCCGATTTTTTTCATTAGAAATTTTGGGATGTTACGGTTCTTCCTCCATGAAGCACACGGGGCTGGCGCTTTCATGCCGCGGGTTCCATCGCCTTTTTAAAGGCGGAACAACCTTGATGAGGGATTGTAAAATGGAACGGTGGCAAATGGCTTCGTCTTCGCAGGAACAACCGAGGCTGACGGCTTGTTCTTCGGCGAGGAATGCCAGGAGCTCAATGAGTTGACGCGGTTCCGTTCGCCGCATCTCGCCACGGTAAGCGGCGGCGAATTCGGAAAATGAAATCAATTTTTTTCGGAAGCGGCCTTCCAGCTTTTCCGAGGGAGCGAGAGCGCGCAGCCACAGGTCAAAGGGCGCCGGACGCATGCGCGACATCCGGCGTGAAACACCGATGCGCAGCGCAAAATCCGTCTGCACCTCGCCGTAGCGATATGTCGCCACCCTCACTCCCCGGCCGGCAGGTTGAGACGCCGCAGCAGATCGGCGAGCAGCGGCCCGGCGGATTTGAGTTCGGCCCGGTGCGTCGAAGCGAGCTTTTCCAACACGGTGTCCCCATTGTGGGTCAGAGTCACATAAACGCAGCGACGATCCTCGTCGGACGGCGTTCGCTTTACG